>NZ_JZRD01000025.1:0-52597 GCF_000963995.1 Pantoea sp. SM3
TGATAAATTGTTAAAGAGCAGTGCGAACAGCGTGTTAACCGTCTGTCGCGAGGTGGCGTATATTACGCTTTCCTCCTTCAGAGTCAAACACTTTTTTCAGCGTTTTATCTGGCGGGATGAATCACTTCACTCCCTGCTGAGCCGTCTGCGTTGCCGCTTTGCCGTCTCAGTGGTGGCGCATTATAGGGAGTTATTCGGAGTTGACAAGGGTTTATTGCAAAAAAATGATCGTTCGACCTAAATTTAGCCACAACGCTCTATTTCACAACGATTTGCCTGGTAACTGCACAAAATCCTGGGCAAAAACCGCCACTTTATTCCAATCGGTGTATTCCACTTCTTTAGAGGTGTCCGTTTCACCGCCCGTCATACGCATAATCAGTTGAATCATGACACGATCAAACCAGCGATAACGGGGGTAGCGCAACGCGCCAGCAAATACTGCACAGCAATCTGGCTGCCAGGGGGATTGTTCGAGAAACTTGTGCGTGTACGCATTAGTCGCTGGCGTGCATTTATCCGCTTTTCGCGCGGTAAGGTTGACGCTGAAAAAGCCACTGACGCGCTGGTGCAGCTCAGCCTTGTGCTGAGTGACAAACTTCATCAATGCTGGATGGAAATGCCCGTAACGGATCGATGCACCAATCAGCACGCGATCATACTGCGCCCACTCAACTTTTTGCGCTTCCAGCAAATCAATCACATCGCACAGCTGTTGCGGCGCTAATGTCTGCGCAATACGCGCCGCGATCTCGCGGGTTTGCCCATCGCGGCTGGAATATAGAATTAAAGCTTTCATTAGATAATCCTGTTTCTCTTATTCACGCCAGAAAGTCGGGGTGAACAGGACCAGCAGTGTGAACACCTCAAGACGCCCAAACAACATGGTCAAAATCAAAATCCACTTAGCCACATCATTCATAGAAGTGAAGTTGTCTGCCACAACGCCCAGGCCTGGCCCAAGGTTGTTCAGCGTGGCGGCCACAGCAGCAAAAGCGGAGAAGTCATCGACGCCCGTGGCGATGATGGCCAGCATGCTGAGTAAGAACACCAGTGCATAAGCGGAGAAAAATCCCCACACGGCTTCAAGGATGCGTTCCGGCAGCGCGCGATTACCCAACTTAATGGTATAGACCGCGTTCGGATGCACCAACCGCTTCAACTCACGCGAACCCTGCTTGAACAGCAGCAAAATACGAATGACCTTTAATCCACCACCCGTCGATCCCGCCATACCGCCGATAAAAGCAGAGCAGAGCAACAGCACCGGTAGGAACAATGGCCAGCGCGCAATGCTATCGGTGGTAAATCCTGCCGTTGTCGCCATCGATACCACCTGGAAAAAGGCCTGGTTCAGTGTTTGCCAACCGCTGGCATAGACGTTGTGGAACCACAGCACTACCGTACAGATCAGCACTAACGTCAGCTGTACGCCAATAAACATGCGGAATTCGGGATCGCGCCAGTAAACTTTGAGGCTACGGCCGCTCAATAAAGAGAAGTGCAGACCATAGTTACAGCCGGAGATCAGCAGGAACACCGCCACAATGGTATTGATAGTAGGACTGTTGAAGTAGCCGATACTCGCATCATGCGTAGAGAAACCACCAATCGCGATGGTGGAGAAGCTGTGACCTATCGCATCAAACATTGGCATGCCTGCCAGCCACAACGCCACCGCACACGCTACGGTAAGCAATACATAGATGAGCCACAACGTTTTAGCCGTTTCGGCAATACGCGGGCGCATTTTGTTATCTTTCAGCGGCCCCGGCATTTCAGCGCGATACAGCTGCATGCCGCCAACGCCCAGAATCGGCAAGATGGCTACGGCCAGTACGATGATCCCCATACCGCCCAGCCACTGCAGCATTTGACGATAAAACAGAATCGCTTTAGGTAAGGTATCGAGGCCGACTAACGTGGTCGCGCCGGTAGTGGTCAGCCCGGAGAAGGATTCAAAGAAAGCATCAGTGACCGAAAGGTGCGGCTGTTCGGCAAAAATGAAGGGCATCGCACCGACACTGCCCAACACGGTCCAAAAAAGCACGACAATCAGAAACCCTTCGCGCGGTTTAAGCTCAGTTTTCTTTTTGCGATTCGGCCACCACAGCAGCGAGCCAATCACAATCGCCATCATAAATGTCTGGCTAAACGCACGTCCGGCGCCATCGCGATAAATCAAGGCCACCAGCCCCGGCAAGATCATAGTTACCGAGAATAAAATCACCAACAGGCCCACGATGCGGGTAATGGCGCGAAAATGCATTCAGCCGTTCCTTTAAACAGATGCTTTTAGTTGTCCAGCGGGATGAGCGTCAGCGCGCCCCGGCTGTAATCAGAAAGGTTTTGCCGAAAGCCATCGATCTGCGGATGCGGCAACGCCAAACGTAGCGCAATACGATCCTGATAATGGCTCTCTTCGATGATGCCGTCAAAACGTTGCAACAGACGTTCAATATCACTTAACTGGGCATAGTCACATTGCAGGGTAAAAGAGTGCATCGGCACTTTACGCGCACGCGCCAGGTGCTTCAGCCCCTGCTGCACGCCACCGCCATACGCTTTAACTAATCCACCCGTACCCAACATAATGCCGCCATAATAGCGCACGACCACTGCCGTAATCTCGCCCACGCCGCTCCCCATCAGCTGTGCCAGCATAGGCTTGCCTGCGGTGCCGGAAGGCTCACCGTCATCGGAGAACCCCAACTGCTGCGAATCATCCGGCGCACCCGCAACCCACGCCCAGCAGTGATGGCGTGCCGCAGGATGTTCTTGCTTGACCTGCTGGACGAAAGCGCGTGCCGCCTCAACGCCATCGGTATGGGCCAGATAGGTGATAAAACGGCTTTTCTTAATGGTTTCCTCGCTGAGGCTCACAGCTTCAGCGGGAATATCGTACGCCTCCATCAGGCCAGATGCAGATCGCGCGTCATGTTTTCAACGCGATTAGCGTGGATCACCACATTATCTTCGATACGAATACCACCGTACGGTTTCAATGCGTCGATCGCCTGCCAGTCAAAGTACTGGCTGTACTTACCACCACGGAGTTTCGCCAGCAGTGAATCGATAATGTAGAAACCGGGCTCGATGGTCAGCACCATGCCCGGTTCCAGCACACGGGTACAGCGCAGATAAGGATATTGCGACGGTGCAGCCATATGCGTGCCGTTGTCATCTTGCATAAAGCCGGCAACGTCGTGCACCTGCAAGCCCAGCGGATGCCCCAAACCGTGTGGCATAAACGGACCGGTCAGGTCTTCCGCCACCAGCACCTCTTCGGTTAAACCTTTCACCAGGTCGAACTTCAGCAATAGACGGGCGATACGCTGATGCATTTGCAGATGATAATCGGTGTATCGCACGCCCGCTTTCAACGTCGCAATCAGCGCCAACTCTTCTTTATTCATCGCCTCCACCATTTCGGCATAGCGCGATTTGCTTTGTGCTGCATAGCTGCGCGTCAGGTCGGCGGCATAACCAAGATATTCGGCACCGGCATCAATCAGGAAGCTATGACGTTTCACCGGTGGCTGATGGTCGAGTTTGGTGTAGTGCAGCACCGCAGCATGTTCGTTGAGCGCGATAATATTGCCGTATGGCACGTCGGTATCACGATGGCCGGTCGCAGTCAGATATGCCTGGTTTATGTCGAACTCGCTCATCCCCGAGAAGAAGGCTTCTTTCGCCGCACGATGCCCCGCCACGGCAAGCTTCTGCGCCTCACGCATACAGGCCAGTTCGTAGTCAGTTTTAATGCTGCGATGATAATGAAGGAAGTCGATAACGCCTTTTGGATTCACGCGATCGCTCTGAATGCCGAGTTGCGTGGCACGAGATGGCACAGGTCCGATATAAGCCACATTGTTGCGCTGAGCCGGCAACTGTTGCCCAATCTCATCGGCATTTTTCAGGCCAACAACGTCTACATCCTGGGTCCAGAAGCTGTTTGGCAATGGCTCGACGTTATGCCAGTAATCCACTGGCGAGTAGAACCACAGTTTTGGCTTGTTAACACCATCGATCCATAACCAGCAGTTGGGCACCTGCGTCACCGGCACCCAGGCTTTAAATTGCGGATTCACCTTAAACGGATAGTCGTGATCGTCGAGGAAAACGGTTAACAGCTCGCCAGAGTGAATCAACATCGCATCAAGCTTAAAGCGTGCCAGCACCTGTTGCGCTCGCTGTTGCAGCGTATTGATATGCGCGTGATACAGGGTTTTCAGTGAATCCATGGACTTGTCTCCAATATCGCGAAATTGGCCGCAGTGTAGCACAGCCACGCCAGCGTTGCCGTGCTGCACACGCTGTGATCGGCGTACCAAATAATCAAAGACTCGTTTGCAAAAAATTAACATGCCGCCCACACTCCCATTCATCTGGTATGACCAGATCACCTTTCGCGGTTTCAGGAGACGGACATGCTCTACCAAGGCGATACCCTTTCAGTTCACTGGCTTGATGATGGCATTGCAGAACTGGTTTTTGATGCCCCCGGTTCAGTGAACAAACTCGACACTAAAACCGTCGCTTCATTGGGCGACGCACTCAGCGTGCTGGAACAGCAGCCCGATCTGCGTGGCCTGCTGCTCACATCGGCCAAACCAGCATTCATTGTCGGTGCCGATATCACCGAATTCCTGTCGCTGTTTGATGCGCCTGAAGAGAAGCTGAGCCAATGGCTGGCATTTGCGAACAGCATCTTTAACCGTCTGGAAGATTTGCCGGTGCCGACCGTTGCAGCTATTGACGGCTACGCGCTGGGTGGCGGCTGCGAATGCGTGCTGGCGACCGACTTCCGCGTCGCGACGCCCAGCGCCCGCATCGGCTTGCCGGAAACCAAACTCGGCATCATGCCAGGCTTTGGCGGCAGCGTGCGCTTGCCACGTTTGCTCGGCGCTGATAGCGCACTGGAAATCATCGCCGCAGGAAAAGACGTTGATGGCACCAGCGCTCTGCAACTCGGCCTGGTCGATGCGGTAGTGAACAGCGAAAAACTACGCGCTGCGGCACTCACTATGTTGCAGGATGCGGTTGCGCAAGGCAGCTGGCAGGCGCGTCGGGCACCTAAGCTGGCCCCACTGAAATTAAGCCCGATTGAAGCGGCGATGAGCTTCACCATTGCCAAAAGCATGGTGATGCAAACAGCAGGCAAGCACTATCCCGCGCCTATTACCGCGGTGAAAACCATTGAAGC
The DNA here is from genome assembly GCF_000963995.1 of Pantoea sp. SM3. Classification (NCBI taxonomy): domain Bacteria; kingdom Pseudomonadati; phylum Pseudomonadota; class Gammaproteobacteria; order Enterobacterales; family Erwiniaceae; genus Pantoea; species Pantoea sp. SM3. The sequence continues at coordinate 5,207 of NZ_JZRD01000025.1, forward strand.
GGCAGCCGGTTTAAGTCGTGACGATGCATTAAAACTGGAAACCGCTGCATTCGTGCCGCTGGCACAAAGCGATGTGGCGCGCGCGCTGGTCGGTATCTTCCTGAACGATCAATATGTCAAAGGCCTGGCGAAAAAGCACAGCAACGCAGCCGGTGCACCGCAGCAGGCCGCCGTGTTGGGCGCAGGCATTATGGGAGGGGGGATTGCTTATCAGTCGGCATGGAAAGGCGTGCCGGTGAAAATGAAAGATATTAATCCGCAGGCGCTGACGCTGGGGATGACGGAAGCCAGTAACCTTCTTAACAAGCAACTGGAACGCGGCAAGATCAACGGCGCCAAACTGGCGAGCGTCCTCACGACGATTCAGCCCACGCTGGATTATGCCGGTTTCGAACGTGCCGATGTGGTGGTCGAGGCCGTGGTCGAGAATCCGCAAATCAAGGCCAAAGTGTTGGCAGAAACCGAGCAACACCTGCGCGAGGATGCCGTACTCGCCTCCAACACGTCGACCATTCCGATTAGCCTGCTAGCGCAATCGCTGCAGCGTCCAGAAAACTTCTGCGGCATGCACTTCTTTAATCCCGTGCCGCGCATGCCGCTGGTTGAGGTGATTCGTGGCGAGCAGACCTCAGAAGCCACCATCAGTAAAGTGGTGGCCTGGGCCAGCAAGATGGGCAAAACACCGATCGTAGTGAATGACTGCCCCGGCTTCTTTGTCAACCGCGTGCTGTTCCCCTATTTCGCTGCTTTTAGTTTGCTGCTGCGTGATGGCGCAGACTTCCGTCAGATTGATAAGGTGATGGAAAAACAGTTCGGCTGGCCAATGGGTCCGGCCTGGTTGCTGGATGTGGTCGGCATTGATACCGCTCATCACGCGCAACAGGTGATGGCACAAGGCTTTCCTTCCCGCATGCAAAAAGATTACCGCGACGCGATTGATGTCCTGTTTGAAGCCAAACGTTACGGTCAGAAAAACGGCCTGGGCTTTTATCAGTGGGAGCATGATAAAAAAGGCAAAGCACAGAAGAGAACCGATCCGGCTGTTGATGCACTGCTGGAACCGATTTGCGAGCCGAAACGCGTGTTCAGCGATGAAGACATTGCCAACCGCATGATGTTGCCAATGCTCAACGAAGTGGTGCGTTGCCTGGAAGAGAAAATTATCGCCTCTCCGGCAGAAGCCGATATGGCGCTGGTGTACGGATTAGGTTTCCCTCCATTCCGAGGGGGCGCCTTCCGCTATATGGATACGCTCGGCCTTAGCAATCTGGTTGATCAAGCCAAACGCTACACCCCACTCGGCCCGCTGTATGCGGTACCTGAACTGTTAGTGCACAAAGCGCATCAGCACCAAAGCTGGTATCCCGCAGCCCAACCGATTGACGAAGCAACACTGCAAAGTGCCTGAGGTAAAGAATATGGAAAAGGTAGTCATAGTTGATGCGGTACGTACACCGATGGGCCGTTCAAAAGGCGGCGCGTTTCGTCAGGTACGCGCGGAAGATCTCTCGGCGCATCTGATGCGCGAGCTGCTGAGCCGCAACCCCGGCGTTGATCCGGCCTCTCTGGATGACATCATTTGGGGATGCGTGCAGCAGACACTGGAACAGGGCTTCAACATTGCGCGTAACGCGGCACTGCTGGCAGAAATTCCGCATCGCGTGCCTGCCAGCACGGTGAATCGCTTGTGCGGTTCGTCAATGCAGGCGCTGCACGATGCGGCGCGCGCGATTATGGTGGGCGATGCGCACAGCTGTTTGATTGGCGGCGTTGAACATATGGGGCATGTGCCAATGAGCCACGGCGTTGATTTCCATCCGGGCTTGGGCCGAACAGTAGCGAAAGCCGCTGGCATGATGGGGTTGACCGCAGAAATGCTGGCGCGTATGCATCACATCACCCGTGAGCAACAGGATGCGTTTGCGCTGCGTTCACATCAACGCGCCTGGGCCGCGACCCAGCGAGGCGATTTCAAACGTGAGATCGTGCCGACCTATGGCCACGATGCCGACGGTGTATTGAAACGCTATGAAACGGATGAAGTCATCCGTGAGGATACCACGCTGGAAGGATTGGCTGCGCTGCGTCCCGCGTTTGACCCGGTTAACGGTACCGTCACCGCAGGCACCTCTTCAGCACTCTCGGATGGCGCCGCCGCCATGTTAATCATGAGTGAAAGTCGCGCCCGCGAACTCGGACTGACCCCGCGTGCGCGCATCCGCAGCATGGCAGTTGTCGGCTGTGATCCCTCCATCATGGGTTACGGTCCGGTGCCGGCCAGCAAACTGGCACTGAAACGCGCCGGATTGAGCGTGCAGGATATCGATTTGTTCGAGCTTAACGAAGCCTTTGCTGCACAGACACTGCCGTGCATTAAGGATTTAGGATTGCTGGATCAGCTCAATGAGAAAGTGAATTTGAATGGCGGCGCGATTGCGCTGGGGCACCCACTCGGATGCTCGGGGGCGCGTATCAGCACGACGCTGCTCAATCTGATGGAACGTCGTGATGCGCAATTTGGTCTGGCGACCATGTGTATTGGCTTAGGCCAGGGCATCGCGACGGTATTCGAACGCGTTTAATACGTTGATGCACGTGTTCCCGCCCTTTCGGGCGGGCTTTTTTACTCAGATAAAGGCAAACGCATCGCCAAACATCTGCGCTTCAACCGCACCACGTTCCGCGCAGAAACGCTCGCGCGCTATCTTCGCCATCTCGAAACGACCCGCAATATAGATATCGTGCTCGCTGAGCGTCGCGTAATCCTGCATCACCGCTGTGAGTACGGTACCACTGCGCCCTTCCCAACCCTCTGCTGGCTGCTCCACCACCGGAATCACCTTGAGATGAGGATGCTTGACCGCCAACGCGTTCAACTCATCCAGATCGTACAAATGCATCAATTCCCGGCCGCCCCAGTAGATGGCGATATCGCGGTCTGGCTGCTGCGCCAGTGCCGTCAGCAGAATCGAACGTGCATAGGAGAAACCGGTGCCGCCCGCGATCAGAATAATGGGGCGATCACTATCTTCACGCAGCCAGGCGTCGCCATGCGGCATATCCACCGTGATTTGACGATCGTTTTTGATGCGATCCATCACCGCCATCGCGTAGAGATTGAGGTCAGATGCGCCAATGTGCAGCTCAATGATGTCTTTTTCCATCGGGGTTGAAGCCAGTGAGAAGGGGCGCTTATCACGCTCATCCATCACTACCATCAGGTATTGCCCCGCACGGAAAGTAAAATCCGCCGCAGGAATTAAACGGACGCGGTAAACGGTATCCGTAATCGCTTCGACCGAAGTCACCTTGCAGTTTAACGTCGTCATACGTGCCCTTTTTTATGGTTTTCTGCCGCCTTTAACGCTGCGGCGGCTCGGCAAAGATAGCTAACTCATCCCAAATTGCGTCAATACGCGCGGTCACCGCCGGATCTTTTACAATCGGTGTACCCCATTCGCGAGTGGTTTCGCCCGGCCACTTATTGGTGGCATCAAGTCCCATCTTCGAGCCCAGGCCGGAAACCGGAGAGGCGAAGTCGAGATAGTCAATTGGCGTATTCTCCACCATCACGGTATCGCGCGCCGGATCCATACGCGTAGTGATCGCCCAAATCACATCGTTCCAGTCACGTGCGTTGACGTCGTCATCGCATACGATCACAAACTTGGTATACATAAACTGGCGCAGGAAAGACCAGACGCCAAACATTACGCGCTTGGCATGCCCGGCATATTGCTTTTTGATCGTCACCACCGCGAGGCGATAAGAACAGCCTTCCGGCGGCAAGTAGAAATCGACAATTTCCGGGAACTGCTTGATCAGAATCGGCACCAGCACTTCATTCAGCGCCACACCCAATACCGCAGGTTCATCCGGCGGACGACCGGTATACGTTGAATGATAAATCGGGTTGCGACGTTGCGTTACGTGCGTCACGGTAAATACCGGGAAGCTGTCTACTTCATTGTAGTAGCCTGTGTGGTCGCCGTAAGGGCCTTCTGGCGCCTTGTCACCCGGTTCGATGTAACCTTCTAAAACGATCTCTGCGCTGGCTGGCACTTCAAGATCGTTAGACAGGCACTTCACCACCTCGGTTTTATTACCGCGCAACAAACCGGCAAAGGCATACTCCGACAACGTATCGGGCACCGGCGTCACTGCGCCCAGAATCGTGGCGGGATCGGCGCCCAACGCCACGGACACCGGGAAGCGTTCGCCCGGATGGGCTTTGCACCACTCCTGAAAATCCAGCGCGCCGCCGCGATGCGACAGCCAGCGCATGATCACGCGGTTTTTGCCGATCACCTGCTGGCGATAAATACCCAGATTCTGACGTTCCTTATGCGGACCACGCGTGACGGTTAAGCCCCAGGTAATCAACGGCGCGGCATCGCCCGGCCAGCACTTCATCACCGGAATGCGCGATAGATCGACATCATCACCACTGAAAACCTCTTCCTGGCACGGTGCATTGCGCAGGCGCTTGGTCGGCATGTTCAGCACTTGTTTGAACTGCGGCATTTTATCGAACAGATCGCGGAAACCTTTTGGCGGCTCGGGTTCTTTCAGAAACGCCAGCAGCTTGCCCACTTCACGCAGCGCGCTGACCTCTTCCTGCCCCATGCCCATCGCCACACGCTTAGGTGTGCCAAACAGGTTACACAATACGGGCATGTCGTACCCTTTCGGGTTCTCAAACAGCAGCGCCGGACCGCCGGCACGCAGGGTGCGATCGGCAATTTCGGTCATCTCTAACTCAGGATCAATCTCCTGAGTGATGCGCTTTAACTCGCCGCGCTGCTCCAGCAACGCGAGGAAGTCTCGTAAATCCTGATATTTCATGCGGCGTTAGCTTCCAGCCAGAGTGAATTGGCCATTATAGGTCTGATTCACGCTGGCGTGTTGTGGTTTGTGGTTCAAGCTGGCTGACAGGAGAAAGGCACCAGCGATTGAATGGCCAGCACATCGTGATGTGCGGCGATTGGCTCACCATGACGGAACACTTTAAAGTCTTCGCCGCGCGCGCTGTAGTAACGCAGGCGGTTTTCACTGACGTGCAGGAAACTGGCTTCTCGCAGAGCGATCACCGACTCATGTGGATTGACGGCGCAGAACTCCGCCAGGCGCTCATCACGCGTTTCCCCCATATGCCCGCTGACGTGAGCATCCAGGTAATGTGGGTTAATCTGCACCGGGAACAGGCCTAATGCAGGCAGAACCACGCTGCTGCGCACCGGCATGTCGTTGGTGGTACGAATCGATGGCGTGGCCACATTGCAACCGGCGCTCCAGCCGACGTAAGGCACATCTCGCTCACGCACGGCACGTTGAATCGCCACGATCAGCCCGTGCTCGTGCAGCATCTGATTGAGGAACCAGGTGTTGCCACCGCTCACCAGGATTAACTCCGCCTGGTCAATTGCGGCCACCGGGGAGTCAAACTCGTGTACGGTGCGCACCTGAATACCCAATGAGTCAGACAGGTCTTGCGCACGCTGCGCATGGTCACCGCGAATGATGGCGTAGGGTACCAGTACCGCCGAGGTGATACCGCGCTGGGCGATCATTGCGTGCAGTTGTGGGTGAGCGTAGCTCAGCAGTGGCGCGTCATCGGCCACTTTGCCATTACTTAATAAGAACAGTTCCATCAGCCAGTCCTTTTTCAAATGAGAGCGAAAGATGGGGAAGGAGTCTGATACAGATGGTCATCAGCCGTCAATTTTCTTGCAAGAAAGCGTTAACAAGCCGCACCAATCGGAAAATTCGTAGTGATTTTTATTTCACAGCCGCGTTTCCACTGGCCGATGCGCTATAACTCTGACAACAGGTTTGTTATTCTTAGCGTCCAATATTTGGGAGCAGTTATGGAATCCTGGTACTTACTCTATTGCAAACGTGGACAGCTGTTGCGCGCGAAAGAGCATCTTGAGCGGCAGGAGGTGAATTGCCTCAGCCCGATGATCGCTCTGGAAAAGATTGTGCGCGGTAAACGCACCACGGTGAGTGAGCCGCTGTTCCCCAACTATCTGTTTATCGAATTCGATCCGGAAGCGATTCACACCACCACCATTAGCAGCACGCGCGGCGTCAGCCACTTTGTGCGCTTTGGCGCGCAACCGGCAACGGTCTCCAGCGAAGTGATTGAAGCGCTGCAAACCGATGTACCGCAAATTATGCTGGATCCAGAAACGCCACAAAGCGGTGATGAAGTGATCATCACCGAAGGGACTTTTGAGGGGCTGCGCGCTATTTTTGCCGAGCCTGATGGCGAAACCCGCTCGGTGTTACTGCTGAACCTGCTCAACAAACAAGTGATGCGCAGCGTCGACAACAAACAGTTCCGTAAGCTTTAAGCCAGTTTAAACAGCTGACGTGCGTTGTGATTGACCTGCGCACCCAGCGCTTCAGCCTCTTCCCCACGCCAGTTCGCCACCTGCTGCACAATATGCGGCAGGAAACATGGCTCGTTTCGACGCGAAGGCGGCCGTGGATGCATATCACGCGGTAGCAGATAAGGCGCATCGGTTTCCAGCAGCAGACGCTCGGCTGGTATCAGTGGCAGCATCTCACGCAATTCCAGGCCACGACGCTCATCGCACACCCAGCCGGTAATACCCACCGATAAACCCAAGGCAAGACACGATTCCAGTTCATCACGCGTGCCGGTAAAACAGTGTGCTACCGCGCCCGTCAATTTCGGCAGCCACGGCTCCAGCACCGCAACAAAACGATCGTGCGCTTCGCGGCAGTGGAGAAACACCGGCAGTTTTAACTCCGCTGCCAGCGCCAGCTGTGCATCAAAGGCATACTCCTGCTGGTCGTGCGCCGAGAGATTGCGGTTAAAATCGAGGCCGCATTCACCGATCGCCACCACTTGCTCACTCTCAGCCAGACGGCGCAACGTGTTCGCCGTCTCTGCCGACCATTCACTGGCGTGATGCGGATGCACGCCGGCTGTAGACCAGCAGTAGCCTGGGTGCTGTGCCGCGAGCTGACGCGCCTGCTGGCTCTCCAGCGCATTGGTGCCGGTAATCAGCAGGCCGGTGACGCCTGCTTCGCGCGCGCGTTTAACCACCTGATCGCGATCTTTTGCGAATTGCGTGCTGGTCAGGTTTACACCGATATCAAACATGTCTTCTCCCAAATAAAAACCGCCCAATGTGTGGGCGGTTTAGATTCTTAACGCTCATCCCGCTCGCTTGCGGGGATGCTTTGTCAGGATTCGGTATTCTGTTCCTCATCCTCTGAATCTGACGCCTTGCGCCCTTTACCCACATAGTAACGGGAGAAGAATACGCCGACTTCAAACAGGCAGTACATCGGAATAGCGAGCAAAGTTTGCGAGAAAACATCCGGCGGTGTGAGCAACATCCCAACAACGAACGCGCCAACCAGCATGTAAGGACGTTTCTTTTTCAAATCCTCTGGCGACGTAATGCCCGTCCAGCACAGCAAGACAATCGCAATCGGCACTTCAAAGGCCACGCCAAACGCCATGAAGATAGTCATCACGAAGTCGAGGTAATTGGTGATATCGGTGGCGATGGTGACGCCCTGCGGCGCGGTTTTGGCGAAGAAGCCAAACGCCAGCGGGAACACGATGAAGTAAGCGAAAGCCACGCCAACGTAGAACAGCAGCGTACTGGAGAACAGCAGCGGCATCACTAGCTTACGCTCATGGCGATACAGCGCAGGCGCCACAAAAGCCCACACCTGATACAAGATCACCGGCACCGCAAGGAACACCGAAACAATGATGGTGAGCTTAATGGGGGTGAAGAACGGTGAAGCCACGTCGGTGGCGATCATGCTGGCACCGGCCGGCATCTGGCTAATCAGCGGCGAAGCCACTAAGTGATAGATGTCGTTGGCGAAATAAACCAGGCACAAAAAGATAGCAAACACCGCAATAATGCAGTTCAGCAGACGCTTACGCAGCTCAATCAGGTGGCTGATGAGCGGTTGGGTATCTTCAACGGCCATGTTTATCTTTCATCTTTTACGGTGGGAGTGGGCGTCGCATTCTGCGCGGTATTAACAGGTGCCGCAGCCTCTGCTGTTACCGGTTGAGGTTTCTGAGCCGGTGCGCTGGCCGGGTGCTCTGCCGTTACCGTCTGAGGTGCCTGAGCCGGTGCGCTGGCCTGGTGCTCTGCCGTTGCCGTCTGAGGTGCCTGAGCCGGTGCGCTGGCCTGGTGCTCTGCCGTTACCGTCTGAGGTGCCTGAGCCGGTGCGCTGGCCTGGTGCTCTGCGGCCGCTGGGGTAACCGGCGGCTGGCTCGCCGTGACAGATTGTGCGGATACAGAAGACGGCTGATGAATGGTATTCGCTTCATCTTCCGCTTTCTCGATATCGATGCTCTGCTGCACAGAACGCTTCATCGAGTCGGCGGTTTTACGCAGTTCTTCCATCGACTCTTTCAGTTCCGGCGAAAGCGAGCCACGACCCGCCTCTTCGACCTTTTTCAGGCTGTCCTGCAATTCCTGCAGTTTCAGCTCCTGCGCCAGTTCGTTTTGCACGTTAGCAGCCAGGGAGCGAATCGCCCGAATCCAGCCGACGACGGTTTTCACCGCAACCGGTAATCGTTGCGGGCCAAGAACGATCAGCCCGATAACGAACACCAATACCAGTTCACTAAAACCAATATCGAACACAGTTAACCCTTACTTGTCCCGGGCGTCGTCTTTGCTCGCCGAGGTTTGCTGTTTGTCTGCCAGAGTCTTGGCGTTAAAGTCAGCGTCCTGCTCTTTCGGCTGATCCTTTTTATCGTCTTCATCGCCCATGGCTTTTTTGAAACCACGAATGGAAGAACCTAAATCCGAACCCAGGTTACGAAGTTTATTGGTACCGAACAGAAGAACAACAATGACGGCAATGATTAACAATTGCCAAATACTGATACCGCCCATGAGATATGCCTCTAATATTCTGTGAAAAACTTTGAATTGAAACGCACAGAAAGCCCGTATGAGTTCGGGCTTTAGCCTGCGACATTACGCGATTTGCACCAGGCAAACAATCAGTTTGTCTTGCGCCAGCCTATCAGCCAGGTGACGATGCCAGCGGCCATTAATAGCGCTGGGAAGAAATCCCAGTCGGGTCGACTTAACAGCACTGCGGTGCCACTTAATAACAGTGTAGCCCCTACGCCAAACAGATAACGTGCCTTGTGATGGCGCGTGCGCTGTGCATTCATATCGCTGACCAGTTTATCGACGCTGTGCTGCAATAATTTATGCTGACGCATGCTGTCGTAGAACAGTTCAGGTAGCTCCGGCAGTTTTTCGGCCCAGAATGGCGCCTTCTCTTTCACCGCACGCAGAATGGCAGGAATGCCGATTTGATCTTTGATCCAATCTTCAAGGAACGGCTTTGCGGTTTTCCACAGGTCGAGCTGAGGATAGAGCTGACGGCCAATGCCTTCAATGTACAGCAGCGTTTTCTGCAACAGCACCAGCTGCGGCTGCACTTCCATATTGAAGCGACGCGCCGTGTTGAACAGGTTCAGCAGCACGTGGCCAAATGAAATCTCAGCCAGCGGCTTCTCGAAAATTGGCTCACACACGGTACGAATGGCGAACTCAAAATCTTCTACATTGGTATCCGGGGGAACCCAGCCTGAATCCACGTGCAGTTCCGCCACTTTGCGGTAGTCACGATTAAAGAAGGCAATGAAGTTTTCCGCCAGATAGCGCTTATCTTCTTTATTCAGCGAACCGACAATACCGCAGTCAATCGCGATGTACTGCGGATTTTCTGGATGGTCGTAGCTGACGAAGATATTGCCGGGATGCATGTCCGCATGGAAGAAGCTATCGCGGAACACCTGGGTGAAGAACACCTGCACACCGCGTTCTGCCAGCAGCTTCATGTTGACGCCATGCTTCTCCAGCGTCGCCACATCGGAAATCGGAATGCCGTAAATGCGCTCCATCACCATCATCGATTCGCTGCAGTAATCTGAAAACACTTCCGGCACATACAGCATCGGGCTCTGCTCGAAGTTGCGACGCAGCTGAATAGCGTTCGCCGACTCGCGCAGCAGATTGAGTTCATCAATCAGGGTCTTTTCGTAATCGCGCACCACTTCAACCGGGCGCAGACGACGACCATCCGGCAACAGGCGAGGAACCCAATGCGCCATACGGTAGATCAGCTTCATATCCGCTTTGATCACCGGCAGGATGTCCGGGCGAATCACTTTGATCACCACGTCACGGCCGTTAGACTTCAGCGTGGCCGTATGCACCTGCGCGATAGACGCAGAAGCCAGCGGCTTAATATCAAAGTCGTCAAACCAGGTGTCGACAGGGCCGCCAATGGATTGTTCAATCTGCTGCTGGGCTTTCAGACCATCAAAAGGCGCCACGCGGTCCTGCAACACCGCCAGTTCATCGGCGATGGCCGGTGGGAAGAGATCGCGGCGCGTTGACAGCATTTGGCCAAATTTAATCCAGACCGGGCCAAGCTGCTCCATCGCCAGGCGAATACGCACGCCCGTCGATTCATTTTTGTGCTTGTTAGGGATCCAGAAGATGCAGCGCCGCCAGATGCGGAGCGGCAGTGTGATGCGCATGTGGGGGATCAGTTCATCAAGCCCGTAAGTCAGAAAGATCTTGATGATGAAGTATAAGCGCCGAATTTCTCCCAGCGTCATTTCGCCTCCAGCTGTGCTAAACGCGCTTCAAACGCATTAAGCGAACGTTCCATCGCTTCAACCTCTTCACAGAACCACGCCAGCTCCAGTGCGCCGGGGGCGACACGCCACTCTTCCGTCAGCACCTGACCGAGATAATCCTGCCGACGCGTCACCTGCTGCTGCACAAACTTCAGCGCCTGCTGAGCGGCCTGACTGACACCCTGCGCGGCAATGTCGCCGATCCATGGAGCCAAATACTCGGCCGGATCGAGTTCGGCGAGATCCATCAGTGCGGAGAATTGCTGCACGACCTGTAAATCGCCTTCCACATCCAGCTCGCCGCTGCGGATCAAACTGGTCAGCTGCTGGCGATCGCGCAGTTTTGGCAAAGTGCTGAGGCGTAAGCTGACACTACAATCGCTGCTGTCTTGCCAGTCACTCAACACATCCAGCTGGGATTCGCTAAACACCAGCACCAGCGGGAAATCCAGTTCCTGCAGGCGCAGCATGAGCACTTTACCCACCAGACGCTGACGCGCGGCTTTCAGGCTGCGATCACGATACAGAACACGATTGAGGGCGGTTTCAAGGCCGCCCGTGATAAGCGGGGTAAAAGTCATGATCAATCAGAACTTAAAGCCGCGATGCAACGCCACAATACCGCCGGTCATGTTGAAATAGGTGGTATTTTCAAAACCCACATCGTTCATCATCGCCTTCAGGGTTTCCTGGTCGGGATGCATACGAATCGATTCTGCCAGATAGCGATAGCTTTCGGCATCCTGCGCCACCAGTTGCCCAATACGCGGCAGGATGTGGAAGGAATAGGTATCGTAGGCTTTGCTCAGCGGTTCCAGCAGCGGTTTGGAAAACTCCAGCACCAGCAAGCGTCCACCTGGTTTCAGCACCCGGAACATCGAGGCCAGTGCCTTCTCTTTTTCGGTGACGTTACGCAAACCGAAAGAGATGGTGATGCAATCGAAATAGTTATCCGGGAACGGCAGCGCTTCGGCGTTGGCCTGCACATAGCTAACGTTGCCTGACACGCCCATGTTGCGCAGCTTCTCGCGGCCCATCTTCAGCATCGAGCTGTTGATATCAGCCAAAACGACCTGACCCGTCTCGCCCACCAGGCGAGAGAATTTTGCTGTCAAATCACCGGTACCGCCGGCCAGATCCAGCACACGCTGACCACGACGCACGCCGCTGCTGTCGATGGTAAAACGCTTCCAGACACGATGGATGCCAAACGACATCAAATCGTTCATCAGGTCATATTTTGCCGCTACGGAATGAAACACGTCCGCGACTTTATCGGCCTTTTCGCTTTTCGCGACGGTCTGAAAGCCAAAATGGGTAGTTTCCTGCTGTGATTCATCTGCCATCGGGTTTACCTGTTCCACAAACAATTCTTGCCGAAGTGTATCAGAGTCGCGCTACGCGAGCACGCGACCACCGTGCTATTCGTTGATGCGGCGCAGAGAAGCGGCGGAAGAATCTGCCACATTTTCATTGGGCTCGGGATCGTCCGCCCAATCTTCGCCCGCCTCTTCCGGTTGCGCTTGCTCCACCAATTGGGGATTGATCGGCCGTTTAATCTCCACACCTAACGCGCGGAAGGATTCGCTTTGCGCAATCAAATTGCCGCGCCCTTCTGACAGTTTTTTCATCGCCTGGTGATAACTCTGCTGCGCTTTATCGAGGCTGTGACCGATACCGCTCATATCATCCACAAACAGTCGCATTTTATCGTACAACCGGGTAGCTCGGTCGGCGATGCGTTGTGCATTGCGACTCTGGTGCTCATAACGCCACAGGTTGTTGATGGTGCGCAGTGCCACCAGTAATGTCGTCGGGCTTACCAGCATAATGTTTTGCTGCAACGCTTCGCTGATCAGCTCTGGCTGCCGATCAATCGCCAACAAGAACGCGGGCTCGACCGGAATAAACATCAACACATAATCCAGAGAGCGTAAACCGGGCAATTGTTGATAATCTTTTCGTCCCAGCAGCCGAATATGGCCGCGCATGGCGTTGACATGCTCCTGAATCGCCTGCTCACGTGTGGCTTCATCTTCTGCGTTGAAATAGCGTTCGTAAGCCACCAGCGTCATTTTGGCGTCAATCACCACATCCTTGCCCTGCGGCAACCGCACGATCACATCCGGTTGCATCCTGCCCTGCTGCTCCAACTGCACGCTGACCTGCGTCTGGTATTCGTAGCCTTCACGCAGACCGGAAGCTTCCAGCACCCGCGCCAGCACCACTTCGCCCCAGTTGCCCTGGATTTTATTGTCGCCTTTTAGCGCTTTGGTGAGGTTGACCGCTTCCTGCGCCATTTGCGCGTTAAGCTGCTGCAGTTGACGAATTTCATGGGCCAACGTATGGCGTTCGCGTGCTTCCTGGCCAAAGCTATCCGTCACCTGACGACGGAAACCATCCAGCTGTTCACGCAGCGGACCAATCAGCCCGTTGAGGCTCTGCCGGTTTTGCTCATCCACCCGACGTCCGCTGTTTTCAAAGATGCGGTTGGCCAGATTCTCGAACTGTGCGCTGAGACGCTGTTCGCTGTTAGTGAGCAGGCGCTGCTTCTCTTCTGCGCCAAAACGCGTCTCTTCTAAACGGATGGTGACTTCACGCAGTTCAGCTTCCTGCGCACTGTTCACTTCCAGCTGATTACGCAATTCCCGGCTAAGCTGTTCGCTCTCACCACGCCAGTAATCGAGCTGTTGCAGCCGTTCCTGTGCACCGCTAAGCGTGCCATGGAGCTGCCGCAGTTCTTGCTCGCGCTGCTGAATTTGCTGCTGTAACAGTTCGAGTTGCTGCTGCTGGCGCTGTTGCGCCTCTTCCAGCAGGCGGCGTTCGGTAGTGAAGCTGGCGTACTGGTGTCCGGCACGCAACTGGGCCAAAATCCAGCCGAGGCCCAGTCCGGCCAGCGCCAGTGCGCCGCTAATGATAAGTTGCTGATCCATAATCCCCCCGCGGATCGTTTCGCTGAGGGAAAAGGTAAGTCGCTACTGTATGAATGTCCAGACTGTTGTGTAGCTGGCGTAGGATTTACAGCGCTTTCACCGTCAAATCACCCGCTTTCCACGCATCAATCAGGAAAAACGGCATCGGCAACAGCCATTCACTGCCCTTCACTTTGGCGGGATAGCACCAGCTTTGTCCATTGTGAGTGAGTTCAACCTGCTGCCAGCCGTTATCAACATTCTCCACCTTGCCCGCCATGCTGGAATATCCTGCGTTGCTGCCGACGTGAAAACGCTCGGTTTGCCAGCGAATTGGCGGGTGTGCGGGCCACGCCTGGGCATGATGGAATCGGAAGATATCGTCATGATTCAGCAGGCTTTCGCGCACCGTCGGCCACAACGCCACTTTGAGGAAGTACTGATCGGTGAAGCGTTCACTGCCGCTGTACTGGCCGATAAAGTCGCGTATCTGCTGCTCAACGTTATGGAACACGCCATGACAGCCGCCCCACATGCCCGCCAGCAGCAGTTCGGTATGCGTAAAGTAATCACGCATATGATGGAACCAGCATGGCGATTGCAGCCAGGCTTCTACAGCCGCCACTTCACGCTCCGACAGCAGGGAGTCCGCATCTCGCACGATATAACGTTTTACGCGGGGATCATCCATCACCAGAAAGCGCCACAGCGTCGGGAATAGGGTCTTCTCATGTGACATATCCACTAACTGGACATTCGGCTGCTTTAGACGCTGCCAGACATGTTGCGGCACGCTGTCGTCAAGATAGATGCGACACATCCAACCGGGATAGAACTCGCGCGCAACGTCGATATTTTTGATCAGCGTTTCACAGTAGCGCGGTTGGCCGCCATACAGACTGAAAGAGATGATATTTTCAGTTGGATTCGTGGGATTGAAAGACGGCGGCGCTTCTGCGGGATACGCCACTGTGTGGCCCTGACGAAAGATCGCGTCAGACTTCTCCAGCGACTCGCGGCCGTAACGTGCCACTTCATCGTGCTTTTCCAGCCAGCCACATACTTCGGTTAAGCCATCGAGCCAGGTGTCGGAAGCCTGCGCACGCTGCGCTGCCGATGCCTGATAGATCTTTTGATAAGTTTTGTAGGATTTTTTGTACTCCCCCACGCGCATTAGCGTCAGCGCATAGTCACTCAGTACCTGCATATTTTGCGGCATGACGCGCAAAACTTCTTCACAGCACTGACGTGCCACGGGGAAATCAGAGACCGCCATCGCCTGGCGGAAACGTGCTGCCACGCTCTCAATACGAGACTGCGCAGCAGCGGGAGTAGGATTAAAGGCAGGACGCGGAGCAGAAACCGTTTTGCGCATAGTTGTTTTCTCAGTATCAGCTGAAAAACGTGCGCAATGTGATGGCAGCAGGGAATTCCTTATCCGTAATACCTGCTGCCTTGCGCACTAAATTAAGCGACGCGCGGCTTCTACAACAATTTTCACCGCATCGCTTTCGGTCTGTTGCATGGTCGCGGCATCCGGGATCTCTTTCTGCGTACGGTTAACGATGACACCCGCCACCATGCCCGCTCGCAGCCCCTGACTGGCGCACATGGTTAACAGTGTAGCGGATTCCATCTCATAGTTAAGAACCCCCATTTGCTGCCACTCTTGCATTGAGCCCTGGAAGCGATTCACCACACGTCCTGAGAACGTGTCGTAACGTTCCTGCCCCGGGTAGAAGGTGTCAGAAGAAGCGGTAATACCGATGTGTGTTTTGGCACCGCAGGCTTCTGCTGCGGCCACCAGCGCGGTGGTGCAGGTGAAATCGGCCACTGCCGGGAACTCCATCGGCGCAAAGTGCAGGCTGGCACCGTCAAGACGCACCGAAGCCGTGGTCACCAGCACGTCGCCGACATTGATATTCGGCTGGATCGCCCCGGTGGTGCCCACACGCAGGAAAGTGCGCACGCCGAGCTGCGCCAGTTCTTCTACCGCAATAGAGGTCGATGGACCGCCGATACCGGTAGAACATACCACCACCGGCTTGCCATCCACTTCCGCCAGGTAAGTGGTGAATTCACGGTGCGAAGCCAGATGCTGTGGATTATCCATCAGCGCAGCGATTTTTTTCACACGCTCCGGATCGCCGGGAACGATAGCCAGTGTGGCTCCTTTCAGATCGGCTTTAGTGATACCAAGGTGGAAAACGTCAGACTGGGCCATAACAGACTCCTGATAGATAAGGGATATGCGTGTCACTCTACGCCAGAGCGCCATATAAATATGTGATTTATTTCACCATCGACAATGAAACTTACATTATCAGGAAATTATTATGCGACTTTCATCACACATTGCAGCTCGGCAATTCCGAATTGCTACAAGCGGTACTGCGTAAGTTCGGGTGGCGGTGTTAATAGAGAAGAAGAACATAAGTACACATCCCTCTGAACCCTACGTCAGCCTTGCTCCTGGGCCAGGCTATAGTTACGTGATTGCGCACTTGCTAGCACGGAGAGAACAATGAAAACCGAAGACAATATGGCACAAAAATCAGCAGCCGGCGGCTTTGCCCCAGCCGTTCAGCCCATCGCCAGCAGCACCATTACCACCGTCAGTGACGCTATTCACACCGGTGAAACGTCTGTTCCCAGCCAGGGAGAGAACCTGCCAGCTTATTATGCCCGCCCCAAATCCTATGAAGGCAAGCTGCCGGTGATTCTGGTGGTGCAGGAGATTTTTGGCGTTCACGAGCATATTAAAGATATCTGCCGTCGTCTGGCGCTGGAAGGTTATCTGGCGGTTGCACCTGAGCTCTATTTCCGTGAAGGCGATCCTGGTGACTACAGTGATATCCCGACATTGTTCAAAGAACTGGTCAGCAAGGTGCCCGATTCTCAGGTGCTGTCCGATCTTGATCACGTTGCCAACTGGGCCGCACGACACGATGGCGATATTCGTCGCATGGCAATCACGGGCTTCTGCTGGGGCGGACGCATCAGTTGGCTGTTCGCCGCGCACAATCCGCAGGTGCGGGCGGCGGCGGCCTGGTATGGTCGGTTAGAGGGTGAGAAAACCCTCAAACAACAAAAACATCCTATCGATGTGGCTGTCGATCTTAACGCTCCGGTGCTGGGACTGTACGGCGGTCAGGATGAGAGCATCCCGCTAGAGAGCATTGATAAGATGCGTCAGGCGCTGCACGCCGCCAATGCCAAAGCGGAGATCGTGGTGTATCCGGAAGCGGGACACGCGTTTAATGCCGATTATCGCCCAAGCTACCATGCTGACTCGGCCGCTGATGGCTGGGCACGGATGCTGGCCTGGTTTAAGCAGTATGGCGTTGCACCCAACGCGTAATAACAAGGGGCGCTGCACGGCGCCCCTGTTTATCGCGATTACGCCGATTCTGCGCGCAGCTTTTTCGCGGCGGTCACCATGTTCGCCAGCGCCTGCCGGGTTTCACTCCAGCCACGAGTTTTCAGACCGCAGTCCGGGTTGACCCATAAACGCGCGGGCGGAATGCTTTGCGCCGCTTTGTGCAGCAGATCTTCAATCCATTCTACGCTGGGTACGTTCGGGGAATGAATGTCATACACACCGGGCCCAATTTCGTTCGGGTATTCGAACGCTTTAAACGCATCCAGCAATTCCATATCCGAGCGTGAGGTTTCGATGGTAATCACGTCCGCGTCCAGTGCCGCTATCGAATCCATGATGTCATTGAACTCGCAATAACACATGTGCGTGTGGATCTGCGTTTCATCCTGCGCCACAGCCGCGTTGAGGCGGAAGGCATCAACTGCCCAGGTCAGGTACGCCGCCCAATCCGACTGGTGCAATGGTAAGCCTTCGCGCAGAGCGGGTTCATCAATCTGAATGATCCCGATCCCGGCTTTTTCCAGGTCTTCCACTTCATCACGCAGCGCCAGTGCAATCTGTTTAGCAAGGGTTTCCCGCGTCACGTCTTCACGCGGGAATGACCAGCACAGAATCGTGACCGGGCCGGTGAGCATACCTTTCACTGGCTTTTCAGTCAGCGATTGCGCGTACTTCGCCCACTCAACGGTAATCGGCTGCGGACGACTGACATCACCGATGATCACCGGCGGCTTCACACAGCGAGAGCCATAGCTTTGCACCCAGCCATTTTGCGTAAACACGAAGCCATCGAGGTTTTCGCCGAAGTATTCCACCATGTCATTACGCTCAGCTTCGCCGTGCACCAGCACATCCAGCCCGAGCCGTTCCTGCTCAGCAATCGCCTGCTTGATGTGCTCCGCGATGCCGGTGCGATAGTGGCCTCCATCGATATTGCCTTTTTTGAAGTCGAGTCGCAGGCCGCGAATTTCGGTGGTTTGCGGGAAGGATCCAATTGTGGTGGTCGGCCAGGCAGGCAGATTAAAGCGATGGCGCTGCGCTTTGGCGCGTTCGTCATAGTGGCTGGCGCGCTCAACGTCTTTGGCCTGAATATTCGCCAGACGTGCACCCACTGCGGCATTATGCACGCGCGAAGAATGAGAACGGGCACGAATCGGCGCGCTCCACTCCGTCAGCGAGGCCGCATCGTTATTATTGAGCGCCTGGCTCAACAACCTCAGCTCAGCACACTTCTGTAAAGCAAAGGCAAACCAGCTTTTCACTTCCGCATCGAGCCGGGTTTCGACACTGAGATCGATCGGGCTGTGCAGCAGCGAGCAGGAGGAACCAATCCACAGATTTTTACGCTGCCCGACCAGCGGTTTCAGGCGATCGAACCAGCGGCTGAGATCGGCACGCCAGACATTGCGGCCGTTGATCACCCCGACTGAGAGCAGCCAGTCGGTGGGGAGTTGTTGGTGAATATGCTGGATGTCATCTTTGCCATGCACCAGGTCAACGTGCAAACCTTGAACCGGCAGCGTCTTAATCACATCGAGATTTTGACCAATGCTGTCAAAGTAGGTCGTCAGTAGCAGTTTTACATGACCTTGCAGCGCATCGTAGGCAGGCTTGAACGCCTCACGCCATTCCTGTGGCAGCTCGAGCACCAGCGCGGGTTCATCTATCTGCACCCATTCAACACCGCGCTGATGCAGTTCAGCCAGCACTTGCTGATAGACCGGCAGAATCGCTTTCAGCAACGACAGGCGGTCAAACGGCTCACCTTTGACTTTGCCCAACCACAGGTAAGTGACCGGTCCCAGCAGCACCGGTTTGATAGGGTGGCCCAGCGCCAATGCTTCGTCCACTTCCTCGAGCAGCTGTGTCCAGCTCAGTGAGAACTGCTGGCCTTGCGTGAATTCCGGCACCATATAGTGATAGTTGGTGTTGAACCATTTGGTCATTTCAGCGGCGGCGGCAGGCTCGCCGCTGGGTGCGCGGCCACGTCCCAGACGGAACAGCGTATCGAGATCGACCGATCCATCCTGGTTCTGATGGCGCGCCGGCACATTGCCCAGCATCAGGCTGGTGGTCAGCACATGATCGTACCAGGCGAAATCGCCCACGGGCAGCAGATCCACCCCCGCGTCTTTCTGCTGTTGCCAGTGACGAGCGCGCAGCTCGCGCCCCACGGCCAGCAGTGCTTCCTGTGAGCTGTTGCCTGCCCAGTAGCTTTCCTGTGCTTTTTTCAGTTCACGACGCAGACCGACACGAGGGAAACCGAGCGTATGGTTCAGAATGGTCATTTAGTGATCTCCAGATATGCTTAACGAGTCGAGCCCGTTTACGTTCATCCAGCGAGTGAAATTGCCGTCCGCTGAACGCCTGAACTGGACGAAAGTCATATGGCGGTGGCGCTTGCTTGAGATGTTTAGCCGTCCAGATGTTTACACCGCCATAATCTGCGGGTACTGTATGTTCCTCAAGCGCAATTTGTTCAATCTCGATGTGAAGGACTCTCATGATCGAACTCAAACACCTGAGAACGCTGCAGGCGTTGCAGAATACCGGCTCGTTGGCCGCTGCCGCCGCTCAGCTTCATCAGACACAATCGGCGTTATCTCATCAGTTCAGCGATCTGGAACAGCGGCTGGGCTTTCGCCTGTTTGTGCGCAAGAGCCAGCCGTTGCGGTTTACGCCGCAGGGGGAAATCATGCTGCAGTTGGCCGAGCAGATTTTGCCGCAGATTCAGCAGGCGTTGCAGGCATGCCACGAGCCGCATCAGACCACGCTGCGCATTGCCATTGAGTGCCACAGCTGCATTCAGTGGCTGACGCCGGCCCTCAATAATTTTCGCCAGAGCTGGCCACAAGTGGTGGTCGATTTTAAATCGGGCGTGACTTTTGATCCCCAGCCCGCCTTGCAGCAGGGCGAACTGGATGTGGTGTTGACCTCCGATATCTTGCCGCGCAGCGGTTTGTTCTATACGCCGATGTTTGATTTTGAGGTGCGTCTGGTGCTGGCCCCGGACCATCCGCTGGCAAAGCTGGAACATATCTCACCAGAAGATTTAGCCGATGAGGTGCTGATGATCTATCCGGTGCAGCGTCAGCGTCTCGATATCTGGCGTCATTTCCTGCAGCCTGCAGGTATCAGTCCGGCGTTGAAGAGTGTGGACAACACGTTGTTGCTGATTCAGATGGTGTCAGCACAGATGGGTATTGCGGCCCTTCCGCATTGGGTGGTGGAGAGTTTTGAAAAGCAGGGTCTGGTGGTGACCAAAACATTGGGTGAGGGTTTGTGGAGCCGTTTATATGCCGCCGTGCGCGATGGTGAGCAGCGTCAGCCGGTGTTAGAAGCCTTTGTGCGCTTCGCCCGCCAGCACGCCTGTGACCATCTGCCATTTGTACGCGATGCCGCTCGCCCGGGTTCATTGCAGTCAATTTCTTGATCATCTCTTGGGCGACCTGTGTCGCCCATGCTGTTATCCCTGCCCGGCCTGCTCTATAATGCGCCGCCTCAATCCGCGACCAAGAGAGTTTCACCATGACGAGTAACGATGTTCTGCGCAGCGTGCGCTATATGCTTGATTTAAGCGATAGCAAAGTGGTGGAGATTTTTGCCTTAGCGGGCAGTGAAGTGCCGCTGGAGGATGTGCAGGCGTGGATGAAGAAGGATGAGGATGCGGCGTTCCGTAAGTTGCCGGACGTGCTGATGGGCTATTTCCTCAACGGTTTGATTTTCTTCCGTCGCGGTAAGAGTGAAGATGCGCCCGCACCTTCGGTTGAACGCCGTATGAATAACAATATTTTCATTAAGAAGCTTCGTATCGCGTTTGCGCTGAAGACCACGGATATTCCCGTGGTGCTGGAGAAGGCAAACTTTAAGATTTCACAGGCTGAAGTCGGTGCGATTTTCCGCAATCCAGATCATAAGAACTACCGCGAGTGCGGTGACCAGATTCTGCGTAACTTTTTGAAGGGACTGACGATGATGAATCGTCCAGGGCCGGCTAAGAAGGCGTAATCGCTGCTGCTTTTGTGCTCTGTCAGGGAAGGGCTGATTGCTATGTGCTAGCGCTCAGTCAGGGATAGCGTGGCAGATCGCAAAGGAATCCCACATCCCTGTGGATCGGCCTCGCCATCCATGGCTCGGACGCTTTGCTCCTCTGCCACGCTATCCCTTCCCTTAAGCTTTGAGCGTCGCTTTGATATCAGGTCAGATGCAGGCCGCTCCGATCACGAAAGAATCTTACTTCCCTGTGGATCGGACGCTTCACTCTTCGTAGCGACCTGTATCTTCCCGCTGGCTTAGGTGCTGCTTATTCGAAGATAGCGCAAAGCAACGTGCTTGTTAGCCATTCAGCTCGGCCATTTAGGCGTCGCTTTTGGACCCATGCCCCACCACCCAACGCTTGTGCACGTATAGCGAAGCGAAAATGACAATCGCCCCGGCAATAAAGCTCGGCCAGTGCGGTTTTTCCTGCCAGATCGCCAGGTTCACCAGCAAGCCCGCCGGCACGTGCATGTTGTTCATGATGCCCAGCGTACCCGCATCGACCTGCGTCGCACCGTAGTTCCACATAAAATAGCCCAGCCCGGAAGCCGCCACGCCCAGCCACACCAGAATGCCCCACTGCAGTGAGGTGGTCGGCAGTTTGTTCGGGTTACCCCAAAAGCTCCACGCAATGATGGCGATGATCACCGCGCCAAGATAGAACCACGAGAAGGCCGTGTGTTGCGGCATTGGGCGGGTTTCCTGCAGGCGCTTGTAGCCGACCATACCGATGGCAAAGCAGATGTTTGCCGCCTGCACCAGCAGCAAACCGAACCAGAAATGATCGCTAACTTTGTCATAGCGAATGATGGCCGCACCGGCTACCGCCAGCAGCGCGCTGAAGGCATAGCCGATTCGCAGCCGACGTCTGCTGAGCAAATCGTAAATGAGCGTGACGTAGAGCGGCGTCATCACGGTGAACAACAGGAATTCTGTCACGCTGAGGTAGGTATAAGCCTCAAAACTCAGCAGATACATGACGCCGAGTTGCAGCATTCCCACCAGCATGTACAGCAGGATGGTTGAGGCGCGATAGCCCTTCCAGCGCAGGAAGGGCAAAAAAACGAGCGCAGCCAACCCAAGGCGCATCAACACAGAGAACCAGGAGTCAACCTGGCCCGCAAGGTATTCCCCTATCAAACTAAAGGAAAAAGCCCACAAAATGGTGGTAACGATCAGTAACAGCACGGTATTGATCCCAAAATGAACAGTGGCGCTAGTGTAAACAAACTGTCGTGGACGGGCTGAAATTTCTGGTTGACGAGTGGTCAAATTAAAATCAAACAAATCGCCGAATCCCCTCATCTCATTGAGATGAGGTCCACTGCCGAAATCAGCTCGCGGATTGCGGATGCAGTGAATGTCATTCGACGCAGCAACGGATTACCCTTTCAAACCCAAAAGCCCCGACGCTTCATGCGCGAATACCAACATTTTCTGGTTTAAATCGCTCTTTAATGTCATCAAACTGTAACAATTGTGTCACACATCACAGTAACGTGGCGTAACCATCACTATCCTTTGCGCGAAATGGAACTTTGGTTTTGTTGTTACGCCAGAGGGCTTTTGACCCAACCTGCTGGGAATTTAAAAAAATATCGCGCCCTGGAGGGCCACATTCATGTTGAGTATCTTCAAACCGGCACCGCATCAGCCGCAAGTCGCTGACGATCGTGTCGATCCGCTTTATCGTCGGCTACGCTGGCAAATCTTCATCGGCATTTTCTTTGGCTATGCCGCCTATTACCTGGTCCGTAAAAACTTTGCGCTAGCGATGCCCTATTTAGTTGAGCAGGGCTTTTCACGCGGCGATCTTGGCTTTGCGCTGTCCGGAATCTCCATCGCCTACGGTTTTTCCAAGTTCATCATGGGTTCCGTCTCTGACCGTTCAAATCCGCGCGTCTTTTTACCTGCCGGACTGATTCTGGCGGCTGCGGTGATGCTCTTTATGGGCTTTGTGCCGTGGGCCACCTCCAGCATCATGGTGATGTTTGTGCTGCTGTTCCTGTGCGGTTGGTTCCAGGGTATGGGTTGGCCGCCATGCGGGCGCACCATGGTGCACTGGTGGTCACAGAAGGAGCGCGGCGGGATTGTCTCGGTGTGGAACTGCGCCCATAACGTGGGCGGCGGCATTCCCCCACTGCTGTTCCTGCTGGGTATGGCGTGGTTTAACGACTGGAAAGCCGCACTCTATATGCCGGCGTTTGGTGCCATCCTCATCGCCATTATTGCCTTTGCCCTGATGCGCGATACGCCGCAGTCTTGTGGCCTGCCACCGATTGAAGCTTACAAGAACGACTACCCGCCCGATTACAACGACAACCACGAGCAGGAGTTAACGGCAAAGCAGATTTTCATGCAGTACATCCTGCCCAATAAGCTGCTGTGGTATATCGCGCTGGCTAACGTGTTTGTCTACCTGCTGCGTTACGGCATTCTCGACTGGTCACCCACTTACCTGAAAGAGGTGAAGCACTTCACGCTGGATAAATCTTCGTGGGCTTACTTCTTCTATGAATATGCAGGCATTCCCGGCACCCTGCTGTGCGGCTGGATGTCGGACAAGGTGTTCCGAGGCAATCGTGGCGCGACCGGCGTGTTCTTTATGACGCTGGTGACCATCGCGACGGTGGTGTACTGGCTTAACCCGCCAGGCAATCCAGGTATCGATATGCTGTGCATGATCGTCATTGGTTTCCTGATTTACGGCCCGGTGATGCTGATTGGTCTGCACGCGCTGGAGTTGGCGCCGAAAAAAGCGGCTGGAACCGCCGCGGGCTTTACCGGTTTGTTTGGTTATCTTGGTGGATCGGTGGCAGCCAGTGCGATTGTCGGTTACACCGTGGATTACTTCGGCTGGGATGGTGGCTTCATGGTGATGATTGCCGGATCGGTGTTAGCCGTGATTTTACTGCTGCTCACCATGATCAGTGAACATAAGCACAAGAAGCAGATGGCATAACGAGAATGGGCCGGTGATTCCGGCCCATTTTTTTAAGCAAGGAACAGCTTGCGCAGCGTATGCGGCACCGCATCTTCAGCATTGCTGCCAATCACTTCTAACGTTGGCAGCGTATCTTTCAGGCGCTGGTGCGCGTTGCGCATAATGCAGCCTTTACCTGCCATGCTCAGCATTTCAACGTCATTCATGCCATCGCCAAAAGCGATGCACTCTTTCAATGAGTATCCGAGTTGTTTGGCTACGGCTTCCAGTGCATGCCCTTTCGATACACCACCCGCCATCACTTCCAGACAGGTCGGCAGTGAGAAACTGACATTCACGCGATCGCCCCAGCGCGCTTCAATCGCCAGTTCCAGTGGCGCCAGACGCTCAGGATCGTCACAGGTAAAGAACACCTTGCTGATACCGTCGGTTTCCAGCATGCCTGGCTGGTACACCTGATAGTTAAACACCGACTCGCGGAAGTAGTCCTGTTCCTCCGGGCGATGGCGGCTCATATACCACTCATCGTCGCGATACACGTGTGTCAGGATATGCTCATCGTGATACTGCAGACCGTAGAGTTCGCTGGCGATATCGGCGTCGAGGTTATGGCTAAACACCAGTTCACCTGCTGCATTGTGCACGCGAGCACCGTTAGAGGTGATCATGTACGCCGGAATGCCGAGGTTATCGCGCATCTGGCCCACGTCGATATAGTGACGACCGGTGGCGAAAACGAAGTGGACATCTTGCGCCACCAGTTCCTGCAGCGTGGTGCGAGCAAAAGGTGTCAGACGGTGTTCCGGTGAGAGCAGCGTGCCATCCAGGTCGGATGCGACGATGTGGTACATGTAAACCTCTGGTATTGATGTCGGAAAATGAGTTAAACGTGGCGCTCGAAAAAATCGACCACCAGGTTAAGCGCTTCAGCGCGCATGGCGTCTGTTTCGAACAAAATCTCGTGACGCGCGCCTTGAATCACATACGGCACGATTCCTTCGCAGGGATGTCCCGCATCGGCCATCGCCGTACAAAAAATATCTTGTGCGCGGTTATCCACCACATCGTCTTCGCTGGCCTGTAACACCAACGCCGGTGTGGTAATTTTCGCCGCCTGACTGATGATGCTGCGTCCGGCATAGACGCCTTCACGCACCCAATGATAGGTCGGCCCTCCCACACGCAACCCCGGATCGTCGGCGTAAAAACGCAGGTTGCGCCGATAGCGTTCACGACTGTGCGTCAGGCGATTAATGCCAAACGGGCTGGCCCGCCAGCGGCCGGTGCCGAGCGCATAGCGTTCGCGGATTGCCGGCAGTTTTTCCGCCCAGTCTAAAATCGGGTGCGCCATCCAGTCGGGCAACGGCAACACAATGCCAAACATCGGTGCCGAGAATACCGCCGCATGGAATGCCTGCGGCTGGCGCGCTAAAAACAGTGCCAAAATTGCACCGCCCATCGAATGCGCCAGCACGTAGCGTTGCTGATAATGGTTGCTGACTATCTCTTTCAGATACAGCGTTTCCAGATCGTCAACGTAATGGTTGAATTCCACTACATGCCCGCGATGAGAATCCGCCAGCAAGCGATCGGAACGGCCCTGCCCGCGATGGTCAATTATCACCACGTCATAGCCGCAGTGAAACAGATCGTAAGCCAGTTCCGGGTATTTGATATAGCTTTCGATGCGGCCGGGCACAATCAGGATGACACGGCGATGTTGCGGTGAGGTGAAACGAACATAGCGAATCTTCAGGTTACCGACGCCGGTAAATTCACACTCCTCACGACGTCGCCAGAAGTCGAGCAGCGGACCCGTAGCAAAGGCTGAAAAGCCTTTCTCACGCCCGAGCCAACTCTGTTTGAGATGCTGCATCCGTCCCCCTGAAAAAAAGCCTCATCGCGTGCCTGTACGCCATAGCGCACCGCGATATTCTGGCGTATTGTGTCACACTTCGTTCACTTCAGGGAATGTCACACATGACCATTGAATGGTGGTTAACTTACCTGTTGACCACAACTATCCTCAGTCTTTCACCCGGTTCTGGTGCAATCAACACCATGAGCACCGGCATTAGCCATGGCTATCGCGGCGCGACCGCTTCCATCACTGGCTTACAGCTGGGTCTGGCGATTCACATCGTGCTGGTCGGTGCCGGTTTGGGGGCGCTATTTTCACAATCGATCATGGCCTTTGAAGTGCTGAAGTGGGCAGGTGCCGCGTATTTGGTGTGGCTTGGGATTCAGCAGTGGCGTTCCGCAGGTGGTATTGATTTGGATGCCGTGGCGAAAGCGATGCCGCGTCGTCGTTTGTTCAAACGCGCTATCCTGGTGAATCTTACCAACCCGAAAAGCATCGTGTTTCTCGCCGCACTATTTCCGCAATTCATTCAGCCACACCAGCCGCAGCTCATGCAGTATCTGGTGCTCGGTGTCACCACCATCGTGGTTGATATTATTGTGATGATTGGTTACGCCACGCTGGCAACACGCATTGCGGGCTGGATTAAAGGGCCAAAACAGATGAAGCTGATGAACCGCACCTTTGGTGGCTTGTTTATGGCCGTCGGAGCCTTGCTGGCAAGTGCGCGCAGAATCGCGTAAGAGGTTTTGCAATCAGTCACACCGAGGGTAAATCGTCGGTGGTGCAGCCAGTTCGGCGCCGGCAAGCCGCACAAACCCCGGAACGTACACGCGGTACGTGAGGGGCGAGCTCTGCCCGGTGCCGAAATGGCAAGGAAAATCGATTTAACGAGAAATAATCAGGTGAATGCCGAATCCGGCAAATAGCACACCCGCCATGCCATCAACCCACTTCGCCATACGCTGATACTTATCCCGCATCCACGGCAGCGCGAAGATCGCCGCCACCAGCGTAAACCAGGCAAAGGTTTCACCCACGATCAGCATGAACAGGCCCCAGCGCTCCATCGCACCCACATCATTGCCGACAAACAGTGAAAACACGCTACCGAAGTAGATAATCGCTTTCGGGTTCGACAGATTAGTCAGAAAACCTTTCAGGAAACTCATACCTTTCTTTGGCAGTTCCACCACCGGCGCATTAACCTGTGGGGCTTTATGCTGCTGACGTGCTGAGCGCAGCAACTGCCAGCCCATCCACAGCAAGTACAAACCACCGCCCACCATGATGATTTCATGCAGCCAGGCCATTTTCTGCAGGATCAGATGCAGGCCCATCAGCGCCACACCCGCCCAGATGACGATCCCCAGCGTAATACCCAATACGCCCATCATCGCCTCTTTGCGCGAGCGGCTGGCCGCCGTTTGCGACACAAAGAAGAAGTCCGGGCCAGGGGTCATTAGCGCAACCAGATGCACCAGCGCGACAGTGGCGAATAACATCAACATGGTTTCTTTCCTTTACTCTTCATCGACATGTTCTTTGATCATCACCAGGAACGGTTTACCAAAACGTTCCAGCTTGCGATGACCGACACCGTTCACGCTCAACATTTCTGACGCGGTAATCGGCATTTGCTCCGCCATCTCAATCAATGTGGCATCGTTAAACACCACGTATGGCGGAATGTTAGATTCGTCGGCAATCGCCTTACGCAATTTGCGCAGCTTGCCAAACAAGGTGCGATCGTAATTGCCACTGTGCACTTTTGGCGAGCTGCTGCGGCTCTTCACCGTGACGATGCGCGGTACCGCCAGCATCAATGGCACTTCGGCACGCAATACCGGACGCGCCGCTTCCGTGAGCTGTAAAGCGGAGTGCATGGCAATATTTTGCGTCACCATACCAAGATGGATCAGCTGGCGCAGCACGCTGACCCAATGCTCCTGACTCTGCTCACGGCCGATGCCGTACACCGGCAATTTATCGTGCCCGTTATCGCGAATGCGATGGTTGGTGGAACCGCGCAGCACGTCGACAATATAGCCCATACCAAAGCGCTGGCCGGTACGATAAATGCTGGAAAGCGCCTTCTGCGCTTCCACTAAACCATCATATCGACGTGGAGGATCAAGGCAGATATCGCAGTTGCCGCACTGCTGCTGACGCCCTTCACCAAAGTAGTTGAGCAGCACTAAACGACGGCAGGTTTGCGCTTCGGCAAACGCGCCCATCGCATTGAGCTTGTGACGCTCAATATCCTGTAACGGGCCGGGCGCTTTCTCTTCCAGACATTTACGTAACCACGCCATATCCGCTGGATCGTAAAGCATCATCGCTTCGGCGGGCAGGCCATCACGCCCGGCGCGACCGGTTTCCTGATAGTAGGATTCGATATTGCGCGGAATATCAAAGTGCACCACGAAGCGCACATTAGGCTTATTGATGCCCATACCAAATGCCACGGTGGCAACCACAATTTGCAGGTCATCACGCTGGAAGGCTTCCTGCACGTGCGCGCGCTGGGCGCTGTCGATACCGGCGTGATACGCGCCGACACTCAGCCCACGGCTTTGCAGACGCGCGGCCGTGTCTTCCACTTTGGCACGGCTGTTACAGTAAATAATGCCGCTTTTACCCCGCTGCTCCTGCACATAGCGCAACAGCTGGTCGGTCGGTTTAAATTTTTCCACCAGCGTGTAGCGAATATTCGGGCGGTCAAAGCTGCTGATTTGAATCAGCGGATCGTCCATCTGCAACAGATGAGCGATGTCATTACGCGTGGTTTCGTCAGCGGTTGCCGTCAGCGCCATCACCGGCAGATCCGGGAAACGCTGACGCAGTTGACCAATCGAGCCATACTCCGGGCGGAAATCATGGCCCCATTGCGAGATACAGTGCGCCTCATCCACCGCCAGCATCACCGGATTCCACTGGTGCAGGCTGTCGAGGAAGTTATCCATCATCAGACGTTCAGGCGCGATATACAGCAGCTTCAGCTTACCGGTGCGACAATCCGCAAAGACCTGTTGCTGCTGCTCACGCGTCTGCGTCGAGTTGAGACACGCCGCTGCCACGCCGTTGGCCAGCAATTGATCGACCTGGTCCTTCATCAGTGATATCAGCGGTGAAACCACCAGCGTCAGCCCCTCGCGCACCAGCGCCGGGATTTGATAGCACAGCGATTTGCCGCCGCCGGTCGGCATCACCACCAGACAATCACGCCCTGCGAGCGCGGTTTCGATGATAGTTTGCTGACCGGGACGAAATTGCTGGTAGCCGAAGGTATCTTGTAATACCTGCTGCGCCAGCATTTCCTGATTAAGCACTGCCGATGTTGCCACGGTAATCCTGTTTTTCTGACTGGTTAGAACAGATCATTAAGTGTTACACCCACGCCAAAACGGGTTTGACGATGGTTATAGTCGATAAGCGATTCACCATACCCGCTGAACAGCTGGGTGTAAAAGCGCACATGTTCAGAGATAGGATAGCTCCAGGCGAAAGTCG
This sequence comes from Pantoea sp. SM3, assembly GCF_000963995.1. NCBI lineage: Bacteria > Pseudomonadati > Pseudomonadota > Gammaproteobacteria > Enterobacterales > Erwiniaceae > Pantoea > Pantoea sp. SM3. The sequence goes on from NZ_JZRD01000025.1 coordinate 34,535, forward strand.
CGCCGCCATAGCCGCTATTCCAGTTGTAGTTGCCTTCCACGCTGAAGATACTTTCACCCATTTCATAACCGAGCTTGGCGCGATAGTAGCCCATGTACTTGGTAATGTCGGGGTTATCATCGTTATTTTCATTTTCTGGAATGCGATACCACGGTTTAATTTCCGCAAGGAAGTTACCGTTCTGCGCCATCAGGCGCGCATAGACGCGGTTCCAGCTGCGTGATGTCGGATCGCTACGTCCGTTAGACTCGTGGTTAAGGCCGGTTTCGATGTCGCGCAGAGTCCAGCCGGCAAAAGTGTAATCCGTTGCCCAGCCGAGGAAAATCTGCGGCTCATAGTTGGTTTCACGGAACGGCGATGACGCACCACGGTTGGAGAGCTGCCACCACGAGCGCTGCGTATAAGACGCGGCCAACACCGAGTTATCACCCAGAATGCCACGCCACAGTGGGAACGCCAGGCTGAGCTGGAATTTTACTTCATCGTTTTTTGCTTTGTCAGCCCAGTTGTACGAAGAGATCGCCTCTTTGTTCATGTCACTGGTGTAGGTGTAGAGCAAATAGTTGTTTTCGTAAGGATAAAGCACGAACGGGTTATCGTGTTTTTCCAACAGGTTCGCAATAATACTGCCCTTCACTGCCGGGGCGTCATGCACCTCTTTTATGGTGGCTTCATCAGCCTGTGCCAGCGCAGGTATCATCAAAACTGCGGCCAGCGACGCGTATAGCTTACGCATAACATTCTCCAGAAACTGCGTGTTGTCATTATTAGGGCAATGTTCAAAAAGCACGCCATTCTACACGCAAAGACACAGGTTGATCAGTGCCGATTTCTGAAACTGGAAAGCCGCGCGAACGCGGCATAATATACACAACTCTTTAACATCTTAAGGCAGAAAACATGTCATCCCCGTTGCTGTCACAGCAGGAAGCTCGCCGCCTGATTGGCGAAATTTTTGTTTATCATATGCCCTTCAATCAGGCGCTGGGTTTAGAGCTGGATCGACTCGAAGCGGATTACGCCGAGTTGGGCTTTGCCAACAAAACCATGCTGGTCGGCAATGCGGCGCAGCAGATTTTGCACGGCGGCGTGATTGCCTCAGTGCTGGATGTCGCCGCCGGTCTGGTGTGCGTCAGTCATGCGCTGTCGCGTCAGGAGAGCATCAGCGAAGAGGAACTGCGTCAGCGTCTGTCGCGCATGGGCACTATCGATATGCGCGTTGACTATTTACGCCCTGGACGCGGCGATCGCTTTGTCGCCACCAGCAGCCTGCTGCGCGCCGGTAATAAAGTGGCGGTGGCGCGAGTGGAACTGCACAACCAGCAGGGCGATTATATCGCCACAGCAACCGCAACCTATTTGATAGGCTAATGACCTTTTTTGGAAAGCATGATGGATACGCAACAAACGCGTCAGGGCATAGGTTATGCGCTCGGCGCTTACTTTATCTGGGGCATTGCGCCAGCCTACTTCAAGCTGGTGAAGGAAGTTCCGCCGACAGAAATCATGACGCATCGCGTGATTTGGTCGGCACTGTTTATGCTGGTACTGATTACCCTGAGCCGTAGCTGGCAGCAGGTGCGCACGGTGCTCGCTCAGCCAAAGAAAGTGCTGTTGCTGGCCGTCACTGCCGTCACCATTGGCGGCAACTGGCTGCTGTTTATCTGGGCAGTGAATAATCAGCATATGCTGGAAGCCAGCCTCGGCTACTTTATCAATCCGCTGATCAACGTGGTGTTTGGCATGCTGTTCCTGCGCGAGCGCTTCCGCCGCCTGCAGTGGCTGGCGGTTTTACTGGCAACACTCGGCGTGCTGGTGCAGCTATGGCAATTTGGCTCGCTGCCGATTATTGGCCTTGGCCTGGCGCTGAGTTTTGCCGTCTATGGTTTGTTGAGAAAGAAAATTCAGGTGGATGCGCAGAGCGGCATGCTGATCGAGACCGGGTGGCTGTTTCCGCTGGCGGCCATCTACTTGTTTGGCTTTGCTGACAGCGCCACCAGCCACCTCAGCGCCAATCCACTTAGCCTCAACCTGAAGTTGATCGCCGCAGGCATCATCACCACGATCCCACTGATGCTGTTTGCCGCCGCCTGTGCACGCCTGCGTTTGTCGACCGTGGGCTTCTTCCAGTATCTCGGCCCCACGCTGATGTTCCTGCTCGCGGTGGTGTTCTACGGCGAAAGTCTGACGCCAGACAAGATGGTCACCTTCGGCTTTATCTGGCTGGCGCTCGCCGTGTTTATCGTTGATGCAGTCGCATTCTCAGCTCGCACCCGCGTGCGCGTAACGTGAGATAAAGCGTGCGATAGCCGGGCCGGTCAGCAAGATGGTGAACAGGCGTAATGTCTGCAATGCCATCACAAACGCGATATCGACCCGGCTGCCCGCAGCAATAATCGCCACGGTATCCAGCCCGCCCGGGCTGGTTGCCAGATACGCCGTCATCAGATCGACGTGCAACACTTGCGTCAGCATCCACGCCAATCCACCACACAGCAACATCAAGCCGAAAATCGACACCAGCATTTGCGGCAGGGTGCGCAGCGCCAGCAGGAAGATCGGGCGCGTAAAGCGCAAGCCCACGCTCCAGCCAATTAACGCATAGGCCAGCGCCAGCAACCACTCCGGCACCTGCAAAGTGGCGACATCGGTGCCGTGCAGCGTCGCACCAATCAGCGCGGGCAGCAGCAGCGCACCCGAAGGGATACGCAGTTTTTGTCCCAGCCAGGCGCCCGCGAGCATCACCACCAATGTCAGGATGAAGCTGCTTTGTAAGGCAGGGAACCATACCAGCTCCACGGCACCACCGTTGGTGCCCAGCCCAATGCGCGCCACCACCGCGGCTGCAGTCGCCACAAACAGCACGCGCAGATACTGCATAAACGCCACTAAGCGCACGTCCGCACCGAAATCACCGGCCATCGCCACCATCGCAGAAGCGCCGCCAGGCGACGATCCCCACGCACCGGTTGGCCCTGGAAGGTTGCTAAAGCGCACCAGTAGAAAACCCGACAAACCGCTGGCCGCCAGCGTAAGCACCAATACCGCCAGCACCACCGGCCAATCCGCTAACAGCGGTGAGAGAATAGCCGGTGACAGCGTTTGCCCGATCATGCAACCCAATACCGCTTGTGCGAGCACAAACAAACGCTTGTCTATGCGGACGGTCGCGCCAGAAAGGCCCATGACGGTTCCGACGATCATCGGACCTAAAAGCAGTGCAGCAGGAAGGTGAAACAGCTGGAGAATGATCCCCAGTACTAACGAAGCAATCAGCAGAATGGTCCACTGCTGTCGCAAAGAAAGACGCGCCATAGGGTGGAAATCAGAAAGTGAGAAGTGACAACAGCCTACGCAGAAAAGTTAAACCATGCCAGTTTTGTCGCGGCGCAATTTGTTACGCATCTGTTAGCAGCATTGTCGCTTCAGATAAACGCGAAAAATCGCGCCGCTACGAAATCGGTAAAACCTGTCTGGCCGTGTGATTACAACCAGTTTTTCCGTTTGAAATAGAGGTACGGCGCCAGACCGGCGAGGATCATCAGGGTAATCGCGCCAGGATAACCAAAACTCCACTTCAGCTCAGGCATAAACTCGAAGTTCATCCCGTAGCTGGATGCCACCAGCGTGGGTGGCAGGAACACCACCGACACCACCGAGAAGATCTTGATGATGCGGTTCTGCTCGATGTTGATAAAGCCCATTGCTGCCTGCATCAGGAAGTTCACCTTCTGGAACAGCGATTCGTTATGCGGCAGCAGGGATTCGATATCGCGCAGGATTTCACGCGCCTGCTCCAGCTGATTGCCTGGCAGACGGGCTTTACGCACCAGGAAGTTCAGCGCGCGTTGGGTATCCATCAGACACAAACGCACTTTCCAGCCGATATCCTCCAGCTCCGCCAGACGCGACAGCGCCTGATCGTACTCTTCGCCCTGTTGCCCTTCCATGATCACGCGGCTGAGTTTTTCCAGCGCGCTATAGATGTTCTCGATTTCATCCGCCAGCTGTTCGATTTTCGTCTCAAACAGATCCAGCAACAGCTCGTAGGCGTTGCCATCGGTCAGCGTCTGGTTACGGGCACGCATACGATAGAGACGGAAAGCCGGCAGCTCGCGCTCGCGTAATGTATAGAGGCGATCTTCACGAATGGTGAATGCCACGGTGGAGTTGCCAGCGTGGTCTTCCGCATCTTCAAAGAAGAAGAAGGAGTGAATGTGCAGACCATCTTCATCTTCGAAGAAACGTGCGGAGGCCTCGATGTCTTCCAGCTCCGGACGCGTGGCCAGGCTTTGACCCAGCTCGGATTGCACACGATCACGTTCAGTGTCGTCGGGCTCGATTAAATCGACCCACACCGAGGTGTTGAGTGTGTCGTTGTTGTCTTCCAGTTCGATGCGCGTCAGGCGATCGCGTTCGAGTTTAAAAGCGCTCAGCATAGCAATACTCCCCATTGCAGACTTAATGGGACAAGGCGGCACACCGTCAAGCCAAAGGCAAAACGGGCACGGCAAAGCCTGAACGCGGAAACTTTCGCTTCAAGGGTAAATCAGTGCTGACTCGTGCGACGAGAGTGTAAAGGGAGGTCGCTGATAACCGCTAAGGCTACCCGCGTATTGAGGTAGCCTTAGATGTTATTCCTGTTAAACAGGCGGTTGAGCCAGCATCGACTGGGCGCGTCCAAGGCATTGTCCTCTCATGATAATAGTGCGCGCATGTTACGCTGAGACGAAAAAGTCGTCAAGGTAACGCAACGGCGCTACACCGTTTCCAGACGCGCGTAAGCCGCCACCAGCCACTTGATACCCTGGCCCTGAAACGCCACCTGCAAGCGGCTGTGTTCGCCGCTGCCTTCCAGGTTAATGATGGTGCCTTCGCCGAATTTGGCATGGCGCACACGCTGACCGAGCGCGAAACCACTGTCATTTTCCGCGATCGGGGTACCCATGCGCTGATGGCTCACAGGACGGCTCACGCTGGCGCGCAGACGGACTTCCTCGACGCACTCCTCCGGCAATTCGCCAATGAAGCGCGATGGACGGTGATACACTTCTTTACCATAAAGGCGACGAGTCTCGGCGTAGGTCAGCGTGAGTTTTTCCATCGCGCGCGTGACGCCAACGTAAGCAAGACGACGCTCCTCTTCCAGACGCCCGCCTTCATCCAGCGACATCTGGCTCGGGAACATCCCTTCCTCCATACCCACGATAAACACCTGGGTGAACTCAAGACCTTTCGCCGAGTGCATGGTCATCAGTTGCACTGCGTCTTGCCATTTATCGGCCTGACCTTCACCGGCTTCCAGCGCAGCATGCGACAGAAACGCCTGCAGCGGCATCAAATCTTCGTCTTCATCCTGATAACTGAACTGGCGCGTGGCGGTCACCAGTTCCTCTAAGTTTTCGATACGCGCCTGGCCTTTCTCGCCCTTTTCCTGCTCGTACATGATCCACAGGCCGGAATCCTTGATCACACGATCGGTCTGCACGTGCAGCGGCATATCAGCGGTTTCCGTGGCCAGGGAATCCACCAGCTCGCAGAAGCGCTGCAGCGCCGAGGCTGCACGTCCCGCCAGGGCTTTGTTTTGCAGCAGTTCACGCGTCGCTTGCCACAGCGTTAATTGCTGTTCGCGCGCGGTCTGGCGCACCACATCCAATGTGCGATCGCCGACGCCACGCACCGGCGTGTTCACCACGCGCTCGAACGCGGCATCGTCATTGCGGTTCGCCATCAGGCGCAGATACGCCAGCGCATCCTTAATCTCCTGGCGTTCGAAGAAGCGCATACCGCCGTAAATACGATACGGCATGCTGCCTTGTAACAGCGCCTCCTCCAGCACGCGCGACTGGGCGTTGCTGCGATAGAGAATGGCGCAATCCTGCAGCGCGTTGCCGTTCTCATGCCAGGTTTTAATGCGGTTCACCACAAAGCGCGCTTCATCCAACTCGTTGAACGCGCAGTAGAGGGAAATCTTTTCGCCGTCACTGCCATCGGTCCACAGCTCTTTACCGAGACGGCCATTGTTATTGGCGATCAGCGTGTTAGCCGCTTTCAGGATGTTATTGGTCGAGCGGTAGTTTTGCTCCAGGCGAATGGTTTCCGCACCAGGGAAATCCTGCAGGAAGCGCTGGATGTTCTCGACCTGCGCGCCACGCCAACCGTAAATCGACTGGTCGTCATCACCGACGATAATCACACGACCGGTATCACCGGCCAGCATACGGATCCACGCGTACTGGATGTTGTTAGTATCCTGGAATTCGTCCACCAACACGTTGCTGAAACGCTCGCGGTAGTGATTTAGGATATGCGGCTTATTCAGCCACAGCTCATGCGCACGCAGCAGCAGTTCAGCAAAATCCACTAAGCCCGCGCGATCGCAAGCCTCCTGATAGGCCTGATAAATGCGCAGCCAGGTTTGCTCCACCGGGTTGCCGTAGCTTTCGATGTGCTTAGGACGCAGCCCTTCATCCTTTTTGCCGTTGATGTACCACATGCCCTGGCGTGCAGGCCACTGCTTCTCATCAAGGTTCATGGCTTTGATCAGACGCTTGAGCAAGCGAAGCTGATCGTCGCTATCGAGAATCTGGAAATCCTGCGGCAAATTGGCATCAAGATGATGCGCACGCAGCAAACGGTGCGCCAGTCCGTGGAACGTACCAATCCACATGCCACCCTGACTGGTGCCGATCAGCTGATCGATACGATGGCGCATTTCTGCCGCCGCTTTGTTGGTAAAGGTCACCGCCATGATTGAGTAAGGCGAGCAATTCTCTACCGACAGCAGCCAGGCAATACGGTGCACCAGTACCCTGGTTTTGCCACTGCCTGCTCCGGCCAGCACCAGCAAATTGCTGCGCGGCGCGGCGACCGCCTCGCGCTGTTTGTCATTTAAGCCGTTAAGCAGATCAGAAACGTCCATAAGCACCGTTTTGCCAAAGTATTAAAAGGAGAATTGAGAAATGCGGTTTCTCAGCATTCAAGCAGCGCACCCTGTTTAGCGGTGCTATTCATCGCAGGATGAAGGGTGCCGCTACGATTTGTGCGTCAGACAATGCCCGTATCATCCAGCCATTAGCTGGATGAACATACAGCATTATAGCAGCGAGGTCAGCGATGCCAACTGATGAATTTCGACGTGCGGCAGCAAACGCGCATCGTCAATTTTCATCAGGTTGCCATCACGCAGATTGATCCAGCAGGCTTGCATGCCCGCATTTAATGAGCCGACCACATCGGTGGTGAGATCGTCGCCCACGTGCAGAATATGCTCAGGTGCGATGTTCAAACGCTCGGCCGCCAGCTGGTACATATCCTGCCACGGCTTAGCGCGACCGTGCGGGCCAGCGCGCAGGGCGAACTGGAAGTAGTGATTAATCCCCAGCTTTTCCGGACAGGCGTTGCCGTTGGTGATCGCCACCAGCGGCACGCGCTCGCCCAACCATGTCAGCGTTTGATGCGTCTCATCTGGCATCTCGACTTTGCTGCGCCACTGGTGGAACACGCCCATCACTTCGCTGGCACCGGCGCGGGCTTCAGCAGCGGATAAGCCGATATTGATCATTGCCAACTCGACCGAGCGGCGACGCCACTCAGACACGTCGTGATAAATTTCCGGCTCACGCACCAGCAATTCGTCGCGCAGCGCCTGATAATCAGCAGGGGTGAATTCACGCAACGCCGGATGAAAGGCCTGCAATGCGGCGTGGGATTCGGCGGTGGTTTTAAGGATCACGGGATGGTTGTCATACAGCGTATCGTCGAGATCGAAAGTGATCGCTTTGATCGGGCCCAGCGGGCGGTAGAACTTCATTCAGACTTTCCTCGTTTAGCACGTGGATGTGCCGCGTCATACACGGTCGCCAGATGCTGGAAATCGAGATGGGTATAGATTTGCGTGGTCGACAGATTGGCGTGGCCGAGCAGTTCCTGCACCGCGCGCAGATCGCCACTCGATTCAAGCAAATGGGTAGCAAAAGAGTGACGCAGTTTATGCGGATGAATATGGTTGGCCACGCCCTGCTTAATGCCCCACTCGGCAAAACGCTTTTGCACGTTACGCGCCGATATGCGCGTGCCGCGACTGGAGACAAACACGGCGTCATCCTGCGGCGCGAAGCTATCACGCAGTGGCAACCAATGTTTCAGCCAGGTCACCGCCGTGCCACCAATCGGCACACGTCGTTCTTTGCTGCCTTTCCCCAGCACCCACACTTCACCGGCGTCGAGATCGACATGACGACAATCCATGCCCACCAGCTCCGACAAACGTAAACCGCCGCCGTACATGGTTTCCAGCATCGCTCGGTCGCGCACCGCCAGCGGATCGTTCAGGTCGATTTCCAGCAGCTGGTTAACCTCGTCAACATCCATATTTTTTGGCAGATGGCGGGCATTGCGCGGCGTAGAGATGCCTTTGGCCGGATTGGCGCTTAACATGCCCTGACTGACCTGCCAGTCGAGAAAACTACGTAGCGCCGACATACGCAACGCCAGGCTGCTGGGCCCTAATCCGGCACGACGGCTGCGCGCCGCCAGTTGGCGAACCTGTGCAGGCTCCAGTTGCGCCCATGAGACGATCTTCATCTCATCGGCCATCGCGGTCATCGTCTGCAACTGGCGGGTGTAATTCTTTTGCGTCAACGGGCTGAGCTGGCGTTCGACTTTCAGATAACGCAGAAAGCCCTCAACGGCAGGCTGCAACGGGCTGACGTCACTCATGCGCGTTCAATCCAGCGAGACAGCAGATCCGGCAGCATTTGCGCCAGATGCTGCAACAGTAAGGTGCCCATGCCCGCTTGATAGTGCTGGTTATCGCGGCTGCTGAAAATCAGCACACCAAGTTCACCCCGTTCGCCCATCAGCGACATCGCCACCGATCCGATGGCTTTCGCCTGTGGCAACAGCAGCAGTAACTCCGGGCCATTCAGGCTGCCAAGGTAATGATGTTCAGCACCAAAGCGTTGAATACGCAGCGGCTCAAAAGCCTGACGAGAAAGACCCAACTGGGTGAAATCAGAAGGTGCGCCGATGTGCCAGTGGTCGTTGAACACCCGCACATGGGCTCCGGCCAGACCCAACTCACGCGCCCAACGGTGCAGACGCGTTAACATCTCCTGCAAGCTGTCCGCCGCGGCAAGATGGCCTTGCAACCCCAGCAGGCGATCAAACAGTTGATGGTTGGCCGTGGCCTGCTCCATCAACAGCGTGATTTCCTCTTCCAGTTGCTGGATGTGGTTGCGCTGACGCGCCATGTGCCACTCCACCAGCGACACACTGCCGCGCACCGGGTGCGGCACCATCATCTGTTCAACCTGGCGCGCATTGCGAATAAAGAAATCGGGGTTCTGGCGCAGGAAGGCGCTAACCGACTGATCGTCCAGCAAAATCGCGCTGTCGGTTTGCTCTTCGACATTTTTCATAGATGAATAAACCCATCGTAGACGTGTGTGGCTGGGCCGGTCATAAACAGCGGCTGACCCGCCCCTTTCCAGGCGATATGCAGCGTTCCGCCAGGCAAATCAACGCGAACTTTTTCCGCCAGAATGCCTTGCTGAATGCCACAGGCAACGGCCGCACAGGCACCGCTGCCACAGGCCTGGGTTTCACCTGCGCCGCGTTCATACACGCGCAGACGAATGTGTTCAGGATTAACCACTTCCATAAAGCCCACGTTGACGCGTTCCGGGAAGCGTTCATGGCTTTCCAGCACCGGACCCAGTGTTTCCACGGCGGCCGTTTTCACACTCTCAACCTGAATCACACAGTGCGGGTTCCCCATGGATACCGCACCAAACATCACGGTCTGCTCGGCAACACGTTGCAGATACAGACTTTCCGCTTTATTGGCGCGCAGCGGCACTTGCTGGGGATCGAAGTTGGGTTCACCCATATTAACGCGTACCAGCTCATCGCTGGTCACGCTCAGCACCATGCGCCCGGTTTGCGTACTTACGCGGATGTCGCTTTTATTGGTCAGCCCTTTCAGGCGCACGAAGCGGGCGAAACAGCGCGCGCCGTTGCCGCATTGGGCCACTTCACTGCCATCCGCGTTGAAAATTCGATAATGAAAATCAAGATCCGGATCGTAAGGCGGTTCGACGATCAGCAGTTGATCGAAGCCGATCCCCAGATGCCGATCCGCCAGGCGGCGAATCAGTTCCGGCGAAAAAAAGACGTTTTGCGTCACGGCATCCACAACCATGAAATCGTTGCCGAGACCGTGCATTTTCGAGAACTGCATTTTCTGCTCCGCCGGATTACTCATAGAGATTAGTTCGCCTGTGAACCCGATTTACTGGTGACCAAACCGTTAACGTCAGCATCCTGCGCCGCTTGTTGCTGCTGCTCGGTGACCTGCTGATTTTGTTTCGTCGGCTGATCTTTGGGCGGGAAATACAGCGGTCCTTTCAGGCCACAGCCTGCGAGGCTGACCAGTGCCAGCGCCATACCCAGCTGACTTATCATATGTCTCATTCTGTCTGCTCTTCCTGTCCTTAAGCCTTGGCTGCTTATCATCGCAGTTGACGTTGTAAAAGCAACAGGAAATACCCGCAAATCCGGGCGCATGTCAGAGGAAAAGCCAATCCCACCGCGCGAACGCAGGCGGGATCAGTGCATTTGGTAGCGCGGGTGGAAATCGCCGTTGTCGTTATCGGGCTGCGTCGCACAGAGCTGCGTCAGCGTCTGGCTGCGGAACGGAATCACCTGGAAGCGATCGCCCGCGTGCACAATCTGGTAGAACTGTGGCAGGTTGAAGTTGATAAAGCTGGAGCCATAGGTGAAGCGGTCATGCGACGAGGAGTAAAAACGGCTCACGTCACGCACCAGCTCTTCTTTACTGCCTTCGCAATGGTGATAAACCTCAACGCGATTGGTTTCGTCGAGGATATAGATGTTGAAGCCGCGATCGTCATTGGTGTCTTCAAAGAAGAACTGAATGATGCCTTCGCTGGCATAGCCATTCACCACTGGCGGCAATGGCGTCTGATTCGACTCCACTTTGATCGACAAACCGTGCAACTTGTTGTTGGAAATCGCGCCGTAGAACTCCACCGCATTTTCCAGCTTCTGCACCGAGACGCTCATGCGCTCGAAGAACAAGCCCCAGGTCTGGCCCGCCATGCGCAGCGCTTTGAAGCGGCCTGGCTCCTGACGGGTGCTGGAGAGTCGCAACTCAATACACTCAGACACCAGCTGCTGCACGCGGGTACGAATTAAACCGCGCAGATGCTGGCTATAGCAGAACACTTCCACCGTATCCGGCGGCGCGGCATCCTGATGCATTTTGCCGAGAATGGTTTTCAGCGCTTCGATCATCGCCTGCTCACCGCTGAAGTGCAGCGTACGCACTTCATTCCACGAGTTGCGGTACAGCAAATCAATGCTGCCAATCAGGCACTGCTGCTGCTGGCCGAAGCTGAATACATCCAGCTTACGGAAATCGAAATGCACCACCTGATTGCGGAAGGCTGAGGTCGGATCGTGTTCGAGATTGACGATAATCGCCAGATGACGAATTTCGCACGGGCTGTACAACGCTTTTGGCGTCGGTGCCGCTACGCGCAGCGGGAAGTGACTCGACACATCGTTGACCAGCTCCTGCAAGCGCGGCAGATCGCAGAATTCGTTGCCCTTCATATGCAAACGCGTTTTGCTGGTCAGCAAACCGTTGAACCACGCCCACGCCACTAACTTGTTCAGGTAGCGGTTATATTCCAGCGGCTGATGGCTGATGATCGAACTCATGTCCGGCGACTGGTTGTAAAGATACCAACCGGCGCGATTGGCGCGGCCTTCCGGCACATGAATAAAGGTCAGATTATCTTCCGACAGGTCAGGCGAAATCTGTGGGTTCACCAGCGTCACTTTGCCCGGCAGCGCTTCAAACGCGGCATACAGTTTACGCGTCAGCACGCCGATATCCTGCGGGCTGGCACTGACGCTTAAATTGTTACGACGGGCAAAACGGATCAGGTTGCGATAGCTCTGCATCATCGCATCCAGCAGCTCGTTGTGCGCTTCACGCACACGCTCAATTTTCCACTGGGCGCGGTTATCCAGTACCGCAATTTTCTCTTCATCCCAACCCCACTCTTTCACCAGCTGCGAAAGAATCTCGCGACGCCAGCCTGAGCGGTGATGGTGGTGATCGTCACTCGAGAGCTTCTCACACACTTTTAAATAGAAACATCGACGCACCAAATCAAGGCGCGCCATGTCATCAACGCTGGTCAGATAGCGCGTCACGCGCTCCAGCATCATGCAGTAGGGATCGAGGCCAAAGCAGACAATTTCGCCATCGTGCAGACGCTGTTTGATATCCATCGCCAGCAATTGCGTGTTCGGATATTCCCAGCTGTACGCTTCTAACAGCAGGGTTTTCAGCACCGCTTTGTACGGTGAATCGATACTTTTGTACAGCTGCCACAAGCTGGCCCCGAAGTACTCTTCGGCTGAAAGCGTGCCGAGACCGCCGAGATCCAGCCACTCATTCGGCGTCAACACGCCTTGTGAATAGAGTGACATAACGTAATCGTCGTAATGATGCTCTTCTTCGCCGGGCACCATGTTCCACAGGATGCGTTTGCCCGCCATACGCACAGCGGTACGGTAGAACTCATCCAGCAGCAAAATATGTTGGGTTGAACCGCAGTCTTCACCACCGAGGCTGCCGCTCTCATTATGGCGGAAACGGTTCTCGTCGATCAGGAAGAAACTGACTTCCACACCCATCGACACACACCATTTCTGCAACAGCGTACACTTACGCTGCAGATTGAGGCGCTCTTCATTATCCAGCCAGGATTGGTGGCACACCCAGATGTCGAGATCGGACACGCTGTTCTGACCGACAGACGAGGTACTGCCCATCGAATAGATGCCGGTAATCGGACGTTCACCTTTGACGGCAGTGCTGAGATCCAAAGACTGATCGCCTGCCAACTGTTGCAACAGATGCTGTTGGTTTTCATCAGGCGTGAAGAAGCTGACGCCGTGGGGAACGCTACCTTCAAGGTAGCCGGGCATCAGCGGGTGATGATAGTGCAGTAATGTTGGCAGCAGACTGTAGACTTGCTGGAAGGCAGGTCCCATAGCAGCCAGTGCGCGATCAACGCGCAGCTGGTTAATTGCATCCAGTCTCTGTTTCAGTGTCTCAATGTAGAGGTACAAGACGTTTCGCCTGATTGTCCCAGTGTTAAGCACCCTGTTTCCAAAACCTGCCGCTTAATAATAAAGATGTTGGGCAAATTATTGCTGGAAACGTGATCAATCTAACACCTGGAGGATTGACCGTAAAGAAAGTTGCGCTACATGACAGTTTAGCACGTTCCCCATGTAGCCCTGCTTTTTCGGACTTAGACGTCAGATAATGACGCAATAATGCGTATCAACTGACATCGAGGCCTTTTCAATCCGTTGAAACTGACAGCATTCCCCTATCAATGATAGGATAATCGATGAACGATCAAAATGGTTAACAGCATGTTAAACAAAATTTTCAGAATTGCTACCAGACAAAGTCCCCTTGCTTTATGGCAGGCACAATATGTCCAACAGCGCCTGATGGCAGCACATCCGGGCGTGCAGGTTGAGCTGGTGCCAATGGTCACCAAAGGCGACATCATCCTCGATACACCGCTGGCTAAAGTCGGTGGAAAAGGCCTGTTTGTCAAAGAACTTGAACTGGCAATGCTGGAAAACCGTGCCGATCTTGCAGTGCACTCCATGAAGGATGTGCCGGTGGATTTCCCGGAAGGTTTGGGTCTGGTCACCATCTGCGAGCGTGAAGACCCGCGTGATGCCTTCGTCTCCAACCTTTATAACAGCATTGATGAGCTGCCACAGGGCGCGATTGTGGGGACTTCCAGTCTGCGTCGTCAGTGTCAGCTCAGTGCGCGTCGCCCTGATCTGATCATCCGCTCTTTGCGTGGTAACGTGGGCACCCGCCTTGGCAAGCTGGATGCCGGGGAATATGACGCCATTATCCTTGCCGCGGCAGGCCTGAAGCGCTTAAACCTCGACGACCGTATTCGTCAGGCGATGCCCGCTGAAATCTCGCTGCCCGCTGTGGGCCAGGGTGCCGTCGGCATTGAATGCCGTCTTGATGATCACGAACTGATCTCCTTGTTGCAGGCGCTGAATCATGCCGATACCGATGTTTGTGTGCGCGCTGAACGCGCGATGAACACACGTCTTGAAGGCGGTTGTCAGGTTCCCATCGGCAGCTTTGCCGTATTGGAAGACAATCAGTTGTGGCTGCGTGGCTTAGTCGGCTCACCGGATGGCCACCAAATGGTGGTAGGTGAACGCCGTGGTCCGCGCGAAAACGCCGTGCAAATGGGGATCTCCCTGGCAGAAGAGCTGCTGGATGGCGGCGCCCGCGACATTCTGCGCGACGTTTATCAGGGGCAAACGCCTGCATGACCATTCTCGTGACCCGCCCGGAGCCCGCTGCCAGTGAATTGGTTTCGCGTTTGCGAACCCAGGGAAAACTGGCGTGGACTCTACCGCTGATTGAATTTACGCCGGGTCGCGATTTGCAACAATTACCACAAAAGCTGGCGGCTTTACGGCCGGGCGATCTGGTGTTTCTGCTGTCACAGCAGGTGGTGCTATTCGCCCACCCGGCGCTTCAGCAAAGTGCCCTCAGCTGGCCCGAAACACTCGACTACTATGCTATAGGGCGCAGCACCGCGCTGGCACTGCATACCGTCAGTCATCTGAAAGTAGACTATCCTCATGCGCGGGAGACCAGCGAAGAGTTAGTGCGGCTCAACCGCCTGCAGCAGGTTAATGGCAAGCGTGCGCTGATTTTGCGCGGCAGCCCAGGCCGTGAATTACTGGCAGAAACCCTGCTGGAACGCGGTGCCAAGGTGGAATACTGCGAGTGCTACCAACGTTGTGAAAAGCATTATGAGGGCGCGATTGAAGGCCGTCGCTGGCGCGATCGCGGGATTACCACGCTGGTGGTCACCAGCGGTGAGATGTTACAACAACTCTTTGCACTGTTTCCGCCAATTGATCGTCGGGAATGGTTATTGCACTGTCGACTGGTGGTCGTCAGTGAACGTTTGGCTACTCAGGCCGCCGAATTAGGCTGGCAGGATATTGAGGTAGCCGATGGTGCTGATAACGATGCGCTGCTGCGTGCGTTACGCTGAACTTAACAATGGGATGAGCCATAATGACGGAACAAAAAGCCTCCTCCGCCATGGTTGAAGAAACCACCCCTGCGGACACTTCCCCCACGCCAGACGGTAAAAAGCCTCGCGATAAAAAAAGCGATGGCAAAGTACTGAGCGCGGTGGCGATCGTGATTGCGCTGGCGATTGGCGCGGGACTTTACCTCAATGGGAAACATCAGGCCGATTTACAGGCTCAGACAAACCAGAACCTGAGTGAACAGTTGAGCGCCCTGCAGCAGCAACTGGGCAGCGACAAACAGCAGCTGACGCAACAACTGGATACCGCGAATACGGCGTTGCAGGAAGCGCGAACGCAGCAGGATAACAGCGCCAAAGAGCTGGAGACCCTGCGCGATAAAGTCGCGACGATTTCTGGCAACGACACCCGCACCTGGCTACTGGCTCAAGCGGACTACCTCGTGAAGCTGGCGGGTCGCAAGCTGTGGAGCGATCAGGATGTCACCACAGCAGCCGCGCTGTTGAAAAGCGCTGATACCAGCCTGGCCGATATGAATGACCCGAGCGTGATGAATGTGCGTCGTGCTTTAACGCAGGACATCAGTTCTCTCTCAACGGTGAGCCAGGTCGATTACGATGGCATCATCCTCAAACTCAATCAGTTGTCGAACGGCGTCGATAATCTGCGTCTGGCTGACAATGACAGTGATGATTCACCGATGGATGCCGATGGCGGAGAGCTTTCCAGCTCGCTGCACGAATGGCGTCAAAATCTGGTGAAGAGCTGGCATAACTTTATGGATGATTTCATCACCATCCGCCGCCGTGATAATACCGCACAGCCGCTGCTGGCACCGAATCAGGACGTTTACCTGCGTGAAAACATTCGTTCACGCCTGCTGATTGCCGCCCAGGCTGTGCCACGTCATCAGGATGAAATCTACAAACAGTCGATTGATGCGGTCTCAACCTGGGTGCGCGCCTGGTATGACACCAACGACGCTGCCACCAAAGCTTTCCTCGCACAACTGGATGAGCTGAGTCAGCAAAACATCTCAATGGATGTGCCGGATACGCTGGAAAGTCAGGCGCTGCTGGAAAAATTGATGCAGACGCGCGTGCGCAACCTGCTGGCGCAGCCATCGGTTCCGGCTGATCAACAGGGAGGCTAAGCATGCTGAAAGTATTGGTGCTTTTCCTGCTGCTGATCGCAGGCGTGGTATT
The DNA here is from genome assembly GCF_000963995.1 of Pantoea sp. SM3. Lineage (NCBI taxonomy): Bacteria > Pseudomonadati > Pseudomonadota > Gammaproteobacteria > Enterobacterales > Erwiniaceae > Pantoea > Pantoea sp. SM3. The sequence continues at coordinate 50,905 of NZ_JZRD01000025.1, forward strand.
GGGGCCGATGATTGCCGGCCATCAGGGCTACGTGCTGATTCAGACCGATAACTGGAACGTGGAAACCAGCGTCACCGGCTTGGTGATCATCCTGATCCTTAGTTTGCTGGTGATTCTGTTCATTGAATGGATTTTACGCCGCGTGTTCCGCACCGGCGTACGTACGCGCGGTTGGTTCACGGGACGTAAACGCCGCAGCGCGCAGCGTCACACGCAAAGCGCGCTGATGAAACTGGCGGAAGGTGATTACAAGCAGGTTGAAAAACTGCTGTCGAAGAATGCCGATCACGCCGATCAGCCCGTTGCTAACTACCTGCTGGCTGCCGAAGCGGCACAGCAACGTGGTGACGAAGTCCGTGCTAACCAACATCTGGAGCGCGCCTCTGAGCTGTCTGAAAATGACACCATTCCGGTTGAGATCACCCGCGTACGCCTGCAACTGGCACGTAATGAAGATCACGCTGCCCGCCATGGCATTGACCGTTTACTGGAAGTCGCTCCGCGTCATCCTGAAGTGCTGCGTCTGGCTGAACAAGCTTATATCCGTACCGGCGCTTGGGGCGCATTGCTGGATATTCTGCCCTCCATGCAAAAATCTCAGGTCAATGACGAAGCCCATCGTGAGGCGCTGCAACAGCAAGCCTGGCTAGGCATGATGAATCAGGCAATGGCCGATCAGGGTAGCGAAGGTCTGAAGAAGTGGTGGCAAAACCAGAGCCGTAAAACGCGTCAGGAAACGGCGCTACAGGTAGCGATGGCTGAACATCTGATTGAGTGTGATGACCCTGATACCGCGCAAAGCATCGTGCTGGAAGGATTGAAGCGTCAGTATGACGATCGCCTGGTGCTGTTAATGCCACGTATTAAAAGTGGCGATCCGCAATCACTGGAGAAAGCGCTGCGCCAGCAAATCAAACAACATGGCGCAACGCCGCTGCTGCACAGCACCTTAGGCCAGATGCTGATGCGCCACGGTGAGTGGCAACTGGCCGCAGAAGCTTTCCAGCAGGCACTGGCACAACGCCCTGATGCTTTTGATTATGCCTGGTTGGCCGATGTCTATGATCGCCTGCATCGCCCCGAGGACGCTGCTCAAATGCGCCGTGAAGGTCTGCTTCTGACCTTGAAGACTAATCCAAACGCTTGATTTAACGATTGTTACTTTTGTGCACGCCGGGCTTGTCCCGGCTTTTTTTGCCTGAAGAGTAGCGGAATGGGGGAAAGTACAGATAAAAAAACACCTGCCATAAGCAGGTGTAAGATCAGGTCGTTCAGACAACTGATGGTATCCGACTCAACGTAATGTCCTTCTTACTGCAGTAAAGCGTGCGCAATAACTGCCAGGCTGGACAACGGATACCGTAAGGGGCTCTGCATCATTCCCAGGTTTATGTAGCATCAGCAGACATAAGAGGTGGAATGAGCATCTACAGATTTATTATTGCATAAGTCGTGCCAGAGTTGGAGGCGTAGAGATAAGTTATTTTAAATCAGTAAGATAAAGGTAAAAGCTTCTCTCAGGCTAAACAGTGCGTCGTGATTTCGCTACACTCCCCTTAATAACTGTCTCCTATCAACGACAAGCAATGCAAGGAACTGTCAGTCAATTTAAAATCAATGAGTTACGAGTCTCATTATGACGACAACGGCAGTGAGAGTGATTTATAAGGCTGAGAAGCTGAGAAGCTGAGAA
>NZ_JZRD01000026.1:0-70370 GCF_000963995.1 Pantoea sp. SM3
CAGTTTTCGATAAAATCAGCCACGATAACCGGCTGATTAATATCAAGAAGAAGGCGGTCGATCGTTAATTTCTCATCGCTGGCCAGCGCAATCACATATCCATCCAGTAAATCAGCCACTTCACCTTTGACACCACGCCGCCACAGCGCGATTTTGGGTACAGACTCACCTTCAAAGCCTTCAACCAGTACTGAAAAATCGCCCTGATTTCACCCCAAAATCCCTTACTAATCACAAATTAGCACCTTCAACGTTATCCAATTCCCGAAACCGCCCAACACGTGCTTTACTGAATCCTTTGGCATTAATTTATCGCAAGGAAATGAGGTAAGACATGACCGACTCACTACAACAAAAAGTGGCACCATCTGAATCAACGATAAACAGCAAACAGCGCATCTGGGCGATTGTGGGCGCATCATCAGGCAATCTGGTCGAATGGTTCGACTTTTACGTTTACTCCTTTTTCTCACTCTATTTCGCGCATGTATTCTTCCCCGCAGGTGATACCACCACACAGTTACTGCAAACCGCAGGCGTATTCGCCGCTGGATTTTTGATGCGTCCGATTGGTGGCTGGTTATTTGGCTATATAGCCGATCGCCATGGACGTAAAAACTCAATGCTGATTTCTGTCTGCATGATGTGTTTAGGATCCCTGGTTATCGCTTGCCTGCCAGGATATGGCGAAATTGGCGTGGCGGCACCGGTGATCCTGCTACTGGCGCGTATGTTTCAAGGGTTGTCAGTGGGCGGAGAGTATGGCACCAGCGCCACTTACATGAGTGAAGTCGCTTTAGAAGGCCGCAAAGGTTTTTATGCTTCATTCCAGTACGTGACACTGATTGGCGGCCAGCTGTTAGCCGTGCTCACTGTAGTGGTGCTGCAACAGATCCTCAGCGACGAAGAGTTGCGCAACTGGGGCTGGCGCATCCCCTTCTTCCTCGGTGCCGTGCTGGCCGTTGTCGCACTGTGGCTGCGTCGCTCACTGAATGAAACCTCCGAGAAAAAGAATCGTGAACATAAAGATGCGGGCAGCGTTATGGGTTTGCTGCGCAATCACTCACGCGCGTTTCTGATGGTATTGGGCTTTACTGCCGGCGGTTCACTGAGCTTCTATACCTTCACCACCTATATGCAAAAGTATCTGGTCAATACGGCGGGGATGGATGCACGCAGCGCCAGTGGATTGATGACAGCCGCATTATTCGTCTTCATGCTAATTCAGCCGATCGTCGGGGCGCTGTCAGATAAGATCGGTCGTCGATCTTCGATGATGATCTTTGGAGCGGGGGCAGCGATCTGTACCGTACCGATCCTGATGATGCTGCAAAATGTGCAGAGCAGTTGGGCTGCATTTGCGCTGATTATGCTGGCGCTGATTATCACCAGTTTCTATACCGCTATCAGCGGCATTCTGAAAGCGGAAATGTTCCCACCAGAAGTGCGCGCGCTTGGCGTTGGCTTATCTTATGCGGTGGCTAATGCGATCTTTGGTGGTTCGGCCGAGTATGTCGCTTTACTGCTGAAGAAAGAGGGGATTGAAACCAGTTTCTTCTGGTATGTGTCGGCGATGGGGGCATTGGCCTTCGTTATTTCCCTGATGCTCCATCGCAAAGGGAAGGGCATTACACTGTGATTATTGGCTTAAATTCCACAAGGCAACGCCAGTGGCCGCTCCCGCTACGTCATAGCTAAGATCTTTCCAACTCCAGCCGCTCCCCGAAGAGCGGCTGTCATATAACTCTTTTCCTACGCCAAAACTCAGCGAGAACAAAAAGCCAAAACGTAAATTTTGTCCACGGCTTTGATGCTGGTGTTGGGAGATTTCGCTGCCGGCAGCGGCTAGCACGGCAGAAGAGAAGAAGTGTTCGGCTTTGTCTTTACCGGTCCAGTTATCTTGTGCCACATGCGCACATCCACTACAAAGTAAAACTACGCAGAGGATGAGCGCACGCATCGGCTAGAGTAAGCGACTGATAAGACGGTCAATACGGATACGGCGTAGACGACGGATTAACTTACGTACTTTCGCCGGATAGTCAGAAATACTCTCTAATTCGCGGAAGTGCTGAACCGTCGTGGTATGTTCACGAATCAACGCCAGCTCTTTCTCGCGCTGTTCTGCCAGCTCATTCTTAGGATCATGGATCAGCACCGCATTTTCCAAATCCAGTCGCCAGGCGCGCGGATTAAGGTTATTGCCGGTAATCATCATCCACTCGTCATCCACCCAAATACCTTTAAGGTGATAACTGTTTTCGCCGTCTTTCCACAGACGCACGGTCAACTGGCCGTTATTGACGTAATACTGCAAACGGCTCAGAAAGCGTCGCAGGTTGATCTCATACAGATAGGGCAGTGCGCCGATGATTTTAAACGGCTGCTCAGGCGGGATGTAGAAATCATTGGCGGTTTTATCGCCCACGATGATCTCCACCTCTTTACCCTGACGCAGCAGATGAATCAGATTACGCACCAGGATCGCAGGCAGGTTGAAGTAAGGCGTGCACAGCGTAAGTTTACGCTCAGCGCACGGCATCAAATGGAAGATGGTTTTATTTAGCAGACTGCGTTTGCCAAGGCCCACCAGCGGCGTGACCGCCAGTGACTCATTGTCAGCATTCCCCGCGAACTGGTAATTAAAACTGCGCAAATCCTGACGGAACTGGCGTGTTTCGTTCTTAATTTCAGGGCTGGATGGACGCTCAGTCTGGTCAAGGCGATTAACCGCATCGGACTGCTTGAGATTTTCGCAAATCCACGCGTACATGGTGTCCGCCAATTGTGGATTACGGATTAACTGATAGCGATCGTAGCGATATTTATCATGCTGATGCAGATAAACATCATTCAGGCTGGCGCCGCTGTACAGCAAGGTGTCATCAATGATGAAGCCTTTCAGATGCAGTACGCCAAGTGCTTCACGCGTGTTAACGGGAATGCCATACACTGGAATAGCGATATTGGGATGCTGTGCTGCCATCTCGCAATACCAGTCTGCGTTGGTCAGTCCACGAGCGGCGCCAATTCGGCCACGCTGCGCGCGATGCCAATCCACCAGAATGCTGATATCCAGCTCCGGACGTGCCTGCCGCGCAGCATAGAGCGCCTGCATGATGCCACGCCCGCCGTCGTCGTTCTCGAGATAGAGCGCGGCGATACAGATGCGTTTTTCAGCCGCAGCGATTTTCGTCAGCAGGGTCTCACGGAACTCAGCAGGCGAGTAAAGCGTGGTCACATCCGACACGGATTGTGACAGTTTAGGCAGCTGTGCGAGGTGTTGTTGGTGTTTATTGCGTTTAAATTTAGACAACATCACAGTGCACTTCTTCTCTGTTCATTGCATGGCCTTTTGCCATCAAATCATGATCCTAACGGTAAATAATAACACCAACCGGCCTGATAAGGAGGATTTTTACCTTTCTGTACAGGACATCATCACGCCTCACCGAGCGGTAAATTCAGGCTGACAATGCCATCATCCAATTGAATATTCACACGAAAATTCAGTTTTCGTGCCAGCGTAATCATGCCGGTGTTGTGTGGCATGGTGATACCGTTCAATTGTTGCAGACCATGATCGCGCGTATAGCGGATCATCTTTTCCAGCAATCGTCTGCCCATCCCGAGTCCTTTCAGATCGGAGCGCACCAGCACCGAAAACTCCGCATCAATGTTATCGGCATCCGAGATCGCACGCGTCACACCAATAATCTCGTCATTCCCGTCGCGCTGTCGTACTGCAACAATGGCCATCTCTCGGTCATAGTCGATTTGGGTCATGTTGGCGAGATCCTCATGTGTGAACTCATTGATCTCACTGAAATAACGATAATAGAGATCTTCCTTCGTTACCTGAGCGATAAATGCGCGCAGTTGCGGTTCATCTTCCGGCAGGATCGGGCGGAACAGGCAATGCTGTCCATCTTTCAACTGCACCTGCTCTTCAAGGTGGTGTGGATAAGGGCGAATCGCCAGGCGTGCTTCGTTATCACCGGTAAATGGCGCGAGCTGCAATGTGACATCCAGCAAGGTGAATTCATTCGCGGAGGCCAGCAGCGGATGGATATCCAGCCGCTGGATCTCCGGGCAATCCACCACCAGGTTAGAAACCTGCACCAGCAATTGGCTCAGCCCGGCAATATCCAGTGGACGCAACGCACTGCGACTGCGCACTTTGCCGCTCTTCATCGCCTGAATCACCAGGTAACGCGCTAGCGTCATATTCAACGGGGGTAATGCCACGGCAGCCTGTTTATCCGGCTGCCACTCCACCCCGCCTTCACCCAGCATGATAATCGGACCAAACAGCGGATCTTGTTCCACCACCACGCGTAATTCTTGTGCGCCGGCACGGTTTGCCATGCTTTGCACCAGTAAGCCATCGATACGCGCTTGTGGATGTGTATTGCGCACACGATCAAAAATCGCCTCAGCGGCCTGCTCAACTTCCGCAGCGCTGCGCAGATAAAGCATTACCCCCTGAACTTCAGACTTGTGTGGGATATCCGGTGAACGCAGCTTGAGCGCCACGGGGTAACCAATCTGGTCGGCAATGCTGGCCGCTTCGCGACTGTCACTCGCAATCCAGGTCGGCAGCGTAGCTAATCCATAGGCTTGTAGCACCGGCTGGACTTCGTGGGTATCCAGGGTGTTAATCCCCTGATCCAGCGCTTGTTGAATCAACTGGTGCGCCTGCGCGCTGTTTTGCGTCAGGCCGATCGGCAAGGCGGGTGTTTCACGCAGTTGCTTCTGATTACGGCGATATTCGACCTGATGCATGAACGCGGTAACAGTGCCTTCTGGCGTGCGCCAGGTGGGGATTCCGGCCTGAGTGAAAGCACGACGAGCGGCTTGTGACGAGTATTCGCCACACCAGTTAGTGAGCAGTGTTACCTGCTTGCCGCGAGGATGTTTAGCCACAGCCGCGATAATTTGTTCGGCCGTTTCACTGGCGGGAGACACGGCGCTCGGGGCATGGATAATCATTAATGCATCGAGTTCATGGCTATCCAATAGTTGTTCTATGCAGGCAACATAGCGCGCGGGTGTGGCATCGTCCTTGAGATCCAGCGGATTACCGCGCCCAACGCCTTCCGGTAACAACGTGGCAAGGGCTTGTAAGGTCTCATCACTCAGCGTAGCCAGTTTGCCATTACGCGCGTACAGCTCATCCAGTGCTAAGGCTGCGGGGGCTGCGCCGTTGCTGATGATCATTAAACGATCACCGCGCAAGGGGCGCATATGGCTCAGCGATTCCACCGCTGAAAACAGTTCATGCGTGTCCTGTACACGCAGCAAACCGGCACGCTGAATCGCGGCATCCCATGCGGCATCCAGCCCGCTGAGTGTGCCAATCATCGCTTGTGCCTGATGGCTGCGACCGCTTTTGATTACCAGAATCGGTTTATTGCGTGAGGCGCTACGAGAGGCCGAAACAAAACGTCGCGCATCACTGAGATGCTCAAGATAGAGCAAAATAGCGCTGGTTTTGCCGTCACGCGCCAGGAAATCCAGCAAATCATCAACATCAATATCCAGACTGTCGCCCAAAGCGATAAACCAGGAGAAGCCGAGATTGCGCTGCTGAGCCCAATCAAGAATGGTGTTGGAGACCGCAGCGGATTGAGAAATAAAGGCAATGCGTCCTTTTGCGATCGGCACCGGCGAGAAGCTGGCGTTTAATCCTTGCCAGGGGGCCAGTAATCCCAGACTGTTCGGGCCGAGCAGGCGAATTTGCCACTGGCTGGCACAGGCTTTCAATTCTTCCAACTGACTGGCGGGCGCGGAGAGAATGATGCAGGCTTTGCAGCCTTTTTCACCCAACTGCTGCAGCAGTTCCAGATTGCGTTTGGCATGAGTACAGATAATGGCGAGATCGGGCGCGAACGGCAGGCTGGCAATATCCGGCCAGGCCAGCACACCGCTCACGGCTTTATACTTCGGCGTGACCGGCAGCACCGGACCGCTAAATCCGCCTGCCAGCAAATTACGCATCATAAAGTAGCCGGCGCGCCCCGGTGTAACTGACGCACCAATCACCGCGATTGATTTAGGTCGTAACAGTGCTTCCAGTCCGCGTTGGCTCATCATCCGCTCCCGACATCAAGATTGGCATGATTGTAAACGCTTTTTACTCTGCTTGCCGACTCGCCGATCGCAGGCTGAGGATCTCTTTAAGGTTCCAGCGCTTTAAATGGCCGATGTACTGCATATTCTGCTCGCTATGCCATGCTGAGACATCTCCATCACGCAGATGCATGAGATCAGCGGGACTGACCCAGCTCGCTTGTCCCTGAAGTAGCTCGACGCCTGCATGGCGATATCCTGCCATGACGAATTCTGAGCAGAAGAAGCGATTGGCTTGAGGATCGTCAACGTCGGCGAGTTGCACGCGCGCTAATGCAGTGAGACAGGCACTGCGTAGATTTTCATGCATCAGCGGCAGCTCGCAGACGCGGCGCGAAACCATAAACGGCATGAACATCACGATACCTTTGAAATTGTATTTTTTGCCTTGTTGCTGGTGGGCAAATTCGCGCAACAGCGAGCTTTGGTCTTGAGTGAGGCTGGGCACGCGTAGCACCAACAAGTTATTACTCTCCTCAATAGCCTGTTGCAGCGGAATGATTTTGACACCACTGCCCACGGCTTCCGCCACTTGTCGATCACCCAGATAGATTGCGGCATGGCTGACACCGCTGAAGCTGATCAGGCGAATGCCCCAGGATTGAGGCGAGGTGGCGGAGGAGAGCAGCAAATCACCGGGCTGCAATTCAGCAACGCTAATGATGCCACCCGGGCGTGTGCTAACGGATTGTAACTGCAGTGGGTAAGGGCGGTCAGTTTGCGGGGCCGTGCTACAGCCCGCTATCAGTAGCACAACAAGCCACCAGACTTTCATAGCGCATCATCCTTATGTAGGGAGCCAACTCCATGGCGATGTGCGACTATAAATCAAACGGACAAGTTAAAAAATCAGGCGATCCCTACAGCACGCTTTCCTGATAGTGCACCGGATGATGCGGCTTGCCTGCCAGATAAGCGTGACGGAAATGCTCAAAATGCTGCTGTAACGCGCTTGCTGCCTCAACATCTCCCGCCTGTTCCAGCAGCGCGGCGGCCACTTCAGCGGTACAGTGCTGGCCCTCGCCGTGCGCTTCCCGCAGCGTGTAGCGCGACGGTGTGGAAACGTTGAGTGACATCACCGGGAACGCATCCAGCCAGGGGCTTTTGCGGAACATCTTGCGGGCTTCGGTCCAGGTGCCATCCAGCATAATAAATAGCGGTGGTTTGCCGGTGAGCGGAGGTGTGGTGAGCACTTCCCTGCCTGCATCGGCATACGAGCCCGGAAACACCACCAGTGGCTGATACTCGTCAGTTTTCACTGCGGCGAGCATCGCGTCATCAGGTTCGGTGCGTGACCAGCCAAACGCCAGCGTATCAGGCAGGATATCGGCGATCAGTCGCCCCGTATTACTGGGCTTCATTGGCTCGGTATCGAACATCACCAGACAAAAACGGCTGCGTGCTTGCTGCGGCTGCAGGGTGGCGCACAGGCAGTTTTTTTGCGGCAGCAGACAACGCTGGCAGCGCAACACGCGATTGCCACGGGCAAGAAACGGGCGCGTAGCGCGTGCTAAACGTTGCGCACGTAAGCGCAGAACGGCATTTTCAGACATAGAATCGCAGGCAGGAAAAAACGCCAGTTTAATAGAAGGCTAATGGCAAGGCCAGCACAGGGGCTGGCCTGAGGTGGTTAAAGTGATTCGTCGAGCCACTCATTAAACGGCGCTTTGGGCATTGCTCCGTTTAACATGTCGACCATCTCACCTTTTTTGAACACCATAATGGTCGGGATACTGCGGATGCGGAAGCGTGAGCTGAGTGTCGGTTCGGCTTCCGTGTTCACTTTCACAAAGCGCACTTTACCGCGGCGTTCGTCAGCGACATCCTTAAAAACAGGCGCGAAGTTCACGCACGGTCCGCACCACGGCGCCCAGAAGTCGATCACCACGGGCAGATCGTCCTGCAAATATTTATCCAGCGTGGCTGCGGTAGCATTCACGACTTCACCATTGAAAAGCTCGTCGCCACAGCGACCACACTTGGCGCCATCGGCAATACGTTCCTCGGGAACGCGGTTAGTTGCCTGACAGGAGGCACATACAGTATTCATCGTCACCTCAAACCGGACCTGTAAATGTTATGATTGCCGAACATTATGAAAAGGTTGAGTGCTATGCTCAATCTGGATTGCCCAATAGGTTCAATAGTTGATAGCTAAGCTCCAGCACATCAGGTAATCTTCGCGCTCTCAATGCAGGAGGAACAAATGAACGACGAATTTAAAGGCAAAAGCGGCAAGGTAAAAGTGATGTATGTACGTGATGAGGATGCAGGCCAAAAGCCAAATCCCCGTACCGGCAAAGGCGGCCGTCCTGCTGCGCGCCAGGAAGATAATCGTCGTTCTGGTCCTCGTACTGCACGTGATAATGAAGAAGGTCGCCGCAGCAGTGCAGGTGGTCGCGGAACGCCAGCGCGTGATGCACGCAACAGCGAGCGCGGTCGCAGCTTTGGCCGTCGTGACGATCGTGGCGATGACAACCGCAGCTTCGGTGATTCACCGTGGCGCACCGTTTCACGCCCACCGGTAGCGGACGATAGCCAGATTGATGAGGCCGCGAGCAACAAGCCAGTCATCGACCCCGAGCAGATTCGCCGTCAGCGTCAGGAAGAGACGCGCGTTTACGGTGAAAATGCCTGCCAGGCGCTGTTTGCCAGCCGTCCAGAGAGTATCGTGCGTGCCTGGTTTATCCAGAGCGTGACGCCACGCTTCCGCGAAACGCTGCGCTGGTTAGCGGCCAACCGTAAAGCCTACCACGTGGTGGATGATGCCGAGCTGACTAAGGCTTCAGGCACCGAACACCACGGCGGCGTGTGCTTCATCATCAAGAAGCGTATGGGCATGGAAGTCTCTGAGTGGCTGAAAAAAGCGGATACTAAGGATTGCGTGCTGGCGTTGGAAGATGTCAGCAACCCGCACAACCTCGGTGGCATCATGCGTAGCTGCGCGCACTTCGGTGTGAAAGGTTTGCTGGTTAACGATGCTTCACTGCTGGAGTCTGGCGCCGCTGTGCGCACGGCCGAGGGCGGTGCTGAGCATGTGCAGGCCATCAGTGGTGAAAGTTTTGCCAGCGGTCTGGAAGCTTTCCGCAAAGCGGGTTACACCATTGTGACGACTTCAAGCCATGAAGGCACGCCGCTGGCGAAAGCTGAGCTGCCAGCCAAAATGGTTCTGGTACTGGGCCAGGAGCGTGAAGGTCTGTCCGACAGCGCCTTCCAGCAGGGTGATATCAGCCTGTCGATTGGCGGTACCGGCAACGTCGAGAGTCTTAACGTCTCCGTTGCGACTGGCATTCTGCTTGCCGAATGGTGGCGCCAGAACGCATAAATGAAAACGGGCCGAAAGGCCCGTTTTTGTTTCTACTCTTTAGTGCGCTCCACCGCCGCCACCGCCCGCACCAAATGGCGGACGTGCAAACCACACCAGAACCAGCAAGATCAAAAATACTCCCGCTGATGCCCAGAAGATCTCATTCGCTGAGATAATCAGGCCCTGATTGGTAATTTGCTGTGCAATGTAGGCTGAAGCTTGCTGCTGCGTCATGCCCAAGCTTTGCAGTTGGTCATACATCTGCTGCGAATTCGGATTGAAGGGATTCACCGATTCCGACAGGTAGCTGTGGTGCATCGATTCACGATCCGTCCACATGGTGGTGGTGATCGACGTACCGATTGAACCGGCCAGCGTACGCACAAAGTTCGACAGGCTCGATGCTGCTGCCATACGCTCTGGCGGCAAGCCTGACAGCGTAATGGTGGTCAGTGGCATAAAGAAGCAGGCCACGGCAAAGCCCTGAATAAACTGCGGCCATGCCGACGCACCAAAATCCATCCCCGGCTCAAACGTATACGCGCGCCAGTAGAAACAGACGGCGTACATGATAAAGCTGAAGGTCACCAGCCGCCGCATGTCCAGCTTGTGGGCAAAGCGACCAATGATCGGCGACAGGATGACCGGAATGATGCCGACCGGCGCTGACGCCAAACCTGCCCAGGTGGCGGTGTAGCCGTATACCTCCTGCAGCAACTGGGGCAGCAACACGATCGAGCCGAAGTAAAGCATGTAAGCCAGACTGATCGACAAACAGCCGATGGTGAAGTTGCGCTTTTTAAACAGCGACAAATCGACAATCGGATGGTCGTCCGTTAGCTCCCACACCAACAGCACCGCCAGCGCCACCACGGCGACTACCGTGAGTACAATGATCTCCGTGGAGCCAAACCAGTCGAGTTCTTTACCCCGGTCGAGCATCACCTGCAGCGAACCAATCCCCACCACCAACAGCACCAGGCCGACGATATCAATCGGTCGGATTTCGGTTTTGGTTTCGCGTCCTCGCAGGGTTTGCAGAGTCAGCGCGACGACGACCACACCAATCGGAACGTTGATAAAGAAGATCCAACCCCAGTGGTAGTTATCACTGATCCAGCCGCCTAAAATCGGGCCGCAGATCGGGGCCACGATCACCGTCATCGCCCACAGCGAGAGCGCCACGCTGCGCTTGGCTGGCGGGTAGTTGTTCAGTAGCAAACTTTGCGACAGTGGAATCAACGGACCGGCGACCACACCCTGGATGATACGGAAGAAGATCAGCATCTCCAGACTCTCTGACATGCCGCAGGCCCATGAGGCCAGCACAAACAGAATGGTCGACCAGGTAAATAGCTTCACTTCACCGATACGTTTGGCTAACCAACCGGTAATCGGTATCGAGATGGCGTTTGCCACCCCGAATGAGGTAATTACCCAGGTGCCCTGTGAGTTCGAGGCACCAAGGTTACCGGCGATCGTCGGGATCGCCACGTTAGCAATGGTGGAGTCGAGAACCTGCATAAACGTCGCCAGGGATAAGGCGATGGTCATCAGGACTAACGGCGCACCTTCAAGCGGTTTTTGTGCCATCACAGCCTCCCGCGGAATTAATCGGCGTTGGCACGAACGATATCAGTAATCAGCTTGTTAACCGGCGCGAGGTCGATTGCCAATGCGTTACTTTCATACGCCGCTTGTGGACGCACGCTACTGGCCAGTGTGGCCCCGTCTTTGTTTTGGGTATCCACTTTGACTAAGGTGGAGAGACCAATACGCAGTGGATGTTCAGCCACCTGTTGCGGGTCCAGCTCAATACGCACCGGTAAACGCTGAACCACTTTGATCCAGTTACCTGTCGCATTCTGTGCCGGCAGCAGAGAGAAGGCGCTACCCGTGCCCATATCCAGGCCGACAACTTTACCGTGATACTCCACGTCATCACCGTAAATATCACTGACCACGGTCGCAGGTTGACCGATGCGCACGCCGGAAAGCTGCGTTTCTTTGAAGTTGGCATCAATCCACAAATTAGTGGCAGGCACTACCGCCAGCAGCGGCGTGCTGGTGGAGATCTGCGAACCGACCTGAACACTACGCCGTGAAATATAGCCATCCATTGGACTACGGATATCGGTACGCTGCAGCGCCAGCCAGGCATCACGCAATTCAGCCGCGCTTTGTTTGACGGCGGGTTGCTGTTCCAGATCGGTATTCAGGATCATCGCCTGGTTCGCGTTGTACTGCTGCACGGCGACATCGAGTTGTGCTTTCGCCGTGGCCACGGCATCACGTGAGTGCTGCAGTTCTTCACGACCAATCAGGTTTGACGCACCCAGCGGCTCACGACGTTTCAGATCGGCTTCAGCCTGATCCAGAGCGGTCTGTTGCAGCTTGATGGTGGCCTGATACTGCTTGCCGTTGATCATCAATTGATGCGTCTGGCGCACGCTGGTGGCCAGTGCAGTCTGCGCTTTTTCAAACGCCTGCTCCGCATCGGTTTTATCCAGCGACACCAGAATGTCGCCTTTTTTCACGAAGTCAGTGTCATCGAACCAGACTTTATTCACGCTGCCGGAAACCTGTGCCATCACCTGCACCTGGTTCCCTGCCACATAGGCGTCATCGGTTTCCTGGAAATGGCGCAGCACCAAATACCAGTAAGCCAGATACGCCACCCCAATCAATACAAACACGATAGCCAGCAGGATCAGCACACCTTTGCGCTTCTTCTTTTTATTCGCTGGCTGTTGCGGGCTTTGCGCTTCCGCGGTCGCACTCATCTTGTTCTCCACGTTTTCCATTTAGCCGGGCTGTGTTGATCCTTCAACACGGTTTCCCGAGTCGAAAAAGCCAGCGTATGAGACGCTGGCCGGATAAAAGGGGATTAAAATAGCGATTTCGGAAGGTGATTGTGTCGCACTTCTTGCTATTAGCGCGACAGGGAAGCGATAACCTGATCTTCATCCATTTTATCAAGACGGTTAAGCAGCTTGCGCGTAATCGCTTCCAGCTGATCCTGCTCGGATGTTGAGAGCGAAGACCACAGGTACTGCAGGCTCTGATGCTGCGGCGGCAGCAGCTGACGTAAGAATTCGTTACCTTTTTCTGTCAGGTGCAGATGCAGGCAGCGACGGTCATTATCGCTCTCGCGGCGCTCGATCCAGCCACGTTTTTCCAGCTCATCAGCAATACGTGTTGCATTAGTACGTGAGGAACCCAGCGCAGAACTCAGTTCAGAAGGCTGGATGCTCTGGTTTTCTTGCGCATCAAGTGTGATCAGCGCCATGAATAAGGTCTCGTTAATTCCCTGCGCCTTCAACATCTTGTTGCGGTTATCCAGCAGTTTTCCCTGCATATGCATGCACAGACGAGTCAGGATGATTTCCTGCAACGGAAAATCTTTATGGCGGTTAGCACGGATGTTCAGCATCTGTTCAATGGGAGTAAACGAACTTTCCATTTTAAAAAAAACCTCTTAGTTGCAACTGGTATAGTAAGGATGGTGACAGATTAAGCGTAGTCATATTTTCCGCCAGTGATTGTTCGCACGATCACATTGTCAACATCTGGCGTTCCAGGTCGTTCCATAACCTTGGGCAGTTCGCCCTGACAATTTGCCACGCAGGATGGTTACATTGTCATCAATTCGCATCATGAAATATTTTTAAGAAAAAATAATTTCGAGAGAAAAAATAACTCTGGTGAATAACTGTGCTGCTAACCATAACAAACTCAATCATCAATGAATAGTCTCACTCACGTGATTGGGTGGGTCTTTACGCTTTTTAAACACTTTCGCTGCGGATATTACATCACCAAATCAATGGGTTAATTAACTAAGCTGTAACATTTACGGTATCAATACCGTACCAATTAAAATGATGAATTGCATTCGTTGAGAGGATTTAACCTCAGATAGTGCAGAGATGCGTCTCGGCTTAGCCGTATTCACAGCGGAAGAAAAACGAAGATAATCATTTGTGGTTAATAGTAACCCAAAAAATAATTTCAATGGTGTGTTAATTGACAGGACGTACCAGTGCGCTATAACGCACGAAATGTGCGGGGATGATGGAGAAGAGCGACCAAAAGGCCGCTCTATAAGGGAAAGAGGATTACTTCGCCGCAGCCTGTGCGTCAGAAACCCACTTATCAAACTCGGCCTGATGGCCTTTGATCCAGCCGTCTACATGGCTGTTAATGTCGGCTTCAGACGCGTGGCCCGCATGCATCGCCGCATTCTCCGCATTGATATCAGCCAGTGGCAGCTTCATTTCCGCAAACAGTTTTGCCGCCGCCGGGTTTTTCTCAGCCCAGGCTTTGTTAGCCACGATATGCATGGTGTTGACCGGGAAGCCATAGTTCATGCCGTTAGGCAGTTTGGTATCCACTTTGCTCTGCGCGCCCGGCATGGATGAGAACGGCACCTGCAGCCACACCACATCTTTGCCCGGTTTTAGCACATCACTCACCCAGTAAGGCGTCCAGGTATAATAAAGAATCGGTTTACCCTGTTTGAAGCGGGTAATGGTGTCGGCAATCATCGCCGAGTAGTTGCCCTGGTTGTGCTCAACGGTGTTGCTCAGCTTGAAGGCATCAATCTGGTGGTTAATCACCGCTTCACAGCCCCAGCCTGGTGTACAGCCGGTGAGGTCGGCTTTGCCATCTCCGTTGGTATCAAACAGCTTGGCGATCTTAGGATCTTTTAGCTGTTCAAGATTGGTGATGTGATACTGATCCGCTGTTTTCTTGTCGATCAAATAGCCTTGTGCCGCGCCGGTCACGTAAGTGCCCTCACGGTAGAATTTCTGATCGCCACCGGCAGCGGCGTACATGTCATCGTGCAGTGGTTTCCAGTTGGTGGCGATAAAGGTGGCATCACCCGCCGCGATGGTGGTGTAAGCCACGTTGTAATCCACTTCGCTAGGCTTATCGACGGTGTAGCCCAGTTTTTCCAGCGCACGGCTCACCAGCAGCGTCTGGAAAGTCTCTTCGGAAATATTGCTCTGAGCGGGTTTAACCGTAATGCCTTTACCGGGCAGGTCGGCGGCGGACACGTGGGTTGCGGCAAACGTCGTCAGGACGGCGGCGAATAGAGCTGTCTTGCGCATAGTCATTCCTTATTTTACGTGTAGCGTCGGAGACGGACGGCCACAGCGGGCCGTCCAAAGAAATCAGACTTTTTTACTGAAGGGGCGTAATAACAAGCCAACGGGGCCGGTGTTATACCAGTGGCGACTACCACGGCTGCGGCTGTCACGGCCAACAGATTGTGTCAGGCGGTCAAGAATAATCGCGAGGATAACGATACCGACACCGCCAACACTGGCGAGGCCCATATCCAGGCGACCAATACCGCGCAGGACCATCTGACCAAGACCGCCAACAGCGATCATTGAGGCGATCACCACCATCGACAGTGCCAGCATCAGTGTCTGGTTGACACCCGCCATGATGGTTGGCATCGCCAGCGGCAACTGCACTTTAAACAGCATCTGGCGGGGGCTGGCACCAAAGGACTCGCTGGCTTCAATCAGATCAGCGGGCACCTGTTTAATGCCAAGAATGGTCAGACGGACAATCGGCGGCAACGCAAAAATAATGGTCACCACCACACCAGGCACGTTACCGATACCGAACAGCATCACGATTGGCACCAGGTACACAAAGGCGGGTGTGGTCTGCATCGCATCCAGTAATGGACGCACAATTCTCGCCGCACGCTCACTGCGCGCCAGCCAGATACCGAGCGGTAATCCAATGATGATGCAGAACAGCAGGGCGGTCAGCACCAGCGCCAGCGTCACCATCGCTTGCGACCAGGCGCCGATCATGCCGATCAGCACCAGTGAAATCAGCGTGGCAATACCCATCGCCGGGCTGGCAATCTGCCAGGCGATCAGCGCAAACAACGCAATCGCAACGGGTGCAGGCAACCCCATCAACAGATTCTGGAAGGCACTGAGGATATAATCCACTGGCACACGAATGCCCTGGAACACCGGGCGGAAATGGTTCACCACCCAATCGATGCCTTCCGTCACCCAACGATCCAGCGGGATCATGGTGTTGTGGAAGGGGTCCATAATATTGAAATGTTCAGGTTTAGGCGCCGGCGCGCTGCTTAGCCAGTCGCTGCTACTGGCCGCCGAGGAGGCCGCATCATGGCCTGCGCTGGAGGCTGCATCATGGCCTGCACTGGAGGCGGCATCCGAACCGGTGCTGGAGGCATTGCCCCAGGCATCAGTAGAACCTGAACTGGCACTGCTATCCGCCGGGGCAGAACTCCCGCCCCAGGGATCGCTACTGCTGGCCGCCGCACTCGAATCTGTTGTGGCGGGTTGCGGCGTGGTCTGGCTGGCGCTGTCCCACGGATTGCTGGTTTGTTCACTCATGACTGGGCTCCTTCACGATCTAAAGCGCGCAATAGCATGCTTTTGGAAATAATACCGACGTACTGATTCTCTTCGCCGACCACCGGCACCGCGCAGGGCGCTTGGGCAACGTGGGAAAGCAAATCGTTCAGTGAGGTATCCGCAGGAACCGCTAACGGCGTCTCAAGCAGGGCGCTATCCAGACCTTCACCCGCGGCCAGTGCTGCTTTAAGTGAATCGGTTGAAACCACGCCGACAAATTTCTGTTTCTCCAGCACATAGCCAAATTCGCGGTCCTCATCCTGCAGCAGTTTGATGGCGGATCGCGGGCCAAAACCGGCCGCTTTACGAATCAGTGCGCCAGCGCTACGACGGGCGATATCCTTAGCGCTAAACACATGGCTGATATCGACACCCCGGAAGAAGGTGCGCACATAATCGTTCGCGGGATTATTCAGAATCTCATCCGGCGTGCCGACCTGCACGACTTCGCCGCCCTGCATGATGGCGATGCGATCGCCAATACGCATTGCTTCGTCGAGATCGTGAGAGATAAACACGATGGTACGCTGATGTTTCGCCTGCAGTTTCACCAACTCATCCTGCATTTCAGTGCGGATAAGCGGATCGAGGGCGGAGAAGGCTTCATCCATCAATAATATATCGGGATTGATTGCCAGCGCGCGGGCTAATCCGACGCGTTGACGCATACCGCCAGAGAGTTCATCCGGGTAGGCGTGGGCATAATTATCCAGTCCCACCTGACGCAATGCTTCCAGCGCTTTTTCCTGACGTTCCTGTAACGCCACGCCCGCTAATTCCATGCCGAAGGCGGTATTATTGAGAACCGTCATATGGGGCATTAATGCGAAGGATTGGAATACCATGCTGATCTTATTTCTGCGCACTTCACGCAGTTCAGCATCCGATATTTTCGCAATATCGACACCGTCAATGATCACCTGGCCGCGAGTGGGCTCGATCAGACGATTGAGAAGGCGAACCATGGTGGATTTCCCTGAACCGGAGAGCCCCATGATGACGAAGATCTCGCCTTCTTCAATGGCCAGACTGGCATCTTTTACGCCGACTGAGAGACCGGTTTTCGCCAGAATCGTCTCTTTGCTTTCGCCTTTCTCAATCAGCTTAAATGCCTTTTCGGGGTGATCTCCAAATACCTTATATAAATTCTTTACTTCGAGTTTAATTGCCATGCAGTAATTAATTTCCCGGTTAAATGTTTAGCTATTTCTTGTAATGATCTCGATTAAATTTAAGCGCCCTATAACCTAGCATAGTGAGAATATCTGACAACCCTTGGTGCGGATATTTGGTTGAGCGAGCGTGCGCAGATTGGCGATAATTCCAGTGTTCACAAGGGATGAGGGCGAATCATTTTTTTCTGAATTTTTTGTGAATTTAACCCGCTTTCATGGCAAATGCTCAGTGAAAAACGAATAAATTGCGCTTATGTAGACGATATAATGGACGAATGAATGGCGCTAAAATGACAAAATAATGAAGCTGAGAAAGGGAAATAACGGGGGAATATTTGTCAGTCTGAAGAGGAAATATGAAAGCGATGAAAGGGCGCGCTGTGGCGCGCCCTGTGCTGCAGGCCTGAGGCTAGAAATTCCAGTCCTCGTCTTCGGTTTCCACGGCTTTTCCCATCACGTAGGAAGAACCTGAACCGGAGAAGAAATCGTGGTTTTCATCGGCATTCGGTGACAAAGCAGAAAGAATCGCCGGATTCACCGTGGTGAGCTCTGATGGGAACAGGGCCTCATATCCCAGATTCATCAATGCCTTGTTGGCGTTATAGTGCAGGAAGGTTTTTACCTCTTCCGCCCAACCGACATCCGCATACAGCGCTTCGGTATACTCCACTTCGTTTTCATACAGCGCCAGCAGCAAATCGATGGCAAATTGCTGCAGCTCTTCACGGCGTGCATCGTCGACTTTTTCCAGTGCCTTCTGGTACTTATAGCCGATGTAATATCCGTGCACCGCTTCATCGCGAATAATCAAACGAATCAGGTCAGCGGTGTTGGTCAATTTGCCACGGCTTGACCAGTACATCGGCAGCCAGAAACCGGAGTAGAACAGGAACGATTCCAGGAACACGCTGGCGATTTTCTTCTTCAGCGGATCATCGGCACGATAGTGCTCCAGCACAATCTTCGCCTTGTTCTGCAACGCTTCGTTCTCTTCACTCCAGCGATACGCGGCATCGACATCGGCGGTGTTGCACAGGGTGGAGAAAATTGAGCTATAGGACCGCGCATGCACTGCTTCCATAAAGCTGATATTCGATAGCACCGCCTCCTCATGCGGCGTGATGGCGTCTTCCATCAGGCCCGGCGCGCCGATCACGTTTTGGATGGTGTCGAGCAACGTTAACCCGGTAAACACACGGATAGTCAGCTGCTGTTGCCGGTGGTCCAGTGACTGCCATGCAGGCAGATCGTTGGACAACGGCACTTTTTCCGGCAGCCAGAAGTTGCTGGTCAGACGGTTCCACACTTCGAGATCTTTTTCGTCCTGGATACGGTTCCAGTTAATCGCTTGAATTTGTTTAAGTTGCATAGTTTTCATCACAATGAGCAGGAGACGCAGCCCTGCACCTCAGTGCCTTGTAGCGCCATCTGGCGCAGACGAATGTAATAGAGCGTTTTGATGCCTTTCTTCCACGCATAAATTTGCGCTTTGTTGATATCACGCGTGGTGACGTCATCGCGGAAGAACAGTGTCAAAGACAAGCCCTGATCGACGTGTTGTGTGGCTTCGGCGTAGGTATCAATAATCGCTTCCGGGCCAATCTGATACGCATCCTGATAGAGATCCAGGTTGTCATTAGTCATAAACGGCGCCGGATAGTACACGCGGCCGGTTTTGCCTTCTTTGCGGATCTCAATACGCGACACAATCGGGTGAATACTCGAGGTGGCGTGATTGATG
This sequence comes from Pantoea sp. SM3, assembly GCF_000963995.1. Taxonomy (NCBI): domain Bacteria; kingdom Pseudomonadati; phylum Pseudomonadota; class Gammaproteobacteria; order Enterobacterales; family Erwiniaceae; genus Pantoea; species Pantoea sp. SM3. The sequence continues at coordinate 18,775 of NZ_JZRD01000026.1, forward strand.
TACGAAATTGAACCGGTAGGCGGAACCGCCTGTAAGTTCTGGTTGTACAGGCCATGCTGCATCACTGATTCGCGCAATGCCTGCCAGTCGGCCTGCGTCGGCAGTGCAATGCCTGCATCGGCGAAGATCTGTGCCACGCGCGCGGTGCGCGGCTGCCAGGGGCGATCCACATATTTATCGAAGTAGTGACCGTTGGCGTATTGCGACTGGTCAAAACCATCAAAGCGCTGTTTACGCTCTTGTGCCAGCAGGTTAGAGGTGCGCACCGCGTGATAGGTCACGCTGTAGAAGTAAAGATTGGTGAAATCCAGCGCCTCTTCCGAGCCATAAGCCATGCCTTCACGCGCCAGGTAACCATGCAGGTTCATCTGACCCAGGCCCACCGCGTGTGAACGACGATTGCCTTCCGCCACCGACGGCACCGAGTTGATTTCGCTCATCTCAGAAACCGCTGTTAAGGCGCGTACCGCCGTTTCCACGGTTTGTGCCAGATTGCGGGAATCCATGGCATGGGCAATGTTCAGCGAACCGAGGTTGCAGGAGATATCTTTGCCCACGCGACGATAGTTGAGATCGTCATGGAATTCGCTGGCGCTGTTCACCTGCAAAATCTCCGAGCACAGGTTGCTCATGTTGATGCGACCAGCAATCGGGTTATGACGGTTCACGCTGTCTTCGTACATGATGTAGGGATAGCCAGACTCAAACTGAATTTCGGCCAGCGTCTGGAAGAAATCACGTGGCTTAATGTAAGTCTTGCGGATGCGATCGTCCGCCAGCATCTCTTCGTATAGCTCGCTGATGCTGATATCACCAAATGCCTTGCCGTAAATACGCTCAACGTCGTACGGCGAGAACAGCGCCATATCGCGATTCTCTTTCGCCAGCTGGAAGGTGATATCGGGGATCACCACGCCCAGTGACAGCGTTTTGATACGGATCTTCTCGTCAGCGTTTTCGCGCTTAGTATCGAGGAAGCGGAAAATATCCGGATGGTGCGCGTTCAGCCACACTGCGCCCGCGCCCTGACGTGCGCCGAGCTGATTCGCATAAGAGAACGCATCTTCCAGCATCTTCATCACCGGAATCACACCAGACGACTGGTTTTCGATACGTTTAATAGGCGCACCGGATTCACGCAGGTTGGAGAGCAGGAATGCCACGCCGCCGCCACGTTTGGACAGTTGCAGCGCCGAATTCACCGCACGGCCAATCGATTCCATGTTGTCTTCGATGCGCAGCAGGAAGCAGGACACCAATTCACCACGCTGCTGTTTACCGCAGTTGAGGAAGGTTGGGGTGGCAGGCTGGAAGCGGCCGCTGAGCATTTCTGCCAGCAATTCGCGTGACAGCGATTCGTTGCCGCGTGCCAGCGTCAGCGCCACCATGCAGGCGCGCTGCTCGAAAGTTTCCAGATAACGTTTACCGTCGAAGGTTTTCAGCGTGTAGCTGGTGTAAAACTTCCACGCCCCCAGGAAGGTGTGAAAACGGAAACCCCAGGCATCGGCTTCATCGTGCAACTGGCATAGGAAATTGAAGTCGTACTGATTCAGTACCGTGGCTTCATAATAGCCTTCCGCCACCAGATAGCGCAGGCGATCGCCCGCCGAGGCGAACTGTACGGTATTCGGCTCTACGTGCTGCAGGAAGAACTGGCGCGTGGCCTCATGATCTTTTTCAAACTGAATGCGGCCATCGGCGTCATACAGGTTCAGCATCGCGTTGAGCGCGTGATAGTCCAGCTGCGTGCTGTTCAGGGTGTCTGTCGTTGCCAAAATTGGGTTACTCCCGCTTTTACATTAGCGATATCGTCGGGGGTTCCCATCAGCTCAAAGCGGTAGAGATAAGGAACCTGACATTTCTGCGCAATAATGTCGCCCGCCAGGCAGTAGCCTTCACCGAAGTTGCGGTTACCGGCAGCAATCACCCCGCGAATACCGCGTCGGTTGGCGTCATCATTAAGGAATTGAATCACTTGTCTGGGCACCGCACCTCGCGCGCTGCCGCCGCCGTAGCTCGGCACCACTAAGATATAGGGCTGGTCGATATTGAGGCACTGCTTGCCATCCACCGGAATGCGGCGAGCAGGCAGTCCCAGACGAGTGATAAATCGGTGCGTGTTTTCCGACTGGCTAGAGAAGTAGACCAGTGGGAACATCGCCTTATCCCCCGACTGCAGCGAGCTGGCGCAGGCTGGCGATTTTGTCAGGGCGGAAGCCGCTCCAGTGGTCATCATGGGTCATGACAACGGGCACCTGGCGATAGCCGAGGGATTTGAGGTTATCAATGGCTTCCGGTTGGGTATCGAGGTTGATCAGCTGATAGTCGATACCTTTGCGGTCCATGGCATTTTTTGTCGCGTTGCACTGGACACAGTTGTTTTTAGTGTAAATAATAATGCGCATGATTCGTATTTCCCTTTGATTGCGGTCTGGATGCGAGATACGAAGCAAAATCCTATTTGCAGCGAACTTCGTCCTTGACGACATCTGGTAGCGAGTTGATGGGTTGAATACTAGATGTAGTGCTCACGGTGGTCAAGCCCACCAGATATAGGGTTTTGTTATTTTGATCTTCGGATAATCGCTAACACCAGAGATCATGCGCCTTCCAGGCCCGAAATTTTTTTTGTAAAGGCGCAGGGCGTGAAATTTAGGTCAAATTTTGTGCGTATTCATTCACTACAGGCATAAAAAAGCCCCGCAATCGCGAGGCTCTCTTTAAACGCCAGTGGCGGTTAACGGCGTGACATCAACAGTGCCCCAAGCACCAGACCCACAGCTGCACCGACACCTGCGCCATGCCAGGGTTTATCATGCACATAGGCATCAACCTGATAGCTGGCGTCACGCGCTGCCTGAGAAACACGGCTGTTACCGTTATTCAGTTTTGCGCGAGTCTGTTTTAACAGCGACTGCGCTTTGCTGCGCGCGCTGTCTACTTCGTCTTTGGCTTCGCTGCCGTAAGATTTAAGTAATGCTTCGAGCGAATCTGCCAGCTCATTCACATCCTGATTAATATCAATGTCATCGTTTTTGCTTACGCGATTAAACATTTTTTCGCTCCCTTTGATTTAACAAGTAATACTTAGTGTAGACGAAACGTGACTAAACGCAGGCGTATGCCAGGCTTTAGGGAAATTCCGAATGTCCTGTATCTCGGGCTGTTGTAAGGTTGCGGGGCTGTGAGAAGAGAGGAGCAAGCATGTATTTACGTCCGGATGAGGTAGCGCGCGTACTGGAAAAGGCAGGGTTCGAAATGGACGCCCTGACGCCGAAAATCTACGGTTATCGTCGTGGTGAAAGCTATGTCTACGTCAATCGCGAAGCGCGCATGGGCCGCACCGCATTGATCATTCACCCCACGCTGAAAGAGAAAAGTCAGCACTTTGCCGAGCCCGCCTCAGAAATGAAAACCTGCGATCACTACACGCAGTTCCCGCTTTATCTGATGGGTGAATCCCAGGAACACTACGGTATTCCGCACGGTTTTAGCTCGCGTATTGCGCTTGAGCGCTATCTGCAAGGCGTATTTGGCGCCTGATGTTGTGCCCCGTTGACGCGGGGCCACCCCTCGATATTTAAAACCCTTACCCTTTGCCACGTTGCAAATTGCTACGCTGGCGCGTATAACCCTGTGTCCATATAGATGTTCAGACGTCCATACGGATAAAAATAATGCAAACGCAGGATACTTCTTCGCAGGAAAACTTTAAGCGCACCATGAAAGTGCGGCATCTGGTGATGCTGTCACTCGGCGGCGTGATTGGTACCGGACTCTTCTTTAACACCGGCTATATCATCTCGACCACCGGCGCAGCGGGCACGCTGCTGGCGTATCTGATCGGGGCGCTGGTGGTGTGGCTGGTGATGGTGTGCCTGGGGGAATTGGCCGTGGCGATGCCGGAAACCGGCGCGTTTCATGTCTACGCCGCGCGCTATCTCAGCCCGGCAACCGGCTACACCGTGGCATGGCTCTATTGGCTGACGTGGACGGTGGCGCTTGGCTCCAGCCTGACAGCCGCTGGTTTCTGCATGCAGTATTGGTTCCCCACCACGCCCGTGTGGTTATGGTGCCTGGTGTTCTGCATCGCCATCTATCTGCTGAATATCGTCTCCACGCGTTTCTTCGCGGAAGGGGAGTTCTGGTTCTCTATCATCAAAGTGGTCACCATCATTGCCTTTATCATTCTTGGCGCAGGCGCGATGTTTGGCTTTATCCCGATGAAGGATGGCAGTGCCGCACCGGGATTAAGTAACCTGACGGCTTCAGGGTGGTTACCGCACGGCACCTTGCCCATTTTGATGACCATGGTGGCAGTGAACTTTGCCTTTTCCGGCACAGAGTTGATAGGTATCGCCGCCGGTGAAACCGAGCAGCCGCAGAAAGCCCTGCCGCTGGCAATTCGCACCACCGTAGCACGATTGATTATCTTCTTTATTGGTACAGTATTTGTGCTGGCGGCGTTGATCCCGATGGATCAGGCCGGCATCGTCAAAAGCCCGTTTGTGCTGGTGTTCGAGAAGATCGGCATTCCCTATGCGGCTGATATCTTCAATTTCGTGATCCTGACGGCGATCCTTTCCGCCGCCAACTCGGGGCTGTATGCATCGGGCAGGATGCTGTGGTCACTGGCGAATGAGAACACGTTGCCGCGCTGTTTCGCCCAGGTGAACCGCCGTGGGATACCGGTGCTGGCGATCACCGTCAGTATGATCGGTGGCTTGCTGGCGCTGTTTTCCAGCGTGATCGCGCCGGATACCGTGTTTGTGGCGCTGTCAGCCATTTCAGGTTTTGCGGTGGTGGCGGTGTGGCTGAGTATCTGTGCCTCGCACTATGTGTTCCGTCGTCGCCATCTGGCCGCAGGCGGTTCGCTGCAACAACTCGCCTATCGCGCGCCACTCTATCCTTTAACGCCGATTCTCGGTTTCCTGCTGTGCCTGCTGGCGTGTGTGGGGCTGGCCTTCGATCCTTCACAGCGTATTGCGCTGTGGTGCGGCATTCCATTTGTGCTGTTCTGCTATGCCGCATACCATGTCACGCATCGACGTAACCTGAAGGCCGGGGAGGCCAATGATGTCGCGTAATCCTGTCGCAGAAGCGTTAACTCAACACGACACACTGATTCTGGATGGTGCGCTGGCCACCGAACTGGAGGCGCGCGGCTGCAATCTCGCCGATGCGTTGTGGTCTGCCAAAGTGCTGATGGAAAATCCTGAGCTGATTTATCAGGTGCATTACGACTATTTTGCTGCTGGAGCCAATGTGGCGATCACCGCCAGCTATCAGGCCACACCGCAAGGCTTTGCGGCGCGGGGACTGGATGAGGCGCAGGCGCTGGAATTGATTACGCAAAGTGTGAAGCTGGCACAGCGTGCGCGTGATGATTATCGTGCGGCATCAGGCAGTGAAGCCGCTTTGCTGGTGGCCGGCTCCGTTGGGCCTTATGGCGCTTATCTTGCTAATGGTGCTGAGTATCGCGGTGATTACGCCCTGCCAGAAGCGGAGATGAAAGATTTCCATCGCCCACGCATCAAGGCGCTGTTGGACGCGGGCGTGGATTTGCTGGCGTGTGAAACCCTGCCGTCGTTTGCTGAAGCGCAGGCGCTGGTGAGTTTGCTGGCAGAGTTTCCGGACAGCAGCGCATGGTTCTCCTTCACGCTGCGTGATGCGCAACACATCAGCGACGGTACGCTGCTGAGCCAGGTCGCCGATTTGGTGAATAACGCACCGCAGGTGGTGGCGATGGGCATCAACTGTGTGGCGCTGGAGAGCGTGACACCGGCGCTGCAAGCCCTGCAGGCACTGTGTGCCAGGCCGCTGCTGGTCTATCCCAACTCAGGCGAACAGTATGATGCCAGCAGCAAAACCTGGCACTCGGCACCGTCGGGCTGCACGCTGCACGATAAATTCCCTGAGTGGCAGCAAGCGGGCGCGCGGCTGATTGGTGGCTGTTGCCGCACCACGCCACAGGATATCGCGGCGATTGCCGCCTGTTGTCAACCGCAATAAAGACCAGAAAAGCAGCACTGATAGCGCGATTGAGGCGAGTGAAAAGCGCGATAGGGCAGTTTAGACTGTCCTATCTGATTCTATTGCGGACCTGCCATGAACCTGCGACATCTTCTTCCTGCCACTGCATTGCTGCTGAGCGGCTGTGCCACCATTGTCGGCACGGAAACGCAGCCGGTAAAAATCGATTCTGTCCCGCAAGGTGCCCGTTTCACCGTACAGGATGAGACGGGCCGCGCGGTGGCGCAGGGCTACACGCCACAAACCGTCGAGCTGGCAAAATCCACCGGCAATTACTTTGGTAAGAAGCATTATCAGGTGATGCTGGAGAGTCCGGGCTATGTACCGGTGACGCTGCCGATCGAGGCCAGTGCCAACTTGTGGTATCTGTTAGGCAACATCCCGTTACTGGGCTTCCCCGGCTGGCTGCTGGTGGATCCGTTCTATGGCGGCATGTACGACCTAAAACCCGAACATCCGCAGCCGCGTCTCAACGTGGTGGGCGCGCGCGGCGGTTAAGGTCGGAGGGCGGCAGAAATGGCAACATGCCGCTCACTTAAGCCGGCGAGTGGCTCTTTAACCCCATGCGCATGGGGTTAAAGACCACACAAGTCTTACTGCGCTGTCGGCTTCACCATCGCATGACCGGATTTATGCTGTGCCAGATACTGCTGCTGGAAAATGCACATCCGAATGGTATTGCGATATTCACCATTGATGAAAAATTCGTGCTTCAGCACGCCTTCCACTTCAAATCCCAGCTTGGTGTAGATGTGAATCGCTTTCTCATTCTCCTGATCAACAATCAGGTAGAGTTTGTAGAGATTCAGCACCGAAAAACCGTAATCCATCGCTAACTTTGCTGCCTGGCTGGCTAAACCTTTGCCCTGATGTCCCGGATCGATAATGATCTGAAACTCAGCCCGGCGATGCACATGGTTGATCTCAACCAGCTCCACCAAGCCCGCTTTTTGCCCGTCATGTTCGACAACAAAGCGGCGCTCGGTTTGATCGTGAATGTGTTTGTCATAAAGATCCGACAGCTCAACAAAGGCTTCGTACGGCTCCTCAAACCAATAACGCATCACGCTGGCGTTGTTATCCAATTGGTGCACAAAGTGCAGATCTTCTCGCTCAAGCGGACGCAATTTCACCGTCATACGGTGTTCCTTCTGTTGAAAAACTGGCGTGAGTATAGCGCCATCCGCCAAAGGTTGCTTTCGCACCAGTGTGATCTCCAGCAGAGGATTTCTGCACCGATTCAGTGCGCGATCTCCACCTCATTTCCCCATCACAATGGGTTTTCACAATCTGGCACAGCCATTGCTTGGCTTGTATAGATAAGACTATACAACCGTTGTTTTTCATCACCTTTATCAGGAGTGGAAGATGGGCAAGCCAGTGAAACACGTTGTTCGTGCATTAACCGCCGCAGTCCTGTGCGCCAGTGCTTTAGCCGCACAGGCAGCCGACACCAAAGTCGCTATCGGTATTTCCGGCTGGACCGGATTTGCCCCACTGACGCTGGCTGATAAAGCCGGGATCTTTAAAAAGCACGGCCTTGATGTCGATGTGAAGATGATTCCGCAGAGCAGCCGACATCTGGCGGTGGCTTCCGGCACCATTCAGTGTGCAGCGACTACGGTGGAAACCTACATCTCCTGGAACGCGGCAGGTGTACCGATCAAGCAGATCGTTCAGCTGGACAAATCATATGGTGCTGATGGCCTTGCCGCCCGCAGTGACATCACCAGCATCAAAGATCTCAAAGGCAAAACCATCGCGGTGGATGCGCCCGGCACCTCACCGTATTTCCTGCTCGCCTGGATGCTGGATAAAAACGGCATGACGATGAAAGACGTGCGTCTGGCAACCATGGCACCTCAGGCGGCGGCTCAATCTTTTGCGGCGGGTCAAAACGATGCGGCGGTGACCTATGAACCTTATCTCTCGGTGATCCGCAATCAGCCTAAAGCCGGCAAGATCCTCGCCACCACGCTGGATTACCCGATGGTGATGGATACGCTGGGTTGCACGCCTACCTTCCTGAAAGCACACCCTGATGCCGCAAAAGCGCTGGTGGCCAGCTATTACGATGCGCTGGAGATGATCAAACAGCAGCCGGACAAGTCCAATGAGATCATGGGTGCAGCGGTGAAGTCGACGGGAAAAGAGTTTGCCGAGTCGGCTAGTTACTTGCGCTGGCAAGGGCCGGAGGAGAACAAGAAATTCTTCAATGGCGAAATTGAAACCTTCAGTGATGAAGCAGGCAAACTGCTGCTGAGTGCGGGCGTGATCAAGAAAATGCCAGATGTGAAGAGTTTGTACGACGCCAGCTTCGTACAGTAAAGCAGGAGAAAGGAGATGGAGATGAGTAAAAGCCAACCCGTCACTCCGCCAGCCGCGCTGCCGGATGCGCCACAGCGCTGGCACAATCCGTTAATGGTGCCGTTGAAAGCGATTTCGCTGCGGTTACGTATTGCGCTCGGCGTGGCGTTCTTTGTGCTGTTTATCGCGGTGTGGACGCTGGTGACGCTGGGCGGCATGGTGTCGCCCACTTTCCTCGCCGATCCGTTGACCATGCTGCAACAAGGCGTGGTGTTGTTCACCGAGTACAACTTCTCGCTGGATATTGGCATGACGGTGATGCGGGTACTGTCGGGCTTCCTGCTGGCGGCCGTGATAGGTGTGCCGCTGGGCATCATGATGGGCGCCTACAAAACCTGGGAAGCCTTTCTCGAACCCTTCGTCTCCTTTTGCCGGTATTTACCGGCTTCGGCTTTCGTACCCTTGCTGATTCTGTGGGCCGGTATCGGTGAAACCCAGAAGATCCTGGTGATCTTTATCGGCTCCTTCTTCCAAATCGTATTGATGGTGGCGGTAACGGTGAGCGGTGCCCGTCGCGATTTGGTGGAGGCGGCGTACACGTTAGGATGCAGCAACCGCTCGATCGTGCGTCGTGTGCTGATCCCCGGCGCGGCACCGGGCATTGCCGAATTGTTACGTCTGGTGCTTGGCTGGGCGTGGACATACGTCATTGTCGCCGAACTGATCGGATCGGAAAGCGGCATCGGCCATATGATCGTCGATAGCCAGGCGTTACTGAATACCGGGCAGATCATTTTCGGCATCATCGTTATCGGCTGTATTGGCTTGATCTCTGATTATCTGTTCAAAGTGCTTAACCGGCGCTTGTTTGCATGGAGCACTCTGTAATGAAACACAGCAAACTCAACGTGCGCGGTGTCGAGCGCATTTTTACCGGCCCCAAAGGCGAGCAAACTCAGGCGCTACAGCCGATTCATTATCAGGTGGAAGAGAATGATTTCATCACCATTCTCGGCCCCTCGGGCTGTGGGAAATCCACACTGCTGCGCATCATCGCCGGACTGGACACGCCCACGCGTGGAGAAATCTGGCTGGACGGTAAAAGCGTAGAAGGACCGGGTGCCGATCGTGGCATGGTGTTCCAGAGCTACACACTGTTCCCGTGGCTGACGGTGGAAGAGAACATTCGCTTTGGCTTGCAGGAGCGCGGTATCAGTGCAGCCCAGCAGAAAGAGCGCAGCGATTATTACATTCAGCAGGTGGGATTACGTGGTTTTGCTCAACACTATCCGCGCCAGCTCTCAGGCGGCATGCAGCAACGCACCGCGATTGCCCGTGCGCTGGCCAACGATCCCAAGGTGCTGCTGATGGATGAGCCTTTTGGCGCACTGGATAATCAGACGCGTGTGATGATGCAGGAGCTGTTGCTATCGGTATGGGAGCAGTCGCGCAAAACTGTATTGTTCGTGACGCACGACATTGATGAAGCGATTTTTATGGCCAACAAGGTGGCGATTTTCAGCGCCCGGCCGGGTCGCATCAAGCAGGAGGTGGCGGTGAATTTCAATCAAGGACGTGATTACACCATTAAAACCTCACCGGAGTTTATGGCGTTGAAGGCCGAAGTGACCGAGTCGATTCGCAGTGAAACGATGCAGGCGATGGCGCATTGAAGGACTCAAATGTGTAGCGGCGCAATTTATCGCACCGCTACGATTTTGCTTAACGTCTTACCCTACAATCCGTCCCAGTGCCATATGCGCTGCACGATCGCACATATGATCGATCACATCAGGATCGTGACTCACCAGCACCATGGTCAATCCATCATTCTGCTTTAAATCATTCAGCAGGTTGAGGATTTCCGCCTGCACCGACATATCTAACGCCGAGGTTGGCTCATCCAGCAACAGGATCTTCGGCTCCAGCAGCAGGGCGCGCACAATCGCCACGCGCTGACGCTGGCCGCCGGACAGCTGATGCGGATAACGATCCGCCAGCGCTGGATCCAAACCGACATGGCGAAAACCGTCGTTGATACGATCGTCGATATTATCGCGCTTCAGCATCTTCAACGGTTCGGCCAGCGTACGGCGCAGACGATGGCGTGGATGCAGTGAGGCATAGGGATCCTGAAACACCATCTGCACATCACGACGCAGCGGGCCGGTAAAGGCTTTACCTGGCTGCACATCGGTGCCGGCCAGTTGCATGCTGCCGCTCCAGAACGGGTTCAAACCGGCCATCACCCACAGCAGCGATGACTTGCCGCAGCCCGATGGCCCGACCAGGCCAAAACACTCGCCCGCGGCCACCTGCAAAGAGACGTCATGCACCACGGTGCGCAGCTCATAGCCCTGCTTGTGCGACACGCTCAGATTGTTTAACTCAATCATGGTCTGCCTCCAGCGCAGCGCGATCCAGCACTGGCAAGCGTTCACCGTGCGTCGCTTTGCTGGGACGACACGCCCACAGCGTGCGCGTGTAAGGGTGAGTCGCATTGGCGAGTTGGGCCGCAGGCAGCGTGTCCAGCAGGCGACCTTTGTACATCACCATCACGCGATCGCAGTGCTCTGACACTTGCTGCAGATCGTGGCTGATCAGCAGCAAGCCCATATTACGCTGCTCCACCAAACGACGAATCAGTGCCAGCACCTGATCGCGCATTGCATGATCGAGCGCCGAGGTCGGTTCATCGGCAATCAGCAGTTCAGGATCGGTGATCAATGCAATCGCCAGCATCACGCGCTGTCCCATACCGCCAGAGAGCTGATGCGGATAACGCTTCATCAACTGACGGGGATCCGGCAGACCGACCGCATCCAGCATCTCGCACACTTTCTCTTTGCGCTCAGCACGGCTCAGTTTGCGGTGCAGCACCAGTGGCTCTTCGACCTGCCAGCCAATGGTACGTGTTGGATTAAGGGCGTATTTGGGGTCCTGCATCACCATCGCGACTTTACCGCCGCGCAGGGCGATCCAGTCACGTTCGCGCAGGCTGAGCGCATCGGCACCCACCACCTGTAAGCGTTCGGCCTGCAACTGCAATGAAGGAGAGAGCAGCCCCATCAGAGAGCGGGCGGTCAGTGATTTGCCCGAACCCGACTCACCCACCAGCGCCACGCGTTCACGGCCAATCTTGAAGGCGATGTTATCCACTAACAGCGTACCTTCACTGCGGATGGACAGCCCCTGGGCATCAATTAACAGATCATTTGGCATGACGGGTATCCAGTCGGTCGCGCAGGCCATCGCCTGTCAGGTTAAACGCCAGGCTGGCGAACAGAATCGCGCCACCCGGTGCGGCGGCCACCCACCATTGGTCGAAGATCACTTTACTGCCTTCCGCTACCATCGAACCCCATTCGGCTGTTGGCGGCTGCACGCCCATGCCAAGGAAGCCGAGGCCCGCAGCGGAGAGAATGATGCCGCCGAGGCTCAGCGCCGCGCGCACCACGGCGGTTGGCAAACACAGCGGCAAAATGTGCCCGAACATCAAACGCAAACCGGTAATGCCCTGCATGCGTGCGGCAGCCAGATAATCACTGCGGCGCAGTGCCAGGGTTTCCGCACGTGCCTGACGGGCAAACGGCGGCCAGCTGGTTAATGCCAGCGCCAGCGCACCGTTCATCAATCCCGGACCGAGCATCGCCACCAGCGCCAAAGCAATCACCAGATTCGGCAGCGACAGGAAGATATCCGTGATGCGCATCAGCACGCGCTCGGTCCAGCCGCCAACGTAGCCAGCGGTAATGCCGACCAGCAGACCAACCGGTATGGTCAGCACCAGAATCAGTGACACCAGCAGCAGCGTAGGACGCGCACCGTAGATCACGCGTGACAATAAATCGCGGCCAAAGCCATCGGTACCGAACCAGTGCAGCGCAGAAGGGGCTTGTAAGCGTTGGGCGATCACCTGGGCGTTAGGATCAAACGGTGCCAGCAGTGGGGCGAACAGTGCCATTGCCACCACGATCACCACCAGCGTCAGGCCGATGGTCAGTGAAGTCACACGCGCACGGCGGCGGCGCGGACGAACTGTCTCCAGTTCAGAGAGTTGTTGAGTCATCGGGTTCTCGGATCGGTTAACCAGGTGAGGGCATCGGCCACGGCGTTGAGCAGAATAAAGCAGCTGCCTATCAGCAGGGTTGAGCCGAGAATCGCTGGTGTATCAGAGGAAAATAGCGCGTTGGTCATATAACGTCCGACACCTGGCCAGGCGAAGACCGTTTCCGTTAACACCGAGCCTTCCAGCAGGGTGGCGTAGGAGAGGGCGATGACCGTGATCAGCGTCCCCAGCACGTTGGGGAAGATATGACGCAGCAGGATGCGAGTCCGCCCTGCGCCTTTGGCGCGCGCCAGAATCACATACTCTTTGCTGCTCTCTTCTAACAGCGCGGCACGCAATAAGCGTGTAATACCGGCCATCGCTAACAGGCCAAGAATCACCACCGGCAGCCACAGGTGCGCAATCGCATTGCGGAACATCTCCGGGTCGCCTGACAGCCAGCTATCAATCAGCACAAAGCCGGTTTTCGGCTCCAGCGTGTAGATCCAGATATCATCCAACTGTCCCGGCCCGGCAGACCAGTGCAGCACGGCGTAAAACAGCAGCAGACCGAGCAGGCCCAGCCAGAATACCGGAACGGAATAGCCGAGCAGCGAGATAAAGCGCGCCACGTTATCGATCACGCTGCCCGGCTTCCACGCGGCCAGCAAGGCTAATGTGATGCCAAACACGGCAGCAAAGATCATTGCGCAGGTGGCGAGTTCAATGGTGGCGGGGAAGGTGCGCATCAAATCCGCACTGACGGGCTGATTGGTCAGATGCGAGAGTCCTAAATTACCCTGCGCCAGATGGCTGATATAACGCCAGAACTGGACTAAGACGGGCTGGTCGAGTCCGAGGTCGTGGCGCACCTGAGCGTAAGTTGCCTCGCTGGCATGGTCACCGGCGATTTGCTGCACCGGATCAACCGGTGACAGGTGCGACAACATGAAAGTGAACGCTAACAAACCGATCAGCGTCACCAGCAGCGATAACAGGCTGGTGACCAGACGGCTAAAACGTTGCCAGAGTGGCCGGGCGAACCCGGCCTGTGAAGCAGACACTGCCATTACTTAGAAACCTGCGAGTAATACACCATGTCTGGGTTAATCCCCTGTACATAGCCTTTCAGGTTATCGCGCAGCGCAATCAGGTTGCGGGCCTGCAAGCCGATCACGTATGGCGAGTTCTTCAGTACTTCACGCTGCATCGCCTGGTACAGTTCAACACGCTTGTTACTGTCCGCTTCGGCGGTGGCGGCCAGCGTCTGTTTGCTCAGCTCTGGAATATGCCAGTCTGAACGGTAAGCAATGGTTTTACTGCCATCTTCAGGGTTATAAGCAAAGGAGGCGGCGTTGGTATTCGGATCGAAGTAGTCCGCGCCCCAGGCGTTCAGCGTGGCTTCGTACTGATGCGCTTTCACGCGGGTAGAGACTTCAGAACTCAGACCCGGCTGCACTTCTACCTTCACGCCACCTTTAGCAAAGCTGCCCTGCAAGGCTTGCGCAATATCCAGATACGGCGGCTGATTGCTGGTGGAGAGTTTAAAGCTGACGTTGGTCAGGCCGGCTTTCTTCAGAATCGCCTTGGCTTTTTCCGGATCGTAGCTGTACGGCGTGTCATTCAACGCGCCGAGGAAACCTTTTGGCAGGAAGGTCTGGTGCACTTCGAACTGGCCTTTCAGCAGGTCGTTGGCAATACCTTTATAGTCGAACAGGTAACGAGCGGCTTCCCACAGGGCTGGATTCTTCAGCACTGGATTTTCACCCACGTTGAACTGGATGTAGTAGAGCGAGGCCATCGGAATCGCTTCGGTCTTCACGCCTGCTTTGCCTTTCAGCGCTGCGATTTGGTCAGCACCGAGGTTACGTGCGATATCCACATCGCCCTGCTCCAGCAGCAGACGACGGGCAGCTGGCTCCGGCACGTTCTTGATCAGAATGTTTTTCAGCTTCGGAGCGCCAGCCGGTGACGTCGGGTTGGCGGTCAGCAGCACCACTTCATGCAGCACCACTTTACGGATCTGATACGGGCCGCTACCGGCTGAGTTGGTGCCTAACCATGCATGGCCGAAGTCACCATTTTTGGCATTCGCCTGCGCGGTTTTCTCATCCACAATCGAAGAGACCGGCGCAGACAGCAGGCTCAGCACATAGGCCGGGCTGACGTTGGCGCTCCAGCTGATCTGTACGTGGTTGTCATCGACTTTCTTCAGGAAGGTATCGACGTTGTCTTTATTCCAGCCGAGCTGCGTCAGAATAAAAGAAGGATCGAGATTCAGTTTCACCACACGGCCCAGAGAGAAGATCACATCTTCCGGACGCAGCGGATTGCCGCTAGCGAATTGCGCGCCTTTACGCAGTTCAAAAGTCAGACTGCGATTGTCACTGCCTGGCGTCCATGAGGTTGCCAGCGTTGGCTTCAAATCGGTGGGATTGGTCGGGTCTGACTGGACCAGACGTTGATAGATGTTAGTAAACGCTTGCACCGTGGTGAGTTCAAAGCCCTGCGCCGGATCAAAGCTATCAGCATCATCAGTCGACTGCGCAATCACCAGCGTATCTTTTGGTGTTGCGGCCTGAGAGGAGAAGGCGGCTACCAGCGATAACGCCAGCAGTGAGGGAATGATTTTTTTCATGTTGTTTCCTTGCCTTAAAAAAGTAACGCGAGTTTACGAGAGCGCCGTAATGAAGAATAGTCAATTTATGGCTATGCATATGCTTTACGGTTCTAAGCGCGGCGGATTGGTTATAAGCCTGTTAAATATACTGTTATTGTTATCGTGCCGCGCAGTGCTACAGACTCGCTAATTTTTGTCCTTTCATCAACCAAATCACAACGGAATTTAAACTCGTTGCTGAACGGAAATAATTAACTTTACTTCGAAGTCTTCAGGAATATAATGGCGCCAACTTCAAACAGGAGAATTCAGTTGGACAGTCACCCTTTTAGATGGCAACACAAGGCAAGCTGACGCGCGAATTCTTTTGTCGCTGCTTGCCAACACGGCGGGCAGCAATCCTCTCTCCTTTCTGATGATTGTTCCCTTTTAACGATAGTAGCGGATAGATATCCGTGGGGATTTCATCATGCACATGATTTTAAACGCACTTTTTCCTCCGCCTCGATGCGCGCGCTGATCTTCAGCGTGCAGAATTAACCGCTGTTATGGCGCGTTTCAGCACGTCCATAGTCAGGCTAACTGGCAAATCTGGACTGACTGAAGATCGCTCTCTGCGGCATCATTGACATCGTCATCGCTATTTCTCGTTATTTTAACGAGCGAATTTCTTCGTCTTTTATTTACGGGAGGTAATATGGAAATTCCCGATAGGTTATTTTTAATCAACTAACGCATCGTCGTTAATTTAAATTATCCCCGTTAATGTGCTCCCCGCACAGGGACTGTTATTGCCGTAATAAATAGAGGAATGTCATCATGACTGACATGAAACTCAACCAGGAAAAAAAATCCTGGAGCAACGCACGCCCGCAGCGTCAGAAAACGCCGCGCTATCTGATTGAAGATGAAGCCGGTTTCACCGCCGATGAAACCCTGGTTCGCCTGCGCAGTGATGCGCTGGGCCTGAGCGAACGCGAAGCCGAAGCGCGTCTGGAAGTCTATGGCCGTAATCAAGTGGCGCATGATAAAGCACCACACGCGCTGATTCAGCTGATCCAGGCATTCAATAACCCGTTCATCTACGTATTAATGGCGCTGGCAGCGGTGAGTTTTTTCACTGACTACCTGCTGCCATTACGTAAAGGCGAGGAGACCGACCTGACTGGTGTCATCATCATTGTGACGATGGTAACGCTCAGCGGTTTGCTGCGCTTCTGGCAGGAGTTCCGCACCAATAAAGCCGCGCAGGCGTTGAAATCCATGGTGCGCACCACTGCCACCGTGCTGCGTCGGGAATCTGCCCAACAGCCCCCGGCTAAACAGGAAGTGGATATTGCCACTTTAGTCCCCGGAGACATTATCTATCTGTCTGCTGGCGATCTGGTGCCTGCTGACGTCCGTTTGCTGGATTCGCGTGATCTGTTTATCAGCCAGGCGATCCTGACCGGTGAATCACTGCCCGTTGAGAAATATGACGTTACGGGCCACGTCACCAGCAAAGGCGCGGGAGCGAGCGATCACGGGGCTTCACTGCTGGAACTCGGCAGCGTGTGTCTGATGGGCACTAACGTCTCCAGCGGCAGCGCCAAAGCCGTGGTAGTGGCAACCGGCGGCGAAACCTACTTTGGCAGCCTGGCGAAATCGATTGTCGGTAATCGCTCGCAAACTGCTTTTGATCGTGGCGTGCACAGCGTCAGCTGGCTGCTGATCCGCTTTATGCTGGTGATGGTACCGGTCGTGCTGTTGATCAACGGGTTAACCAAAGGTGACTGGCTGGATGCCTCGCTGTTTGCGCTGGCAGTGGCGGTGGGTCTGACCCCGGAAATGCTGCCGATGATTGTCAGTTCCAACCTGGCAAAAGGTGCGATTGCCATGTCGCGCCGCAAAGTGATTGTCAAACGACTGAACGCGATTCAAAACCTCGGCGCGATGGACATCCTGTGTACCGATAAAACCGGCACGCTGACCCAGGACAACATCATTCTTGAGCACCATCTGGATTGCGCTGGAGTAGAAAATTCGCGCGTACTGATGCTGAGCTGGCTCAACAGCCACTATCAGAGCAGCACGCCGAATCTGATGGATCGCGCCATTCTGCGTTACGGCAAAGATCGTGTGACGGCGGACATGGGTGACTATTACGCCAAAGTGGATGAGCTGCCGTTTGATTTTGTGCGTCGCCGTGTATCGGTGGTGGTGCGCGATCGCCGGCTCAATCAACAGATGCTGATCTGCAAAGGTGCCGTAGAAGAGATGCTGAGCATCGCTACGGCTGAGCGTGAAGGAAAACTGATTCAGCCGCTCGACGAAAAACGCCGCGCAGAGTTGCTGGCGCTGGCACATCAATATAATGAGCAGGGCTTCCGCGTCCTGCTGGTGGCGAGCCGTGTGCTGGAGGAGCCGGGCTTGCAGCAGGCGCTGAGCGTCGCAGATGAACAAGGGTTAACTGTGGAAGGGCTGCTCACTTTCCTTGATCCACCCAAAGAGAGTGCCGCCAAAGCCATTACCGCGCTGCGTGACAATGGCGTGAGCGTCAAAGTGCTGACCGGCGATAACCCGGTGGTCACTGCACGGATTTGCCAGCAGGTGGGCATTGATAGCGGCGAGATCGTGACAGGCGATCAGATTGCGATGATGAGTGACGAACAATTGGCGGAGGCGGCAGCACACAGCGCGGTGTTCGCCAAACTGACACCGCTGCAGAAATCTCGCATCTTGCGTGCATTGCAGCAGCAAGGGCACACCGTCGGTTTCCTCGGCGATGGGATTAATGATGCGCCAGCCCTGCGTGATGCCGATGTCGGGATTTCAGTGGATAGCGCAGCGGACATCGCCAAAGAGTCTTCTGACATCATCCTGCTGGAAAAGGATCTGATGGTGCTGGAAGAGGGGGTGATGAAAGGTCGTGAGACCTTCGGCAACATCATCAAGTATCTGAACATGACGGCCAGTTCCAACTTCGGCAACGTGTTCTCTGTGCTGGTAGCGAGCGCCTTTATTCCGTTCCTGCCGATGCTGGCGATTCATCTGCTGATTCAGAACCTGATGTATGACCTGTCTCAACTGGCATTGCCATGGGACAAAATGGACCGTGAGTTCCTGCGCAAACCGCGCAAATGGGACGCGCGCAATATCAAACGCTTTATGCTGTGGATTGGGCCAACATCATCAACCTTTGATATCACGACGTTTGCTGTGATGTGGTACGTATTTGCCGCGAATACGCCGGAAATGCAGTCACTGTTCCAGTCCGGTTGGTTTGTAGAAGGATTGCTGTCACAGACGCTGGTAGTGCACATGCTGCGCACCCAGAAAATTCCTTTCATCCAGAGCCGCGCCGCGTTACCGGTACTGCTGACCACGGCATGTGTGATGATTGCAGGCATCCTGCTGCCATTCTCCCCATTGGGGCAAATGGTGGGATTGACGCCGTTGCCGTGGGCTTATTTCCCATGGCTGGTTGCGACGTTGTTAGGTTACTGCGTGGTCGCGCAGGGCATGAAAATGCTCTACATCAAACGCTTCGGCCAGTGGTTCTGACTCCATGGAGGCGCTATGCGGAATCGGAATCTTAATAAAGTGGTGTGCCATCTGCTGATCATGATGGTGGTCATCGTCGTGCTAACGTTGCTGTTTCGTTAGTCAACCAGGGGCAGGTTATCCTGCCCTTTTCGTCTTTAAACTGCGGGAAGGGACAAATGAGCTATTCAAAACGTGCGTTAATTATCGGTGCTTCAAAGGGGATTGGATTAGCCGTCGTGCAGCAACTGCTTGCTGACGGTTGGGACGTCACCGCCACCTATCGCAGCACTGCCGTTTCATATCAGCATGAAAAGCTGCATTGGCTACCATTGGATATTACCGTTGCCACTCAGCGTGAACAGCTACTCTCGCAACTCAAGGGTGAGCAGTTTGATCGGGCGCTGATCAATGCGGGTATTCTCGGCCCAGATTCGATGGAGTTGATTGCCACCAGTGATGAAGAGTTAATGCAACTGTTTATGACCAACAGTGTTGCACCGGTGCGTATGGCTGAAGGCCTGTTACCCTTGCTGTCGGAAAAACAGGGCGTGCTTGGCATCACGACATCGCGTCTCGGCAGCCTGACGGAAAATGCCGAAGCGATTCGACCCTATTACTCTGCCAGTAAAGTGGCGTTGAATATGCTCAGCCGCGCTCTGGTTCAGCAGATGTCTACGCGGGGCACAACTTTGCTCTCATTGCATCCGGGCTGGGTCAAAACCGATATGGGCGGGGATGATGCGGATATTACGGCGGTCGAAAGTGCTCAAGGGTTAGTGGCGCAACTGGATCGCTTTGTCGGGCAGGGCGGGCACCACTATATCGATTACAGCGGCAAGCAGTTAGCCTGGTGATAGTAAGCGCCTGCTGACCGCTGCCAGCAGGCGACTTCTTTATTCGTCTGGCTGGTAGTACTGCACACCAATCTCGATACGTTCACGCCCACTGGCCACGCGATGGCGGTTGCTGTCGCGCAGCGAGTAGATGCAGCCGCAATACTCCTGCTGATAGAAACGCTCGCGCTTGCTGATCTCGATCATGCGTGATGATCCACCGCCTTTACGCCAGTTAAACTCCCAATACAGCATGTCGGGATAGTGCGCTGCCGCACGCACGCCGCAGTCATTAATCTGCTTCATATCCTTCCAGCGCGAAATGCCCAGGGAACTGGTGATCACCGGGAAGCCATGTTCATGGGCATACAGCGCAGTGCGTTCAAAGCGCATGTCGAAACACATGGTGCAACGGATGCCTCGCTCCGGTTCCCACTCCATGCCGCGAGCTCGATCAAACCAGTTATCTTTATCGTAATCGGCATCCACGAAAGGCACACCGAACTGCTCAGCAAAGCGGATATTCTCCTCTTTACGCAGTTCGTACTCTTTCAGCGGATGAATGTTTGGGTTGTAAAAGAAGATGGTGTAATCGATACCGGAAGCCAGCATCGCTTCCATCACCTCACCCGAGCAAGGGGCGCAGCAGGAGTGCAACAGCACTTTGTTGTGACCGTTGGGTAAAGGCAAGGGCTGGCGTTTGAAGGTGTCAGACATAAGTAAAAATGGTTAATGAGTGTTGGGCGAAGTGTAAGTCGATATCGAGTCGGACGCAAAGCGGCAAAAACGAAAAAGGCCGCAATCGCGGCCTTTCAGGACTTTGTCAGAAGACGTTATTCGGTCACTTTCTTCTTCAGATCGCTGGCACCTTCTTTGGTTTTATTCCAGCCTTTAGTCGCACCTTCTTTGGTAGCATCCCACCCTTTTTCAGTGCCTTCTTTGGTTTTGTTCCAGCCTTTCTGTGCGCCTTCGCTCACTTTACTGCTGGTGCTGTCGCTCTTACCTTCAACAGCATGCTTGGCTTTCAGCTTCTGCTCTTCGCCCTGATGCTGCGCCTGATGCAGCTTCTCTTTGGCGGTGTTTGCGCCCGCTTGCGCGTTCGCGACGGTGTCGTCAGTTGCATGTGTGGTAGCGGCAAACGCCGAAGAAGCCAGCAGCAGGGCAGATACAGCGATAATTGTCTTTTTCATGAATATTCCCTCATCAATCGCTCTGTGAGTTATGAGCGTAGTTAACAATGGCACGCTCTGCCAGAATTGGCTCCAGGAATAACCTTAATTGAATCATCGGGTTTGGAGGATGGGGAAATTGTGTACTTCAGTTCATGTCACCTTACGCATGCCTAAAAGCTGTTCTGGGTGCTAAATGTTGTGACTCACCCCAGATAAAGAGACGCAACACTTTACCTACGAGAGTTAAATGGGAGATTTTAGGTCCATATTAATGTAAGAAAAATTCTCAAGGAGGTGAGTTAAAAGTGAAGACTGTTGAAATCCTGCAATACCGATTGAAAGCGGGTACTGGTGAGTCCTTCCATCAAATCATGTGTAATACCAGCGTTCCCCTTCACAACCGGCAGGGCATTCGTATTATCGCTTTTGGTTGTTCTCGCCATGATGCCGATAGTTACTTTCTGATGCGCGCTTTTGAAAACGAAGAACAGTTGGAATCTGTGCTGGAGGATTTTTACGCCAGCGAAGCATGGCGAATGGGGCCACGAGAGGAGATCATTGAGCGAATTGAGGTTAGCCTTAAATCTGTGCTTTTGCTTTCGGAAAGTGCGATAGCTGAGATAAGAAAAAGCTTCGAATCGGTATAAGGGAATTACCGCCCATATTGAGTTGCAGTACAGCTTAAACGATTGTTGCAGGTTTACACTCAGTAATTAGCCAGCCGCATGCTGGCTTTATCACTCTTCATCCCGTTCTTTAGCGGCACGCTGGCGGTCGTAATACTCATCTTCAGCAGAGATAATTTCGTCCAGCAATGAATCCATATCCACAGCATGCACTTCTTCTACAAACAGACCGGTCAAAGCGCTTTCAGGTGTTAACTTGCCGTCTTCGAACAGCTGCCAGATCTCTTTGGCATAGCGCGTTTCCAGAATCTGTGGCGCGAACTGACCGTAATAGGCGGTGATGTTGTTCACATCGCGCTCAAACATCGATTCGGCGTGGTTATTGGCCGCGGCATCCACTGCTTGAGGCAGATCGATGATCACAGGACCGTGCTCATCCTGGAGTACGTTAAATTCCGACAGATCGCCATGCACAATCCCGGCACATAACATACGTACGATATTGCGAATCATCGTCGCAAAATCAGTCAGTGCTTCCTGTTCCGATAAAATCACGTCACTGAGACGGGGTGCCACGGCGCCTTCAGCATCCGTAACCAGTTCCATCAGTAGCACGCCGTCGAGACACATATAAGGCTCAGGTACGCGAACGCCAGCTTTGGCAAGACGGAACAGCGCGTCGACTTCTGCGGTATGCCAGACTTCCTCTTGCTGCTTGCGGCCGAATTTGGAGCCTTTCTGCATCGCACGTGCACTGCGGGAGTTGCGAACTTTACGCCCCTCCTGATACTGCACGGCTTGTTTAAAGCTGCGTTGCGAAGCCTCTTTGTACACTTTGGCGCATTGGACTTTGTCACCGCACATCACAGTGTAAACATCAGCTTCTTTGCCGCTTTTCAGACGCTGCAGCACATTGTCGATCAGGCCATCATCGACCAACGGTTGGATTCGGTTTGGAATTTTCATGCGGCTTTATACCTTATTTATTAGGCTTTCCGCATCAAGAACATGGTGAGTTGCATGGGAAAAACCAAACAAGCATCGATAGTTGCAGAGGCCAGTTACATCATCCCATAAAACCACTGGCACAAAAAAGCCCGTAAGGCTTTCACCTTACGGGCTTTCAGGACTTCAGCGGACGATTCTGGTATCGCCGCGAAAGAATTTTGGTGGAGCTGGCGGGAGTTGAACCCGCGTCCGAAATTACTACACCGTCGGTACTACATGCTTAGTCAGTCTTTACATTCGCCGGCCAGCTGCGGACAGACACGCCACTGACAAACTAGCCTGATTAGATTTAGTGCTTCAACCCCAGGCAAGGCATCCACACGATCTCTTTTGGGTTTGACCTCTCTTGATCCCCGTCTTAAGAGCGGAAGCTAGGGAGAGAGGGCTCTTGGCAGGTTATTAAGCTGCTAAAGCGTAGTTTTCGTCGTTTGCGACTATTTTTTTGCGGCTTTTAACGAGGCAAACCGCCCCTCGACATGCACCTAAGGCTTCACAATCCCGTCGAGTCCAGAATCAGCCCCAAGAACTTCTTATACTACAGAAAAGTGACGGTTGAATCCAGTGCTTAACGCTTTGAATTCTTCATAATACGTGCTTTATCCATCTGCCATTCGCGATCTTTCACATCGTTACGCTTGTCGTGTTCTTTCTTACCGCGCGCCACGCCGATCTTCAGCTTGGCCCAGGCATTTTTCCAGTACATCGACAGTGCAACCACGGTGAAACCTTCGCGGTTAACACGACCGTAAAGCGAATCGAGTTCGCGCTGCTTCAGCAACAGCTTGCGGCTGCGCGTGGGGTCACACACCACGTGTGTAGAGGCAACGGCCAGCGGCTGGAAGGTGGAACCGAACAGATAGGCTTCGCCATCGCGCAGCAAAATGTAGCTGTCGCTGATGTTGGCTTTACCGGCGCGGAGTGATTTAACTTCCCATCCCTGTAGCGACATCCCTGCCTCGAACTCTTCTTCAATGAAGTATTCGTGGCGAGCGCGTTTGTTGAGGGCAATAGTGGCTGAACCGGGTTTGTGAGCTTTTTTCTTTGTCATAGTGCGGCGTAGTCTACATCACTCAGTCTGTGGGCGCATCCCCCTGTCCTGGGGGCGGTAAAAAACACTCTATTTTAGCACAGCTGGCAAACCCGTGAATTTTGTTTGGTGTCCGAAAATGGTATTATTCAACGGTTTTGTGATGAACAGGAACCATTATGGCCCAGATTAGCCGTTCGGCGTTGGTCCCCTATAGCGCTGAGCAGATGTACCAGCTCGTGAATGATGTGGACGCTTATCCTCAGTTTCTTCCGGGCTGCACCGGCAGCCGCGTATTGGATAATAGCGGAAATCAGATGACGGCAGCGGTAGATGTCTCTAAAGCAGGCATCAGTAAAACCTTTACTACCCGCAACACGTTGATCAGCAATCAGAGCATTTTAATGCAGCTGGTTGATGGCCCTTTTCGTAAGCTGACCGGTGGATGGCACTTCACGTCTTTAGGTGATGATGCCTGCAAAGTTGAGCTGAGCCTCGACTTCGAATTTACCAATATGTTGGTGGAGATGGCGTTCGGTCGTATTTTCAAAGAACTGGCCAACAGTATGGTGCAAGCGTTCAGTCAGCGCGCGAAAGAGGTTTACCGTGCATGATATCACCGTTGAGGTAGTTTATGCGCTGCCCAACAAGCAGTACCTGCGTTCGGTAACGCTGGAAGAGGGCGCGACCGTCGAGCAGGCGATTAAAGCCTCGGGCTTGTTATCACTGCGCAAAGACATCGATCTGGCAAGCAATAAGGTGGGCATTTTTAGCCGGCCGGTGAAGCTAGGTGATGGCGTTCAGGATGGTGACCGCGTGGAGATTTATCGTCCACTGATTGCGGATCCCAAAGAGATGCGTCGCCAGCGAGCAGAACGTTCGGCGAGCAACAAGTAGCGGAATGACAGACACAAAAAAAGGCGCTTAAGCGCCTTTTTTGTTGCCGCTCACTTAGCCTTCACTGCCAGTGAGTTTCGGTTTGTTATCAATGTTGGTCAGCGTACCGTTGCTGTCAAAGGTCAGCGTCAGGGTTTGCTGCTTCACGCCTTCATGGCCCGGTTCCTGGCGGAACACGTAATACCAGACATTGCTGCCAAACGGATCGTGCATCATCGGTGTGCCGAGAGTGTAGGCAACCTGCTGCTGCGTCATGCCGGTGTGAATCTTCGAAACATCGTTGGCGACCAGGTAATTGCCCTGATTGATATCCGGACGATATACAACGCGCTCAAGGGTGGAACATCCGGCGGTCATCATCAACATTACCACTGCCGCGGCAGTCAGCGTTTTACAGCGCATCTATACATTCCTTTTCTGGGGCCAAACGCCTTTTGTCAGGCTGTTTTGTTGCCATCAAATTCTGAACTCTGCTTACGGCAGGCTTTATTATGGCGATATAACTGCCGATGATAATAAACCTTTGTCCTATTGGAAACCTCTACAGAGCAAGCATATGACCACCGGGCCAGAAAAAAGTGCGAAATCAGGCTGCTAAAAGTTCTTTTGCATTGGCCAGTGTGTTGCGCGTGACTTCGCTACCGCCTAACAAACGAGCCAGTTCCTGCAGGCGGGCGCGTTTATCCAGCGGCTGCATGTGGGTTTCGGTCATCTCGCCATCGGTCTCTTTGCTGACGTAGAAGTGCTGATGTCCGCAACCGGCAACCTGTGGCAAGTGCGTCACACACATCACCTGCGTGGATTCACCGAGTTGGCGCAGCATCTGACCGACGACCGCTGCGGTTGGGCCGCTGATACCGACATCCACTTCATCGAAGATCATGGCCGGTGTTTCCATTTTCTGAGCGGTGATTACCTGAATCGCCAGCGCAATACGCGAAAGCTCACCACCCGAGGCCACTTTGCCCAGCGGTTGTAACGGCTGACCAGGGTTGGTGGTCACACGGAAATCGATGCGTGTGGCGCCATCTGCCGTGAGTTGATCGGCTTTGAACTCCAGCTCAATGGCAAACTGACCGTGCGGCATAGACAGGGTACGCATGCTTTGGGTGATCTGCTGGCTGAGTTCATGCGCAGCCTGTTGACGCAATTGATGCAGTTTTTCCGCGCAGGCGACGGCCGCCAGATGGTGTGAACCGACTTCGTTTTGCAACGTTTCCTGGTCGCTCTCTTGTTGTGAGAGCTGTTCTGCTTCGTCCAGCAACTGCTGATACAGCACCGGCAACGTCTCTGGCGACACATGATGTTTACGAGAGAGGGCAATCTGGCGTGACAGACGTTGTTCCAGTTCATGCAGACGGTTGGGATCGAGATCCAGACGTTCGCAATAGTGGCGCAACTCATCGCTGGCTTCGCTCAGTTGAATCGCTGCCTCTTCCAGCAAATTGAGCACGCCGCTCACTTTGTCATCCAGCGACACGAGTTCGCCCAGCATATTGCGCGCGCTATACAGCAGGCTATGCAGGTTGGTGTCATCGCTATCGGCGAGAATTTGCAGGGCTTGCTGACTGGTAGAAAGCAGTTGTCCGCTGTTGGCGAGGCGTTTGTACTCTTCATCAATCTGCTCAAATTCGCCCGGCTGCGGGGCAAATTCATTAAGTTCTTTCAGCTGATATTGCAGCAGTTCACGGCGTGCTTCACGCTCCTGCGACAGCTGTTGATGCTGAGCCAGCGCACGACAGCTTTGATGCCAGCGCTGGTAGTGCTGACGCATCTCATCAAGCAGGTCATCATGGGCCGCGTAAGCATCCAAGAGATGTTTTTGGTGGTCAGGCTTGAGTAGCAGCTGGTGCGCATGCTGACCATGGATTTGAATCAGCAGCTGACCCAGCTCACGCAGTTGTGACAGCGGCACCGAAGTGCCATTGATGAAGCCACGGGAACGGCCATCGGCGCTGATGACGCGGCGCAGCAGGCATTCGTTGCCTTCATCGAGCTGATTCTCCACCAGCCAGCGCTGGGCGGAGGGTGAAGCTTTGAGCTGGAAACGCGCGCAGATATCGGCACGACTGGCCCCCTGACGCACCATATCTGCTTCAGAGCGGCCGCCCAGGCACAGGCCCAGCGCATCAATTGCGATGGATTTACCTGCGCCGGTTTCCCCCGTGATCGCTGTCATCCCACGGTGAAAGTCGATCTCCAGTTCACGAACGATAGCAAAGTTACTGATGGTCAGTTGTGCCAGCATGAAATCACCTGTATGTAAAAACAGATATGGTTTTTCATACAGTATAAACTGGTTTTTTATACAGTAAAGTGGCTGGCGGTGATTTTCAGAACAATTTTTTTGACCAGCCGAGTTTCGAGCTTAAGGTATTAAAATAATTGTAATTTTTAGGATGGATTAGGTTGAGGTGATGCGCGCTGCGGCGAATCAACACATCTTCCCCTTCCTGGATAGGCAGCGCAATCTGGCTATCGCAGCTGATTTCCAGATCGCTGCGCAACGATGAAAAACGCAGACGAATGGTGCTGCTGCTGTTGATTACCAGCGGACGTGCGGAAAGCGTGTGCGGGAACATGGGCACAATGGCGATGGCATCCAGCGATGGCGTCAGTATCGGGCCACCCGCAGAGAGAGAATAGGCGGTTGAGCCGGTAGGCGTGGAGATGATTAACCCATCCGAACGCTGGGAAAAGGCAAAAACCTCATCGATATACACCTCAAATTCAATCATGTGGGCGACTTTGCCCGGGTGCAGTACCACTTCATTGATGGCGCTTCCAATCCTTGGCGAGCACGCTTCTTTGCACACCTGCGCCTCCAGCAGGAAACGGCTTTCAACAAAGTATTCGCCCTGCAGCACATCATCCAGCTGTTGCTGTGCGTTATCGGGATCGAGATCAGTGAGAAAACCGAGATTACCGCGGTTAATCCCAATCACTTTGATGTCATAACGTGCCAGCACGCGCGCGGCGCCCAGCATATTGCCGTCACCGCCCACTACCACGGCTAAATCGGCACGTTGGCCGATTTCCGCCAGGCTGCCGGTTTCCACATCTTTCAAGTTCAGTTCGCGCGCAATCTGCTGCTCGACGATCACCTCATAGCCTTTTGCTGTCAGCCAGCGCCAGAGCATTTCATGGGTGGTTAACGCAGTAGGATGGCGCGGATGGCCGACAATCCCAATGCAGTTAAAGTGTTTGTTCATTTAGCGCGTGTTCCTCATAAGCCAAAACGGCCAGGCAATGTGATGGGTTCACTTGAAACCGTCAAACTGATCCCCATAATAAGCCAACCAGCGAGATGAATGTGCAAAACGCGGAGAAATTCATGAGTAGTAAAGAACAGAACACCCCTAACGAGCAAGTCTCAGACGAAATTCAACAGGATCAGCAGCACGTGGACGCAGAGACGGCAACTGAGGTGGATCCGCGTGATGAGCGTATCGCGCAACTGGAAGCGGAATTAGCCCAGTCGCAAGGCGGCGTGCGTGAAGCACAGCTGCGCGCTCAGGCGGAGATTGAAAACATCCGTCGCCGTACCGAAATGGATGTGGAAAAAGCGCACAAATTTGCGCTGGAAAAATTTGCCAACGAACTGCTGCCGGTGATTGATAGCCTCGAGCGCGCGCTGGAAGTGGCTGATAAAGAGAACACCGAACTGGCTTCGATGATTGAAGGCATCGAACTGACGCTGAAATCCCTGCTGGGTGCCGTGCGTAAGTATGGTGTTGAAGTGGTCGGTGAAACCAACGTGCCATTCAACCCGGATGTGCATCAGGCGATGTCGATGATTGAATCAGAAGACATGGCACCGAACCATGTACTGATGGTGATGCAGCGTGGTTATACCCTCAATGGTCGCCTGTTGCGTCCAGCGATGGTGGCAGTAACCAAAGCCAAAGGCTGATTACCCTGCTGAATACAAAAACGGCCGCTGATTGCGGCCGTTTTTATTTCTACGGCAGAACGGGTATCCAGTCGATAGGCGTCTGGCCGGACTGGCTTAACAGCGCGTTCGCCTGCGAGAAGTGCTTACTGCCAAAAAAGCCGCGATGGGCGGAAAGCGGTGAGGGGTGCGGCGCTTTTAAAACATGGTGACGTTGCGTATCGATAATGCTGCCTTTCTTCTGTGCATGCGAACCCCACAGCAGGAAAATCACCCCTTCACGATGTTGATTGATCGCGCTAATCACATTGTCCGTAAAGGTTTCCCAGCCGAATCGCGCGTGGGAATGCGCTTTACTGGCTTCTACCGTTAGCACCGTGTTCAGCAGCATCACACCTTGTGTGGCCCAGCTTTCGAGGAAGCCGTGCTGTGGGCGCGTAAAGCCCGCAATATCCGTCTCCAACTCTTTGTACATATTTAGCAGCGAAGGAGGAGTGGGCACGCCGGGAAGCACAGAGAATGCCAGACCATGCGCCTGATTAGGGCCGTGATAAGGATCCTGACCCAGAATCACCACTTTAATGTCGCCCAGCTCAGTCAGACGGAAGGCATTAAACACGTCTTTCTGCGGTGGATAAACGGTCACACCTGCTGCGCGTTCGTTGGCTACCGCTTTTAAGGTTTCGACGAAGTAAGGTTTTTCTTTCTCTTCAGCCAGCACGTCGTGCCAGGTCAGCTTCTCAGCCATCTTTAACTCCCTGCAAAAATTTGCGCCTAGCTTAACGTGTCGCACGCGGCAGCAGAAGGGTAAAAATAATTTGAAAAATTGCAGAGAAAGTTTTTGAGCGGAATGGTTTTAAATCAATTTGTTAGCGATGAGGTGAGTTTTGCCTGGCAGCATAATTGATACAGGTCAAAACGGCCCCAAAGCCCCGGTGATATATCAATGTGTCAGATCAATGGATTCACCGCGTGATATCAAATATCGCGCACTAAAGCCCTGGAGGTCACTATGATTACCGGTATTCAAATTACTCAGGCCAATAACCCACAATTGCTGAACTCATTCTGGTTGCTGGATGATGAGAAAGCGGAAGCCCGCTGCCTGTGCGCAAAAGGCGATTTCACGGAAGATCAGATCGTTGCTATTAGCGATCTGGGCGACATTGCTTACCGTGAAATCCCGCTGGAGCAGAAACCCGAGGTGCGTATTGAGGGTGGCCAGCACTTGAACGTCAACGTGCTGCGTCGCGAAACCTTAGAAGATGCGGTTAAGCATCCGGAAAAATATCCGCAGCTGACTATTCGAGTGTCTGGTTATGCGGTGCGCTTTAATGCGCTTACCCCTGAACAGCAGCGCGATGTGATTACCCGTACTTTCACTGAAAGTCTGTAATTGATCGGCTGACGAAAAGTCACACAGCAATCCAGGCGGCGCTGATACCTTTCGGCGCGGCTTTTTTGTTTTTATCGATCCTGAAAGGGAATGCGGGATGGGCGATTGACAGAAAAAATATAACCGAAGCGCTATTTTGGCAGGCTAAAGATAAAAAAACGCCTCATCAGAGGCGCTTTATTGAGTGCGTGCTGATTTATTCTGCACCGCTCTCTGGTGTGCTGCTGCCGCTCGCCTTACGACGTTTACCGACATTTTTGGTGTCGCGATGACGTTGCTTAACACGCGGTTTTTCAGCTTCTTTCTCTTTGCGCTCTTTACGCTTCGCAAGGGCTTTTTTCGAGGGTTTACCCGTGACTTTAGCACTCGGTGCACGCGATTCCGGACGCAACTCTTCGATGATGCGCGCTTTAATCGGCTCGTTGATATAACGGGTAATTTTACCCAGCAGCACATGGTCATGTGCCTCAACCAACGAAATCGCCGTGCCTTTACGTCCAGCACGCGCCGTACGACCAATGCGGTGCAAGTAGATATCGGCAGTGAGTGGCAGGTCATAGTTGATGACGTGGGTGACGTCATCAATGTCGATTCCGCGTGCTGCAACATCGGTCGCAATCATCACGTTGACGCGATTTTCGTTGATACGCTTAATCGCTTCATTGCGGTTTACCTGCACCATCTCACCTTCAAGATAGCTGGTACGAATACCGGCTTCGTGTAGCCAGGTCACCAGTTCATGCAGACGTTCGCGTTTACGCACAAACACAACCACGCGCTTGGCTTCAGGCTGTTTTAACAGATGCACCAACAGCTTGGTTTTGTGCTCAAGGTTGTCAGCACGATAAAACCATTGTTGAATCTTTTTACGTTCGCTTTTGCTGGGATCGGCTTCGATTGATACCGGATCGTTCAGCAGGCGCTCGGCGAAGTCTTTGATATTTTCGCCTTCCAGCGTGGCGGAGAACAGCAGCGTCTGTTTGCGCCAGCGGGTTTCCGCTGCGATGGTTTCAATATCCTGCGCGAAGCCCATGTCGACCATGCGGTCGGCTTCATCCAGAATCAGAGTTTCAACCGCGCGGCAGTCAAAGTTTTCTTCTTTGATGTACTGCAGCAAGCGACCGGTGGTGGCCACCACGATGTCCTGGTTTTCGCTGAATACTTCGGCGTGGTTCATATAAGCCACACCACCGGTGATGGTGGCGATATCCAGGTGAGTGTGTTTAGCCAACTCACGTGCGTGATCGGCAACCTGCATCGCCAGTTCGCGGGTTGGCGTGAGGATCAGAATACGTGGCGGGCCCGATTTTTTGCGTGGGAAGTCGAGCAGATGCTGTAAAGCGGGCAGCAGAAAAGCAGCGGTTTTCCCCGTTCCGGTTGGCGCCGAACCCAGAACGTCACGGCCTTCCAGCGCGGCAGGAATGGTCTCAGCCTGAATGGCAGTGGGGCGCGTGAAGCCTTTTTCCTGCAGCGCTTGCAGCAGGCTTTCGTCAAGTTCGAGTTCGGAGAATGTGGTTACGGTCATGGTCTACCTCAGTTTGGGGCGCTGATTATAGACAGAACAGACATAATCTTCATCTGTTTGTGTGCAGCAGGTGAAGGTGAATTCCCCTCACGACCACGTTACACTTCCCGCAGTAGGTAATTCAACGGTAGTGAAGTATGTCTCAGGACCAGCCGCAGACGCGGGCAATGTTAAGAAAAGATGGTTTTACCTTTAAGCAATTTTTCGTGGCGCATGACCGCTGTGCGATGAAAGTCGGCACTGATGGCGTGTTATTGGGTGCCTGGGCGCCGGTGGCCGGCGCGCGACGAATTCTGGATATTGGCTGCGGCAGCGGATTGATTGCGCTGATGCTGGCACAGCGTACGCCACAGCAGGTGATGCTGGATGCGGTCGAGTTGGATGCCAGTGCGGCCAACCAGGCTGAAGAAAATGTGCAGGCTTCTCCCTGGGCCGATCGCATCACGGTGCATCAACAAAACATCGTCAGCTGGAGCGAGCAATCTGAAAAACGTTATTCCCTGATTGTCAGCAACCCGCCTTTTTTTTCGCCGGGAACCGCGTCAGCCAGCACGGAGCGTGATAACGCGCGCAGTACCACCACGCTGGACCACCCCACGTTATTACGCTGTGCTGCTCAGTTAATTGAAGAAGAAGGTCTCTTTTGCGTGGTGCTGCCCGAGGATGCCGGAGAGAATCTCATTCAGCTGGCGCTGGCCGAAGGCTGGCATCTGCGGTATCGCTACGATGTGGCGGCTTATGCACAACGTCCGCCGAATCGTCTGGTGTTAGGTTTCTCGCCAACAGCAGGCGAAACGTTGCTGGAGCGTCTCGCCATTCGTGATGAAGATAAGAGCTACTCGGCTGACTGGCTGAGTCTGGTGAGTGATTTTTATCTGTTCCGATAATGCTCTGGCTGGAGCTGAGTCGGTAAAGCCTCAGAGAGTTGATCGGGATAATCAGGCGTAAAGTGCAGGCCACGGCTCTCTTTGCGTTCCAGCGCACAGCGCACCATCAACTCCGCCACCTGCACCAGGTTGCGTAACTCCAGCAGGTTGTTGGATAGACGGAAATGCGCGTAGTACTCATCAATTTCCTGCTGCAGTAAATTAATCCTGCGCAGTGCGCGCTCAAGCCTTTTGGTGGTGCGCACAATTCCCATGTAATCCCACATGAACAGGCGCAGTTCATGCCAGTTGTGCTGAATAACGACGCGTTCGTCCGCGTCATCGACCCGGCTTTCATCCCAGGCCGGCAATTGCTCGACGGCGGCAACCTCCGGCAAGCGGCGAATCATGTCCTCCGCCGCAGACCAGCCATACACCAGACACTCGAGCAAAGAATTCGATGCCATACGATTGGCACCGTGCAGGCCGGTATAGCTCACCTCGCCAATGGCATACAGCCCATCGACATCGGTACGGCCCTGCTGATCCACCATCACGCCGCCGCAGGTGTAGTGCGCAGCAGGAACAATGGGAATGGGCTGTTTGGTCAGATCCAGTCCGAAGGTCAGCAGTTTCTCGTAGATCATCGGGAAGTGCGCGCGGACAAAACTCTCTGGCTGGTGGCTGATATCCAGATACATGCAATCGACACCCAAACGCTTCATTTCATGATCGATAGCGCGCGCTACGATATCGCGCGGGGCCAGTTCAGCGCGCTCGTCAAAATCAGGCATAAAACGAGTACCATCCGGGCGCAGCAACCATGCGCCTTCGCCGCGTAACGCTTCCGTGAGCAAAAAGTTCTGTGCCTGAGGATGGAATAAACAGGTGGGGTGGAACTGATTGAATTCCAGATTGGCGACACGGCACCCAGCACGCCATGCCATCGCAATACCATCACCAGAGGCCACATCCGGGTTGGTGGTGTACTGATACACTTTTGCTGCACCGCCAGTGGCCAATACCACCGCGCGAGCACGACAGGTTTCCACCTGTTCGCGATTGCGGTTCCAGATCCACGCGCCCACCACCCGACGCTTACCGGGCAGCCCCAATTTGTCGGAAAGAATTAAATCAACGGCGTTAGTGCGTTCAATAATGCGGATGTTGGGATGGCTCAGCGCCTGGCTCACCAGCGTGGTTTCAACCGCGCGGCCAGTGGCATCGGCGCTGTGCAGAATTCGACGATGGCTGTGCCCACCTTCGCGCGTCAGATGGTAACGCGCTTCGCCGTCAATTTGCGGTTCCTTGTCGAAGGCCACGCCGTTATCAATCAACCACTGCACGCAATGGCGCGCATTGCTGGCAATAAAACTAACGGTTTCACGTTCACACAAACCAGCACCGGCGATCAAGGTGTCTTCGACGTGAGACTCAATGCTGTCTGTTTCATCAAACACCGCGGCGATACCGCCCTGGGCATACAGCGTCGAGCCTTCGTTCACCTGTGCTTTGCTTAACACGGTCACCTGGTAATAGGGTGCCAGTCGCAGCGCCAGAGACAGGCCTGCAGCACCGCTACCCACAATTAACACATCACATTGGTAATCAGGATTCGACGTCATGGTGTTTAATTTACTAAACAAAAGATTTCCCGAGCATAAGCCTGGAAGCCGGTCCTGTGAAGTATTTTGAACAAATTACGCGGTAAAATTATCCAGAGCGGCGACATAATCACGCGATTTCAGTAAGTTATGTCCGAAAATAAGCACATCGTGTTTTTTATACCAAACACTCTGAAAATTCAGGTAATAAAGGTGAAAATTAGGGCGTCATAGGGTACTCTCCCAGCGATTATCGGTGCCGCAAATGACGCCAACGGCGTAGCAAGTCGCTACACTGAAAGACAATCAACAACAATGATGTCGTGGTTCCGATACGGAAAATATCTGGTCGTGGTGAACTTCAGGCCAACATATGACTCTAAGCGCATGCTTGCTCAGAACAATGAGATGTGCTGGCAGTTCACTTACGCATAAAAAGAGATTTGGGGAGACATTACCTCGGATGAGCGAGCAGTTAACGGATCAGGTTCTCGTTGAGCGGGTTCAGAAAGGAGATCAAAAGTCATTTAATTTACTGGTTATTCGATACCAGCATAAAGTGGCGAGCCTGGTTTCACGTTATGTCCCTTTAGGCGATGTGCCTGATGTGGTTCAGGAATCCTTTATTAAAGCGTATCGCGCACTGGAATCTTTCCGTGGCGACAGCGCCTTTTATACATGGCTGTACCGCATTGCGGTGAATACAGCAAAAAACTATTTAGTGGCTCAGGGGCGTCGTCCGCCATCCAGCGATGTGGATGCGATCGATGCAGAAAATTTCGAAAGTGCGGGTGCATTAAAAGAAATTTCGAACCCTGAGAACTTAATGTTGTCAGAGGAACTGAAACAAATTGTTTTTCGGACCATTGAGGCGCTTCCCGAAGATCTGCGTATGGCCATCACCCTCAGGGAGTTGGATGGTTTAAGTTACGAAGAGATTGCCGCCATCATGGATTGCCCGGTGGGTACCGTTCGTTCGCGTATTTTCCGTGCCCGAGAGGCCATTGATAATAAAGTTCAACCGCTTATCCAACGTCAGTGATAACGGCTACTGGAAGGGTACCAAAGCATGCAGAAAGAAAAACTTTCCGCTTTAATGGATGGTGAAACTCTCGATAACGAGCTGTTGGCGTCGTTGTCGAAGGATGCAGATCTTCAAAAAAGCTGGGAGAGCTACCATCTAATCCGCGACACCTTACGAGGTGATGTCGGTGAAGTGCTGCATTTTGATATCTCCGCACGCGTTGCAGCGGCCATTGAAAATGAGCCATTGCGCAAAGTGACTCCGCTGATTCCTGAAGCGCAGCCTGAGCCATCACGCTGGGAGAAAATGCCGTTCTGGCGCCGTGGCGGCACCTGGACTGCACAACTGGCGCAGATTGGTGTGGCTGCCTGTGTCTCGCTGGCAGTGATTGTGGGTGTTCAGCACTACAATACTCAGCCTGGCAGCAGTGCAACGGAAACCTCAGATTCTCCAGCGTTTAATACGCTGCCGATGATGGGTAAAGCTTCTCCTGTCAGTCTTGGCGTCCCTTCTGACGCGTTTGACACCAATAGCTCTAACCAGCAGGTGCAGGAACAGCGTCGTCGTGTGAATGCCATGCTGCAGGACTATGAACTGCAACGCCGTCTGCATGCTGATCAGGTCCAGTTCGATGAAAAGAATGATCCACAGCAGGCGCAAGCTAACGTTCCCGGAAATCAGTCGTTAGGAACTCAACAGCAGTAATGAAGCAACTTTGGTGTGCCGTTAGCCTGCTGGCAGGCAGCCTGCTTTGGTCCTCCACCGCCCCGGCGCAGACATCTGCTTCCGGGGCGTTGTTACAGCAGATGGAGCAGGCAAGCCAGAACCTCAACTACGAATTCGCCTACATCAATGTCTCTCGTCTTGGCATTGAATCTCTGCGCTATCGTCATGCAGTTATCGATAATCGTATCTTTGCCCAACTGTTGCAGATGGATGGGCCGCGCCGTGAAGTGATTCAGCGTGGCAATGACATCAGCTACTTCGAGCCAGGGCTTGATCCCTTCTCGCTACCGGGCAATCACATTATTGATGCGCTGCCTGCATTGATGTTTGCTGATTTCTCCCGCCTTGGTGATGCCTACGATTTTATTCCGGTAGGACGTTCGCGTATGGCCGATCAAATGTGCGAAGTGGTGCGCATCGTGTCGCGTGATGGCACGCGCTACAGCTATGTCGTGTGGCTGGATGTTGATACTAAATTGCCGCTACGCATTGATTTGCTGGATCGCGATGGTGAAACGCTCGAGCAGTTCCGTGTCATCAGCTTTGCGGTGGATGAAGGCGTGCGTAATCTGATGCAGGGGCTGGAAAAAGCCAATCTGCCGCCAACGCTATCATTACCGGCGGGCGATAAAGTGCAGCTCAGCTGGCAGCCAGGCTGGTTGCCTGCGGGTATGACACTGATTTCGCAGAGTCGCCGCGATATGCCAGCCATGAACAAAACCGTAGAATCTCGTCTGTACAGCGATGGCTTATTCAGCTTTGCTATCAACATTACGCCTGCCGATAAAAGCAGTGTGCCGCAGTCATTGCGCACTGGGCGTCGTACGGTGCAGACAGAAGTGCGCGATAATCGTGAAATCACCGTGGTGGGCGAATTACCGCCTGCAACGGCCAAACGTATCGCGGACAGCATAGATTCAGGTGCACAAAAATGATGAGAGAATGGGCCACCGTGGTGGCGTGGGAAAAAGGCATTGCCACGCTGCACTCGGAAGCGAAAACCTCCTGTAACAGCTGTTCAGCCCGCAAAGGCTGCGGCAGCCACGCGCTCAATCAACTTGGGCCGAAAAATGCTCATGTCATGACCATTGCCAGCCCGGAGCCTTTACAGCCCGGACAGCGCATTGAATTGGGTATCCGTGAAAGCAGTCTGCTGGGTTCAGCACTGCTGGTTTACATGACGCCGCTGTTTGGCCTGTTTTTAGTCGCAGGTCTGTTTCAGATGCTGTTCCACAGCGATCTGGCGGCGGCCTGCGGTGCGCTGTTAGGCGGCATTGGTGGCTTTATTGTGGCTAAAGGGGTTTCCAGCGTGTTCGGTCATCGGGAAGCCTTTCAGCCGATCATCCTCAGCGTTGCGTTACCACCCGATGCCATACGCGTAGAAAATGAAGGTTGATCCCTGCCAGGGCCGCGCAATGCGCGGCTTTTTCATTTAGGCTTACCCGCTGAAATCTGTTGCGATTCCCCACAGTTCCATTCTTTAACGCGCGGCGTTAACAGTGTAATATGCGTCGTCATTAATGAGGCTGACAGGAT
This sequence comes from Pantoea sp. SM3, assembly GCF_000963995.1. NCBI lineage: Bacteria > Pseudomonadati > Pseudomonadota > Gammaproteobacteria > Enterobacterales > Erwiniaceae > Pantoea > Pantoea sp. SM3. The sequence continues at coordinate 55,440 of NZ_JZRD01000026.1, forward strand.
TCCGGGTAAAGCTCACTTTCCTGAATGTGTCTGTGCTCAAGTTTTCCACTGATTTTTTACGTGAAGATATTCATATAAATGAAGCACATACGAAATTTCTCCATCATCGCACACATCGACCACGGCAAATCAACGCTCTCTGACCGCTTGATTCAGATTTGTGGTGGCCTCAGCGATCGTGAGATGGCGGCGCAGGTTCTGGATTCTATGGATCTGGAGCGCGAGCGCGGCATTACCATCAAAGCGCAAAGCGTAACGCTCGATTACAAAGCGCTGAACGGTGAAACTTACCAGCTCAATTTTATCGATACTCCCGGCCACGTTGACTTCTCCTATGAAGTTTCCCGCTCGTTAGCGGCTTGTGAAGGGGCATTGCTGGTGGTCGATGCAGGTCAGGGCGTTGAAGCACAGACGCTGGCGAACTGCTACACCGCAATGGAAATGGATCTGGAAGTGGTACCGGTTCTGAACAAAATCGACTTGCCTGCGGCCGATCCTGAGCGCGTGGCGGAAGAGATTGAAGATATCGTTGGTATTGATGCGGCTGATGCCGTGCGCTGCTCGGCGAAAACCGGCGTTGGCGTTCCGGATGTGCTTGAGCGTCTGGTGCGTGATATCCCACCACCGGAAGGTGATCCGGAAGGCCCACTGCAGGCGCTGATCATCGACTCATGGTTCGATAACTACCTGGGCGTTGTGTCACTGATTCGTATCAAGAACGGTACGCTGCGCAAAGGCGACAAAGTGAAGGTGATGAGCACCGGTCAGACCTATAACGCTGATCGCTTAGGCATCTTTACACCGAAACAGGTTGACCGTAATGAACTCAATTGCGGTGAAGTGGGCTGGTTGGTGTGTGCAATTAAAGACATCCTCGGCGCGCCAGTAGGCGATACCTTAACGCTGCAGCGAAATCCTGCTGACAAAGTGTTGCCAGGCTTTAAAAAAGTGAAGCCACAGGTTTATGCCGGTCTGTTCCCGATCAGCTCTGATGACTATGAAGCATTCCGTGATGCGCTGGGCAAATTGAGCCTGAACGATGCCTCACTGTTCTACGAACCAGAGAGTTCAACGGCGCTGGGCTTTGGCTTCCGCATCGGCTTCCTTGGCCTGCTGCACATGGAGATCATTCAGGAACGTCTGGAGCGTGAATACGATCTCGACCTGATCACCACTGCGCCGACGGTGGTCTATGAAGTGCTGACGACCGATGGTCAAACTGTCTATGTCGATAGCCCATCCAAGCTGCCGCCGCTGAACAATATTGAAGAACTGCGCGAACCGATCGCCGAGTGTCACATGCTGCTGCCGCAGGAGTTCCTCGGCAACGTGATCACCCTGTGTATTGAGAAACGCGGTGTGCAGACCAACATGGTTTACCACGGTAAACAGGTTGCGCTGACCTATGAAATCCCAATGGCAGAAGTGGTACTCGACTTCTTCGACCGTCTGAAATCAACGTCTCGCGGCTATGCATCGCTGGACTATAACTTTAAACGTTTCCAGGCCTCTGACATGGTGCGTGTCGACGTGATGATTAACTCAGAACGTGTAGATGCGCTGGCGCTGATTACCCACCGTGATAACTCTCAGTATCGTGGCCGCGACCTCGTGGAGAAGATGAAAGATCTGATCCCACGTCAGCAGTTCGATATTGCGATTCAGGCGGCAATCGGCAACCACATTATCGCTCGCTCAACGGTCAAGCAGCTGCGTAAAAACGTCCTGGCGAAATGCTATGGCGGTGACGTGAGCCGTAAGAAGAAACTGTTGCAGAAGCAGAAAGATGGTAAGAAGCGAATGAAGCAGGTCGGCAACGTTGAGCTGCCGCAGGAAGCATTCCTTGCCATTCTGCATGTCGGTAAAGACAGCAAATAAGGAATTTTAATGGCTAATATGTTCGCCCTGATTCTGGTGATCGCCACGCTAATAACGGGTGTTATCTGGTGTATCGATCGCTTTAAATGGGCTCCGGCGCGTCGTGCTAAGCAGGCAGCTGCACAAGCGCAGGCGGGCAACACATTGGACGGCAAAACGCTGGCCAAAGTGGCGGCTCAGCCAGGCTGGGTAGAAACGGCGGCATCGGTGTTCCCGGTGCTCGCGGTGGTACTGATCGTTCGCTCATTTATTTTTGAGCCGTTCCAGATCCCATCAGGTTCCATGATGCCGACGTTGCTGATTGGTGATTTTATTCTGGTGGAGAAGTTTGCTTACGGCATCAAAGATCCGATTACTCAAACCACGCTGATCCCAACGGGTCATCCGCAGCGCGGTGATGTGGCGGTGTTTAAATACCCGAAAGATCCGAGCGTCGATTACATTAAACGTGTGATCGGTCTGCCGGGCGACAAAGTGGTGTTTGATCCTTACAGCAAAACGCTAACGGTTAACCCGGGTTGTGGCACGGGCAAATGCGATACTGCGTTGCCGATCACCTATACCAACGTGGAGCCAAGCCGCTTCATTCAAACCTTCAGCGGCTTTGATGGCAATGAAACCGGCAACGGCTTCTTTGAAGCACCACAGGGCGAAACCATGAAGGGCGGCCTGCGTCTGGGAACACGTAAAGAGACGCTGGGCACGGTGACGCACGATATCCTGTTAGTAAACGAAGCGCAGAGCCAGGCAAGCATGTATTATCAGCAGCCGGGTCAGCCGCAATCCACGTGGATCGTGCCGGAAGGGCAATATTTCATGATGGGTGATAACCGCGATAACAGCGCCGACAGCCGCTACTGGGGCTTTGTGCCTGAGAAGAATCTGGTCGGTAAAGCGGTGGCTATCTGGATGAGCTTTGAGAAACAAGAAGGACAGTGGCCAACGGGCGTGCGCTTAAGTCGCATCGGCGGAATCCACTAAGCATTATGCCCACTGCGGTGGGCAACACGGTTGGCCTCTTTCGGGGGGCCACTGCACACGAAACAGAACGTGTTGGAAGCTCAGCCCTGTTTCGTATGCAGAGTTACAGACGCACAGAATAACTGGAATCGCATGAACCCCATCCTTATTAACAAGCTGCAGCGCAAACTGGGCTACACTTTTACTCATCCGGAACTACTGCAGCAAGCATTGACTCACCGCAGTGCCAGCAGTAAGCACAATGAACGTCTTGAGTTTCTTGGCGATTCCATTCTCAGCTATGTGATTGCCAATGCGCTTTATCATCGCTTCCCACGCGTGGATGAAGGTGACATGAGCCGCATGCGCGCTACGCTGGTGCGGGGCAATACCCTGGCAGAGATGGCGCGTGAGTTTGAACTCGGCGAATGTTTACGTCTTGGACCGGGCGAGTTGAAGAGTGGCGGTTTCCGTCGCGAATCGATTCTTGCTGATACGGTTGAAGCGCTGATTGGCGGTATCTTCCTCGACAGCAACATTCAAACCGTTGAGAAACTGATCCTCGATTGGTACCAAAATCGCCTTGATGAGATCAGCCCGGGTGATAAGCAAAAAGATCCAAAAACGCGTCTGCAGGAGTTTCTGCAAGGGCGTCACCTGCCGCTGCCTTCTTATCTGGTGGTGCAAGTGCGTGGTGAAGCCCACGATCAGGAATTCACCATTCACTGTCAGGTGAGTGGCATGGCAGACCCGGTGGTGGGTGTAGGTTCCAGCCGCCGTAAAGCAGAGCAAGCTGCCGCTGAACAGGCATTAATTAAGCTTGGCCTCGAATAAAATACATAGTCATATCACAGCGTCGACAGCGACGCTGCCCAAGTCAGGACTCGAATGAGCGAAATCGAAACACACAGCGGCTTTATCGCGATTGTTGGCCGACCTAACGTTGGCAAATCCACCTTACTGAACCAGTTATTGGGGCAGAAAGTGTCGATCACCTCGCGTAAACCGCAAACCACGCGTCACCGCATCATGGGCATTCACACCGAAGGCGCTTATCAGGCGATCTACGTGGATACCCCAGGGCTGCACATGGAAGAGAAGCGGGCGATTAACCGCCTGATGAACCGTGCTGCCAGCAGCTCAATTGGTGATGTGGAGCTGGTGATTTTTGTTGTTGAAGGCACCCGCTGGACGCCGGACGATGAAATGGTCTTGAACAAGCTGCGCGACGGCAAAGTGCCGGTAGTGCTGGCCGTTAACAAGGTCGACAACATTCAGGATAAAACCATTCTGCTGCCGCACCTGCAGTTCCTGAGCCAGCAGATGAACTTCCTTGAGATCGTGCCGATCTCGGCGGAAAGCGGTAAAAACGTCGATGCGATTGCCGCTATCGCGCGTAAATGCCTGCCGAAATCTGACCATCACTTCCCGGAAGATTACATCACCGACCGCTCACAGCGCTTTATGGCGTCTGAGATCATCCGTGAAAAACTGATGCGCTTCCTCGGTGCCGAACTGCCTTACTCAGTGACCGTGGAAATCGAACAATTCGTCTCTAACGATCGTGGTGGCTATGACATCAACGGTCTGATCCTCGTCGAGCGCGAAGGGCAGAAGAAGATGGTGATTGGCAACAAAGGCGCCAAGATTAAAACCATCGGTATTGAAGCGCGTAAAGACATGGAAGAGATGTTTGAAGCTAAAGTGCATCTCGAACTGTGGGTTAAAGTGAAATCGGGTTGGGCGGATGACGAACGTGCACTGCGCAGCCTGGGCTACACAGACGAATAATTGATGGAAGGCTGGCAACGCGCCTTTGTGCTGCATAGTCGCCCTTACAGCGAAACCAGCCTCCTGCTCGATCTGTTCAGCGAAAGCGAAGGGCGCGTCCGCGTCCTCGCCAAAGGCGCACGCTCGCGCCGTTCCCAACTCAAAGGTGCACTCCAACCCTTCACGCCGCTGTTGGTGCGTTGGGGCGGGCGTGGCGAAGTCAAAACGCTGCGCAGCGCCGAAGCGGTGTCGCTGGCATTACCGCTCAGTGGCATCACGCTCTATTGCGGGCTGTACGTTAACGAACTGCTGTCGCGTGTGCTTGAGCAGGAAATTCCTTTCTCCGATCTTTTCTTTGATTATCTCCATTGCATCCAGATGCTGGCCGCAGGCAGCGGCACGCCTGAACCGGCGTTGCGTCGCTTTGAACTGGCGCTGCTGGGGCATCTGGGTTACGGCGTGGATTTCCTGCACTGTGCGGGCAGTGGCGAAGAGATCGATGACGGCATGACGTACAGCTACCGTGAAGAGAAGGGCTTTATCGCCAGCCTGGTGGTGAACCAACGCAGCTTCACCGGTCGCCAGCTGCGTGCGCTGTGGACACGTGAGTTTCCCGATGCCGACAGCCTGCGTGCTGCCAAGCGGTTCACGCGTATGGCGCTTAAGCCTTATCTGGGCGGAAAACCGCTGAAGAGCCAGGAATTGTTTCGCCAGTTTGTGCCAAAAAAGAAGCCCGATGTGGCAAACGACTAGCGCTGGTCGTACCGCCTGATATGCTCAGCACGGTACACTGCAAACACACTGAACCTATTTAAGGATTGTCATGGCTGAGTTGCTGTTAGGGGTCAACATTGACCACATCGCCACCGTACGTAACGCACGTGGCACGAATTATCCCGATCCAGTCCAGGCTGCGTTTGTTTCTGAACAGGCGGGCGCAGATGGCATCACTGTGCACCTGCGTGAAGATCGTCGTCATATCACCGATCGCGATGTGCGTATTCTGCGCGACACCATCCAGACGCGCATGAATCTGGAGATGGCGGTGACCGATGAGATGATCGACATTGCCTGCGACATCAAGCCGCACTTCGTGTGTCTGGTGCCAGAAAAGCGCCAGGAAGTGACCACCGAAGGCGGATTAGATGTGGCGGGTCAGCAGGACAAAATCAACGCAGCGGTTCGCCTGCTGAGCGAAGCGGGTATCCTGGTGTCGCTGTTTATCGATGCCGATCATCGCCAGATTGAAGCGGCCGTTGCCAGCGGCGCACCTTACATTGAGATCCACACCGGCGCCTACGCGGAAGCACCGGAAGGGCTGGAGCGTGAAGCCGAGCTGTCTCGCATTCGCAAAGCGGCCACGTTTGCAGCCAGCCTGGGCTTGAAGGTTAATGCCGGTCACGGTCTGACGTATCACAATGTGCAACCGATCGCGGAACTGCCGGAGATGCACGAGCTTAACATTGGTCACGCTATCATTGGCCGTGCGCTGTTCAGTGGGCTGGCGGATGCGGTGTCAGAGATGAAGCAGCTGATGCGGGAAGCGCGTCGCTAATGGCGATTCTTGGACTCGGCAGTGACATCGTTGAAATTGAACGTATTGCCGGTGTGATTGAGCGATCCGGCGATCGTCTGGCGCGTCGCGTCTTAAGCGAAGCCGAGTGGCAACAGTATCAGGCGCACCAGCAACCAGTGCGCTTTCTTGCCAAACGTTTTGCAGTGAAAGAAGCGGCGGCCAAAGCCTTTGGTACCGGGATTCGCGGTGGCCTGGCCTTTAATCAATTCGAAGTGTACAACGACGCGCTTGGCAAACCGGGCTTACGCTTTTTCGAACAGGCAAAAGTGATTGCCAGCCAGTTGGGCGTGAAACATGTGCATGTTACCCTGGCCGATGAGCGCCACTACGCCTGCGCAACGGTAATCATCGAAGACTAAGGGTGCAACACGACAAATTTCTCCCACAGCGCCTCACGGGTTTCCGGGTGCTGTGGGTCAGAAATGATGGTGTTATCAATCGGGCAGACGCTTTGGCAGGTCGGCACATCATAATGGCCTACGCACTCGGTGCAGCGGTCGACATCAATCTCATAGATCATCTCACCTAAGCTGATAGCCTGGTTCGGGCATTCAGGTTCGCACATATCGCAATTGATGCATTTCGCCGTAATGAGTAAAGCCATGATCGCCATTAGCCTGTGAAAGAAGGCGCGCACCTTATCATAAAATCGGCTTCTGCAGGCGCAGGGTTTGTTGTGCTGGATCAAACAAAGCGGGAATTAAGCTCACTGAAGCAGAATTCGCTGTAAGTCAGCCAGGCATCAGGAAAACGCCGCGTGATCATTCTGTGCGTTAAGAATCAGCCAATAAAAGGCCGGATAACGGCCTTTTTCGCATTACACCAATTTCTTTACCAGTTCTTCGCTGTGCCGTATGTGGCTTGAAGCGCGTTCTGGATCGTTTTGTACCAACGCCATAAACAGCAGGTCGGTCAACGCCAGTTGTGCACTGGTGGATGAGATGGCGGCACTGCGCGTACTTTGCTCCTCGGCAACGGTGTACAAGCATATGGAAGCGCACTGTTGCAGTGAGTTGGGGGTAAAGCCGGTAAACGCCAGCACGTCGACCCCCAGCTGCGCGGCTTCCTGCGCCGCAAGGTTAATTTCACGCCGCTCGCCAGTATAGGAAATCGCCAGCAGCACATCCCCCGGTGCCATCGCCTGCACGCTCGCCAGTAAAGCATGCATATCCTGCTCGGCGACTGCGTTGATGCCAATCTTCATCAGCTTCCATGAGAAATCTTTCGCCACTAACCCCGACGCACCGATACCCACTAACAAAATGCGGTTGGCGTTTTTCAGCAATTGCAGGGTTTGCAGCAGCTTCTCTTCACTGTTGATATCCAACGTGGCGCGGATAGCGGAGATCTTCTCAGTCAGTAATTTTTCGCCGACCACTTTGAGGGGATCGTCGCTGAGAATATGATTGTGCACGGTGATGGCGTCACGATCCGCCAGCGACTCACTCAGTGCCAGTTTCAGCGCAGGAAATCCCTTATAGCCCAATTTTTGGGCAAACTTCACCACGCTCGACTGGCTGACGCCCGATTCCTCAGCCAGTTTTTGTGAACTCAGATGCCGTGCCCGATCCGGCTGCGACAGCAAAAAATCCGCCAGCCGACGCTCATTTAGCGCCAGTCGAGGGTAGAGCTGGCGAATTCGCAGCAATGAACTCATGTTCGATCCTTAATCCATCTAATCCCGCTTGAGCTTAGTCTCTTTTCGCACGGTCAGGTTTTAATGACAGCACGCCGACACAAAGAATAAACTATTCAGCTGGCATTGTGGTCATTGGAATTAAAAATGACTGCTTTCGCCCCCGCCGTTGAAGCTGGCTACACTGTAGGGCAAGCCGTAGAAAGGAAAGATAAGGAGTGGAGTTTGACAAAGGGTACGCAACGCCGCGTGGTGTTTTTCGATCTCGATGGCACGCTGCATCAGCAGGACATGTTTGGCACCTTTATGCGTTATCTGCTGCGACGTCAGCCGATCAACCTGTTGCTGGTGGTGCCGCTGTTGCCGGTGATTGGTCTGGGAATGCTGTTTAAAGGGCGCGCTGCGCGCTGGCCAATGAGCTTGCTGCTGTGGGCCATTACCTTCGGCCACAGTGAGCTGCGCCTGCGTCAGCGTGAGGCCGCGTTCGCGACATGGTTCCGCCAGCGCGTCACCGCTTTTCCGGTGGTGCAACAACGTCTGACGGATTATCTCAGCAGCGATGATGCGGATGTGTGGCTGATTACCGGTTCGCCACAATCACTGGTGGAGCAGGTCTATTTCGATTCGGCCTTTCTGCCGCGCGTTCAACTGATTGCCAGCCAGATGCAACCCGGTTTAGGGGGGCGCGTATTGGCCATGCGTTGCCTCGGGCATGAGAAGGTTGCTCAACTCGAAGAGAAGATTGGTACACCATTGCAACTCTACAGCGGTTACAGCGACAGTAAACAGGATAACCCGCTGCTGTTCTTCTGCCAGCATCGCTGGCGGGTAACATCACGCGGTGAGCTGCAACAGCTGGAGTGAATCATGTGGCGATTCCGTCTATAATGCGCCGCCTTTAAATCCGCAGGAGCTGCCCGGTGAACCCACAAACTGATGAATATTGGATGCGCCATGCGCTGGAGCTGGCGCGTCGCGCGTGGGAACAGGGCGAAGTGCCGGTGGGCGCGGTATTAGTGCAGGGCGATAAAGTGATCGGTGAAGGCTGGAATCGGCCGATTGGTCAGTGCGATCCGACCGCGCATGCCGAGATCATGGCGCTGCGCCAGGGCGGTAAAATTCTCGAAAACTATCGCCTGCTCGACACCACGTTGTATGTGACGCTGGAGCCGTGCGTGATGTGCGCCGGTGCGATGGTGCACAGCCGCATTACGCGGCTCGTCTATGGCGCAAAGGATGAGAAAACGGGCGCAGCGGGCTCGCTCATGGACGTGATTGGTCATCCAGGCATGAATCATCAGATTCAGATTGATTGCGGTGTACTGGCGGACGAGTGCGCCGGTATGTTGAGTGACTTCTTCCGCATGCGCCGCGAGCAAAAGAAAGCGCTGCGGCAGGCGCAGCGCGAAGGTTAGTTCATCGCAATCTTAGGTTCGACCGCCGGGTAACCGGCGCCCAGTTCGGCTTCCAGCGCCGACTGCTGAGCGATGCGCTTCTCCTGTTCCTGCAGATATCCCACCAGACTGATCTGATACTTACGGATGTTCTCTACATAGTTGTAAGCTTCATGGCCGCGCGCGTAGCCGTAGGAGGTTTGCGCGTAATAACGCTTCTGGCTCAGCATCGGCAGACGCTGTTTGACATCGGCCCAGCTATCAGGATTACCGCCTTGTTTGGCCGTCAGCTTGCGGGCATCCAGCATGTGCGCATAGCCCATGTTATATGCCGCTAATGCAAACCAGATGCGCTCATCATCAGGAATGGTGTCCGGCACCTTCTCCATCATACGTTGCAGGTATTCGCTGCCACCACGGATGCTCTGCTCAGGATCAAGGCGATCGTTGACGTCGAGGCTGTCAGCGGTGTTACGCGTCAACATCATCATGCCGCGCACGCCGGTCGGCGAGGTCGCCTGCGGATTCCAGTGCGACTCCTGATAAGAGATGGCTGCCAGCAGACGCCAGTCCATGCTCGCCGCGTATTTCTCAAACAGCGGTTTGATATCCGGCAACGTGTTATCAATCGCGCGCAGGAAGGTGCGGGTATCCACGTAATCAAAAGTACCAACGTGGCCGAGATACTTCTCTTCGAGGCGCGCCATTGTGCCTTCTTCGCCCATCTGGCTATAGAAGTCGAGCATTGCCGCATTCAGACTGTCATCATCATTGCGTGGCAGATACCAGGTGACCGGTTCTTCATCGGTGATGTCGAATGCTACGGCCAGCTGCGGATGGATGCGCTGCAATAAGCCGATGGTGACCGAATCGCCCACCGTGTAATCCAGCTTGCCGTCGGCGACGGCTTCCAGCAGCGCTTTCTGTCCCTGATCGGTAGAGATCGCCCAATCGAGATCGGGATAGCTGTCAGCTTTGGCGGAACGTAAAGTTGACAGATATGCCGAACCGGACTGCACAATCAGGCGGCCTTTTAAATCGCCGAGCGTCTTCGGCCGTGGCTTATCAATGCGGTACACCAACTGCTGCGAAACAGAGTAGTAGCTCGGTCCACTTTGATAGTGGGCAAGGCGTTCACCGTTGTAGATCAGCCCAGCTGCAAGCAAATCCGCCTTACCATCGTCCAGATCGTCAAACAGATCGCCGAGGTTCGGACGCACCGTAACTTCGAGTTTGACGCCAAGATAATCGGCGAAGCGTTTCGCCAGCTCGTAATCCATACCGGCTGGTGCATTATTGATGGTGTAGTAAGTCAGCGGGGAGTTGACGGTACTGATGCGCAGCACTCCACGTGATTTAATCTGCGATAACGCGTCTTTTCCGCCCCCGTACCAGGGGATTGAAGGCCACAGTGCCAGCGCAAGCAGCACGGTGATCAGACCGATCAGCAGATAGTTTATTTTCAGGCGTTTCAAATAGTTGTCTCGTAATGGCTCACAGGCCTCTGTCTTTTAAAAGGCAGTATTTATGTTGTTTTCACTCCCAGAGCGATGGGCATTTTGCGCAACAAAGCGCAGCAGGGCAACTTATATAGCAAGAATTGTGCAAAATTCAGCCAAATGCTGAGTGCCAGATTTTATGCGCAAACGGTTTCGTAACCCGTGCTGTTTCTCTATAATACCGCCCGTTTTCCCCTGTTGCGCCCAATGAAGCGTCGCCCGGCGCTTCGAAGACGAGAGATCTTTGATGATGGAAATTCTGCGTGGTTCGCCCGCTCTGTCGGCATTTCGTGTAAACAAACTGCTGACCCGCTTTCAGGACGCTCACCTGCCAGTGAGTGATATTTACGCCGAGTACGTCCATTTTGCCGATGTCAGTGCACCGCTCAGTGCGGATGAACATGCCCGCCTGCAACGTCTGCTGAAATACGGTCCTTCTCTCGCCGAGCACGCGCCACAAGGGCGTCTGTTACTGGTGACGCCGCGTCCCGGCACCATTTCTCCGTGGTCATCAAAAGCCACCGATATCGCGCACAACTGCGATCTGCCCCAGGTTATCCGCCTCGAACGCGGCATGGCCTTCTATGTGCAGGCACCGCAGCTGACGGAAGCGCAATGGCAACAGCTGGCTAGCCTGCTACATGACCGCATGATGGAGACCGTGTTCGGTGACCTGAATGAAGCACAGCAGCTGTTCGCGCATCATGAACCACAGCCGCTGAAAAGCGTTGATGTGCTGGGTGCCGGTCGCATTGCACTGGAACAGGCCAACACCACGCTGGGCCTGGCGCTGGCCGATGACGAAATCGACTATTTGCTGAATGCCTTCACCAAACTGGGCCGTAATCCGAACGACATCGAGCTCTATATGTTTGCCCAGGCAAACTCCGAGCACTGCCGTCATAAAATCTTCAACGCCGACTGGATTATCGACGGTGAAAAACAGCCGAAGTCGCTGTTTAAAATGATCAAAAACACTTTTGAGCATAATCCTGAGCACGTGCTGTCTGCTTATAAAGACAACGCCGCGGTGATGGAAGGTTCAAAAGTGGGCCGCTTCTACGCCGATGCGCAGAAGGGCGAATACACCTTCCATCAGGAAGAGGCGCATATCCTGATGAAGGTGGAAACCCATAACCACCCCACCGCGATTTCGCCGTGGCCAGGTGCTGCGACCGGTTCCGGCGGTGAAATCCGTGATGAAGGCGCAACGGGACGTGGCGCGAAGCCAAAAGCGGGCCTGGTCGGTTTCTCCGTCTCTAACCTGCGTATTCCTGGCTTTGAACAGCCGTGGGAAGAGGATTTTGGTAAGCCGGAGCGTATTGTTACCGCGCTGGATATCATGACTGAAGGCCCACTAGGCGGCGCAGCGTTCAACAACGAATTTGGCCGTCCTGCACTGAACGGTTACTTCCGTACTTATGAAGAGCGCGTGAACAGCCATAATGGCTCAGAACTGCGTGGCTACCATAAGCCAATCATGCTGGCGGGCGGTATTGGTAACATCCGAGCTGACCACGTGCAGAAGGGTGAGATCGTCGTTGGTGCGAAACTGATCGTGCTCGGCGGGCCTGCGATGAACATCGGTCTCGGCGGCGGAGCAGCCTCTTCAATGGCGTCTGGTCAGTCTGATGCGGATCTGGATTTTGCATCAGTCCAGCGCGACAACCCGGAAATGGAGCGTCGCTGCCAGGAAGTGATCGACCGTTGCTGGCAGCTGGGCGAAGCTAACCCGATTCTGTTCATCCACGATGTGGGTGCAGGCGGTCTGTCGAACGCCATGCCAGAGCTGGTGAGCGATGGCGGCCGTGGTGGTAACTTCAACCTGCGCGACATCCTTAACGATGAGCCAGGCATGAGCCCGCTGGAAGTGTGGTGTAACGAATCTCAGGAACGTTATGTGCTGGCGGTGGCACCGGCTCAGCTGGCGCTGTTTGACGAGCTGTGTAAGCGTGAGCGTGCGCCATATGCGGTGATCGGTGAAGCCACCGAAGAGCTGCACCTGAACCTGGCGGATAGCCACTTCGATAACAACCCTATCGACATGCCGTTGGACGTGCTGTTGGGCAAAACGCCGAAGATGACGCGTGATGTTGCCACTCAGCAGGCTAAAGGCGATGCGCTGGTGCGTGACGGTATTACCGTGGCTGACGCCGTTAATCGCGTACTGCATCTGCCAACTGTGGCAGAGAAAACCTTCCTGATTACGATCGGTGACCGTTCGGTAACCGGTATGGTGGCGCGTGACCAGATGGTCGGCCCATGGCAGATCCCGGTCGCGAACTGTGCAGTGACCACCGCTAGCCTGGATAGCTATCACGGCGAAGCCTTCTCACTGGGCGAACGCGCTCCAGTAGCCTTGCTGGACTTCGCTGCATCTGGCCGTTTAGCGGTCGGTGAAGCGCTGACCAACCTGGCGGCCACTGCGATTGGTTCACTGCAGCGTGTGAAGCTGTCTGCGAACTGGATGGCGGCAGCGGGTCACCCGGGTGAGGATGCCGGTTTATATGCGGCAGTGAAAGCGGTCGGTGAAGAACTGTGTCCGGCGCTGGGCATCACGATTCCAGTGGGCAAAGACTCGATGTCGATGAAAACCCGCTGGCAGCAGGGTACCGAAGAGCGTGAGATGACCTCACCGCTGTCGCTGGTGATCACCGCCTTTGCGCGTGTAGAAGACGTGCGCCGCACCGTAACGCCTCAACTGCAAGCTGACCAGGATAACCTGCTGATGCTGATTGATCTGGGCAACGGCGCAAACACCTTGGGTGCTACCGCACTGTCACAGGTTTATCGTCAGTTAGGCGATAAGCCAGCCGACGTGCGTGATGCATCGCAGCTGGCAGGCTTCTTCAACGCCATTCAGGCGCTGGTGGCCGAGCAGAAGCTGCTGGCTTACCATGACCGTTCTGATGGCGGCCTTCTGGTCACACTGGCTGAAATGGCCTTCACCGGTCACTGCGGTATCGAAGCCGATATCGCCGCGCTGGGTAACGATGCGCTGGCAGCACTGTTCACCGAAGAGTTGGGTGCAGTGATCCAGATTAATGCCGCTGATCGTGCAGCCGTTGAGAAAGTGTTTGCCGACCATGGTCTGAGCAGCAATGTGCATGTGATTGGTCAGGCACTGCCGGGCGATCGCTTTGTCATCCGTTCTGGCGACAGCGCTGTGTACAGCGAAAGCCGTACCACGCTGCGCACCTGGTGGGCAGAAACCACCTGGCAGATGCAGCGTCTGCGTGACAACCCTGCCTGTGCCGATCAGGAGCACGAAGCGAAGAAAGACGACAACGATCCTGGCCTGAACGTCCATCTGACCTTCAAGCCAGAAGAAGATGTTGCTGCGCCGATGATCGCCACAGGCGCGCGTCCTCGTGTTGCCGTGCTGCGTGAGCAGGGCGTGAACTCCCACGTTGAGATGGCGGCTGCCTTCCACCGTGCTGGTTTCACCGCAGTCGATGTGCACATGAGCGATCTGCTGGCGGGCCGCCGTGGCCTGGAAGAGTTCCAGGCGCTGGTCGCGTGCGGTGGCTTCTCTTACGGTGACGTATTGGGGGCAGGTGAAGGTTGGGCGAAATCGATTCTGTTCAACGGCCGTGTGCGTGATGAGTTCGAAAACTTCTTCCACCGTCCACAGACGTTGGCGCTGGGCGTATGTAACGGCTGCCAGATGATGTCGAATTTGCGTGAGCTGATTCCGGGTAGCGACTTGTGGCCACGCTTCGTGCGCAACCAGTCAGAGCGGTTTGAAGCGCGCTTCAGTTTGGTTGAAGTGGCGGCTAGCCCATCACTGCTGCTGGACGGCATGGCCGGTTCTCATATGCCAATCGCTGTCTCGCACGGTGAAGGTTTTGTGGAAGTCCGTGATGCTAACCATCTGGCACAGCTGGAAAGCAAAGGTCTGGTGGCGCTGCGCTTCGTGGATAACTTCGGTAAAGTCACCGAAAATTATCCTGCGAACCCGAACGGCTCGCCAAACGGTATCACTGCGGTCACCAACGAAAGCGGTCGCGTCACCATCATGATGCCGCACCCAGAGCGTGTGTTCCGTACGGTGAGCAACTCCTGGCATCCGGCAGAGTGGGGCGAAGACAGCCCGTGGATGCGCATCTTCCGCAATGCACGTAAGCAGTTGGGCTAATTTAGCCAGCAGCATCAGAGGCCGCCGCAAGGCGGCCTTTCTTTTATCCGTCAGGCCTCACTCACTCACTCACTCACTCA
>NZ_JZRD01000027.1:0-471 GCF_000963995.1 Pantoea sp. SM3
TCGATGACGGATGCGATGCGTTACCCGGGTAAAGAAATAGCGGATCTCTACAGTCATCGCTGGGAGATAGAGCTGGGATATCGTGAAATAAAGCAGGGTCTCCAGGACAGCAGGCTCACGCTTCGCAGCAGGAAGCCGGAGATGATAAGGCAGGAGCTGTGGGGCGTGCTGCTGGCCTACAATCTGGTGAGATATCAGATGATAAGAATGGCCTCAACGCTGAAGGGATACTGGCCTAACCAGCTCAGCTTCAGGGAATCGACAGCGTGGGTGATGAAACTGCTCTGGACACTTGAAGGCGCATCGCCTGGGCGTATCCCGGAACTGGTAAAGGACGTAAGTTCGATAGCAGAGATGGTCAGACTACCGGGACGACGGGAGCGCTCGTTCCCAAGGGTGGTGAAAGAGAGACCCTATAAATATCCGACAGCCAGAAGAAAAAATGCCAGTCAGGCTTAACTGACTGGCATT
>NZ_JZRD01000028.1:0-3392 GCF_000963995.1 Pantoea sp. SM3
AGCCATCAGCCATCAGCCATCAGCGCGTGAATACCCGATTTTCCTGTTCCGCCACACGAATAAACGTGGTGCGCTTTGTCAGTTCTTTAAGGCGTGCTGCACCTACGTAAGTGCAGGCCGAACGCAGGCCGCCGAGGATATCCTTCACGGTTTCCTCCACCGGGCCACGCAGTGGCAGACGAACGGTTTTCCCTTCTGCAGCACGATACTGGGCAACACCGCCGACATGGCGTTTCATCGCGGATTTAGAGCTCATACCATAGAACAACATAAACTGTTCGCCCTGCTCTTCGACGACGTTCCCCTCGCACTCATCGTGCGCCGCCAGCATGCCGCCGAGCATGACAAAATCTGCCCCGCCGCCGAAAGCTTTCGCAATATCACCCGGCACCGAACAGCCGCCATCGCTGACGATCTGGCCGCCGAGGCCATGCGCCGCATCTGCACACTCAATCACCGCAGACAGTTGCGGGTAGCCGACGCCGGTTTTGACTCGCGTAGTGCAGACAGAACCGGGACCAATGCCGACTTTGACGATATCCGCGCCAGAAAGAATCAGCTCCTCGACCATTTCACCGGTCACCACATTACCCGCGCAGATGGTTTTGCCTGGGAAACTTTCACGCACTCGTTGCAGGAACTCAACAAAGTGCTCGGAGTAACCATTGGCAACATCAATACAGATGAAATTGAGCTGTGACGATAGGGCGAGAATCGCGGTGAGTTTACTGAAATCGGCTTCGGAGGTACCGGATGACACCATCACATGCCCGAGCACTGTAGCCGGTACGCGCTGGATAAATGCCTGCCAGGCTTCCACGCTGTAGTGTTTATGCACTGCAGTCAGAACATTGAAGCCCGCCAGCGCTTCGGCCATGGTGAATGTGCCCACGGTGTCCATATTGGCGGCAATCACCGGAACGCCGGTCCAGTTCAGACCTGAATGCTTGAAAGTGTAGGTGCGTTCGAGTTCAACCTCAGAACGGCTTTTCAGGGTGGAGCGTTTGGGGCGGATCAAAACATCTTTAAAGCCCAGTTTTAAATCTTCTTCAATACGCATAGCTGAGTGTCCTGGTTAGTGACGACGAACCGCAGTTCGGGTAGCGCTCACGGCTCCAGTGTCGTTATCATACGCGCCATTCGTTCCGCGACAAGACTGCGAATTTCACTTTATTTAAGCTACAATCCCTTAAATTTAGCTGAGAAAATTGATTGTGATCATGCTCTCATCTTATTGCGGCTGATGGTCGCCCAATGAAGACAATTTTGAGAGAACGCTATGCCTTTTACCGTTGCGCTCACCGGAGGAATTGGCAGTGGTAAAAGCACCATTGCCAATGCTTTCGCCGCGCTAGGCGTTGATATTATTGATGCTGATGTGATTGCGCGAGAAGTGGTTGAACCTGGTTCACCCGCCCTGCAGGCGATCGTTAAACGCCATGGTGAGTCAATATTGACCGCCGAAGGAGCGTTGTATCGGGCACGGCTGCGCGAGATTATTTTTCAGCAGCCGAAAGAAAAAAACTGGCTAAATCAGCTGCTTCATCCTCTTATCAATGCCCGTACGCAGCAGCTAAAATTATTGGCAACGTCACCCTATGTGTTATGGGTGGTGCCACTATTGGTGGAAAACGGGTTACAGCATCAGGCTGACCGGGTTCTGGTGGTTGATGTGGATGAAGCTACGCAGTTGCGGCGTACTCAGCAGCGTGATGGCATCACACTTAGCCAGGCAAAAAATATTCTTGCCGCACAGGCCAGCCGCGAGCAGCGTCTGGCCTGTGCGGATGACATCATCGATAACAGTGGTACGCCCGAGCAGGCGTTGCCGCGCGTTGCTGAACTTCACCAGCGTTATTTACGCCTGGCAGCAACCGGACAGGATTAACATCATGAGTACAGTCGTTCTGTTTGAACACCCGCTGAATGAGAAGATGCGCACCTGGCTGCGCGTGGAGTCATTACTTAACCAACTGCATGAAACGGTGCCTGTGGTGAATTCCGTCTCTGCATTAGGGGTATTTCGCATCATTGGTGATCTGTTAGATATCTTTGAGCGCGGTGATATGCGTACCGAGCTATTGAAAGAGCTGGAGCGCCAGCAGCAGAAACTTCGCGCATGGCTTGATGTGCCAGGTGTGGACGAACACACCGTCAGCAGCCTGCGTGATCGATTAAAACAGCAATCCAGCGAGCTGAATGCGGCACCACGTATGGGTCAGCAGTTGCGCGAAGATCGGTTGATTGGATTGGTACGCCAGCGATTGAGCATTCCTGGTGGCTGCTGCAGTTTTGATTTGCCGAGCCTGCATATCTGGCTGCACCAGCAACAGTCCCAGCGGGATTCGCAGGTTAACGGCTGGCTGGCGTCACTGGTTCCTCTGCGCAATAGTCTGACCATGATCCTCGATCTGGTGCGTCAGTCAGGCGTATTTCGTCATCAAACCAGCCTGAACGGTTTTTACCAGGATAATGCCGAAGGTTCGGATTTGTTACGTCTCCAGCTCACCCTCGAAGATGCGCTTTACCCGCAGGTTTCAGGCCATAAAAGCCGTTATGCCATTCGATTCCTGCCACTGGACAGCGAGCGCGGTGAAGTGCCAGCCCGATTGAATTTTGAATTAGCGTGTTGTTGAGGTTGTTATGCAGGAAGAGATGATTACCGTACCTTGTCCCAACTGCGGTAAAGATGTGATGTGGGATGAACTGAGTCCGTGGCGCCCGTTCTGCAGCAAGCGCTGCCAGCTGATTGATTTGGGCGAATGGGCCGCTGAAGAGAAGCGTATTCCCAGCGATAGCGATCTGACCGACAGCGATGACTGGAGCGAAGAACAGCATTAATAAGAGATAAGGGGCTTACGCCCCTTCGCTTAAATTTCGTCAGCCACCAGGCGAGCGATAAGTTCGTGGTTTGCAGGAGGAAACTCTTCCGCGACTAAATCACGCTGTTCCACCCAACGCTGAGGCTGTCCTTCACGGCCGTACGGCT
Source organism: Pantoea sp. SM3 (assembly GCF_000963995.1). Lineage (NCBI taxonomy): Bacteria > Pseudomonadati > Pseudomonadota > Gammaproteobacteria > Enterobacterales > Erwiniaceae > Pantoea > Pantoea sp. SM3. The sequence goes on from NZ_JZRD01000028.1 coordinate 2,990, forward strand.
CACCGTTCCATCCTTCCACCAGGAAGAAGTGCAATGTGACGCGCAGATCGTCATAGCTATGATCGGCCAGACCAATCGCCTTCGCGGCTGTCACCTCAATGCCGGTCTCTTCCATCAACTCGCGTTTTAACGCTTGTTCAGCGGTTTCATCCTGTTCAATTTTTCCGCCAGGAAACTCCCATTTATTCGCCATGTAGGAACTTGCCGCACGCTGGGCAAGGAAGATCTGACGGCTGGCATTGCGAATGATGCCCACTGCGACTTGCAGGTGTTTCATAAGCTGAATTCCGCTTTTAATTAATGAGCGCTGATAGTAATGCAGTCGCCAGGCAATGTTAACTCTGTGGCGACGGCCAAAAGAAAAAGGAGCCCGAAGGCTTAATGCCAGTCAGTTAAGCCTGAC
>NZ_JZRD01000029.1:0-183599 GCF_000963995.1 Pantoea sp. SM3
TCCTTAACTGATCGGCATTAGGCCAATTGGCCCGTTTTTTTATGGATGCACTTCTCAATAACGGCGCGATTGATCGCACATCTGAACCGCTGTTACATGGCGCGATTCAGCGTGCTGCGATAGCAGAGGTTAAAAAGGAAGCTCATCAGCTTCCTTTTTATGAGTCTTAGTAGACGTCACGCAGATAGCGTTTATCTTTCTTCAACTGGTCAATATAAGCCGCTGCACGTTCGCTGGAGAGGCCACCAAACTGGCGCACCACTTCATACAGCGCTGCATCCACGTCTTTCGCCATGCGTGAAGCATCGCCACAAACATAGAAGTACGCGCCATCCTGCAGCCAGGCATACAGCTCAGCGCCTTTTTCCAGCATACGGTTCTGCACGTAGATCTTCTCTTCCTGATCGCGTGAAAACGCCAGGTCGAGATGTGTTAACAGACCGCTTTGCTGCCAGCCGTTGAGCTCATCTTCATAGATGTAGTCGTGTTCCTGATGCTGATCGCCAAAGAACAGCCAGTTCTTACCTTCAGCACCCGTTGACTGACGTTCCTGCAAGAACGCACGGAACGGAGCAATACCGGTGCCAGGGCCAACCATGATCAGCGGAGCATTGCCGTTAGCCGGCACGCGGAACGCTTTGTTTGGCGAAATAAAGATCGCTGGCTTCTCGCCACGGCGCACGCGCTCGGCCAGATAGGTAGAGCAGACGCCTTTACGCTCACGGCCACCGCTGTGATAGCGCACGGAAGCAATCGTCAGGTGCACCTGATTCGGATGCGTTTTGGAGCTGGAAGAGATGGAGTACGCGCGGTGCTGCAACGGACGCAGCATCGCCACGAACTCTGGCACAGACAGAGTGCGCTTCAGCTCAAGCTGCAGCAAGTCCAGCGTGTCTTTGCCCCAGAGCCAGTTAGCCAGTGTGTCTTTATCGTCGTGCTGTAATACGTGCAACAGTTCCTGGTTGGCAGTGTGCTGACCCACCCACTCAATCAGCTTGCGCGATGGTTCGGAGATCTCGAACTGGTAGGTCAGCAGGTCGCCGAGGTTACGATCAAAGCCTGGCACCGGGGTTTCATAGTCCGCTTTCAGCTCGCTCAGCAACAGGCTAACCAGCTCAGCATCGTTCACTGGGATGACGCCCAACGCGTCACCGGCTTCATATTTCAGGCCGCTGTCAGTAAGATCGAATTCAAAGTGGCGAATATCTTTCGCTGATGATTCGCCAGACAGACGCTTGTTCGTCGCCAGCGCCGCAGCATAAGGGTTTTGCTTGTTGCTACCTGGAATCACCGGTGCTTCTGGCGCGCTCTCTAACACCGTGCCGCTGCTACCGGCACTGGCGGCAAACTGTGGCATCGCGTCGCCAATCCATGCGCTGGAAGGCTCTTCAAAATCAATATCGCAGTCGATGCGGTCAAAGACGCGTTTTGCACCCAGCTGTTCCAGACGCATATCGAAGAATTTACCGGCCTGGCAGAAGCCATCGTAGCCGGTATCGCCGATCGCCAGGATAGCAAAGTGCATCTGCTCCAGACGCGGCGCTGTGCTGGCTGAAAGTGCTTGCCAGAACAGCTGAGCATTGTCCGGCATCTCGCCTTCACCGTAGGTGGAGGTGACAATCAGCACATGACGCATGGTGGCGAACACGTCCAGGTCTACTTCGCCCAATGCCTGAACCACCGGCACCAGACCTTTGGCACGCGCGGCTTTAGCGGCAGTTTGCGCCAGCGCTTCTGCGTTGCCGGTCTGTGAACCGAACAGAATGTGCAACTGCGTGTTGGTGGCGCCACCGGCCGCAGGTGCCGTCTGCTTATCTTCTAATACCAACAGACGCGAGTGGAGACCGGCGAGAAAACCCGCCAGCCAGTATTTCTGTTCGCCGTTAAACGGCGCATCTTCAGGAATGTAAGGAATCTTCATGGATATCTGTACTCAAACCCGTCTCGTGATGTTCAGTCAATATACACACATTCATTGGTGCTGCTATCAGGAAAGTTTCCCGACAGCAGCGGCGATTTCTGGCAGCGCGGCGCGTGCAAACAGCTCTTCGAAATCAGGCAGATGGCCAAGCACCTCACGGTTGCGGGCATCCTGATAAATGATCCAGCCATAGGTCGCCAGGCTGTCCATGGAGCGAATGTTGCGTTGCGTTAAGGCTGCTTTGTAATCGGACATACGTTTTGCCGCAATCAGGCTAGCCAGTTCGTCATCGCTGTAGCTTTCAATCGCTGAGCGTGCATGGCGTTGCAGTTTGCTCACCAGCGCGAAGTCTTCCGTCATCAGCAAATTGCGTACCGCTTTCTCAACCGCAGGGTCTTCAACGGCAGTACCTTTTGGCAGTTTGCCGAGCGCCAGTTGCTGCGCAAAGCTCAATACGGTGTAGTTGTTGAGCAGCACGAACATTTCCGCTGTATCCGTCGCACCGTAAGCCGGTACGGCGCCATCCGCAATGGTTTTGCCGGTGCGCCATGCTGCCTTGAATTTGGCAACCTGATGCGCAGCCAGTGAGGTTGACAGCTCTTCCAGCAAATCCTTACGTGATTTCGCTTTCAGGATCTCGCCACCATCTTGATAGAGCAGCAGCGAACGCGGCATCACGTAGACAAAGTGGTGGCACTCGGTTTCCCAATTCTCCAGCAGCCAGGCTGCGCGCGGCGAGTTGGTGGCTTCCAGGTGCCAGTTCAGCATGGTCAGCACTGCTTGCTTGTGAACCTGCGCCAATTCATCTTCGTCAGCGATTGAACCGAACAGCACGGAATCACCCGCTGCGTGTCCTGCCAGTGCACCGTACGGGTCATACTGGTAAGCGAAACCACCGCTCATGCCGTTGCCGAAACCTTTACCAAAGGTGCCGAGGTTGAGAATCGCACCGTTAGTCATGTATTCGCAGCAGAAATCGCCGACGCCTTCGACTACCGCAGTAGCGCCAGAGTTACGAACCGCGAAACGGTCGCCCGCCTGGCCTTGTACGAACAAACGGCCACCGGTCGCACCAAACAGCGCGAAGTTACCGATCAGCACGTTGCCGTCGCTGTCTTGTGCGCCACCACCTGGTGACATCACCACCAGTTCGCCACCGCACTGACCTTTGCCCACGCCATCGTTACAGGTGCCGTAGTGCTTCATCTGCATGCCATCGTTGCAGAAGGCACCGAATGACTGACCGGCAGAACCGCTGGTGTGGATATTCACAGTACGCGGTGCCAGGTAATGACGGCCGCGATCGTCTTTGAACACCGCTGGCAGTGCAGCACGTTGTTCAGCAGACAGTTCGTGGTTGAGCATGCGCTCGATGTCGATGGCCAGCTGGCCGCCCACGCTCTTGTTACGGTTGTTCAGGGTAATGCCTGCGCCGAGGGCGATATCGCGGCTCGCCTGGTCGATCAGCTGCGTTTTCAGCTCTTCAACCCAGCCATCATCCAGCTCAAAATCTTTTTCCAGATAGACCGGCTTCGCGATTTTCTGCTCTGGCACCACGGTCAACATCGCACGCAGATCCAGCTTGCCGACTTCCAGTGGGTGATCCATCAGGTGCAGCAGGTCAGAACGGCCACGTGCTTCGCGCAGTGAACGCAGGCCGAGGCGTGCGAGGAATTCACGCACTTCTTGCGCTACGTTAACGAAGTACTGCGCCAGCTGACGCGGATCGCCATCAAAGGCTTCGGCGTTGGTGGTTAAACCGGCTGGGCATTTAACGTTACAGTTTTTCGCCATCACGCATTTCAGCATCATCAGCGCGGTGGTGCCGAACTCGAAGCTGTCGCCGCCGAGCAGGGCAGATTTGATCACATCACTACCAGTTTGTTGTGCACCGGAGCAACGCAGCTGCACCTTGTCACGCAGGCCGTTAGCACACAGCGCCTGATGTACTTCGGCGATGCCAATCTCGGCAACGCGACCAGTGTATTTCAGGCTGGTGACCGAGGCCGCACCGGTACCACCGGTGTTACCTGCCACGTTAATGACGTCTGCGCCCGCTTTCGCCACGCCGACCGCGATGGTGCCGATGCCTTCTGAAGACACCAGTTTCACGATGACGCGAACACGTGCGGCTTTACAATCGTGGATCAGCTGTGCCAAATCCTCGATAGAGTAGGTATCGTGGTGCGGTGGGGGGGAAACCAGTTCAACACCTGGTGTACCGCCACGCGCTGCGGCGATCTCCACGGTCACTTTCGGTGCAGGCAGCTGTCCGCCTTCACCTGGCTTCGCGCCCTGACCAATTTTGATCTCCAGTTCTTCCAGCATCGGGTCGGCCAGATATGCCGCCCATACGCCGAAACGACCGGATGCCAACTGCTTGATGCGTGAAGCGCGGATGGTGCCGTGACGCGAATAGTGTTCACCACCTTCACCGCAGTTACTCATGCCGCCGACCATGTTAGTGCCGTGCGCCACAGCTTCGTGCGCAGGCGCAACCAGCGCTCCGTGGCTCATCGCACCGGAGGCGAAAGTGCGGGTAATTTCGTGTGCCGGCTGGATCTCTTCCAGTGGCAGCGAAGGCAACGCGGTAAAGATCAGTGACAGGTAATCTGCCGCTTTACCGTAAGCGGTGATGTGTAATACACCATCGGCCACGCTGCTGCTTTCGATGTCGTCGCTAAAGCGGGTTTTCAGTGCACGTGCCAGCGCTTCCAGACGTTCATCTTCTGGCTTCAGGCCCGCGATGGAATCAATCAGGCGCAGCTCGAACTGGTTCAGGCTGCCTTCCACGGCTTCGCACTTCAATCCACGGGTGGCAAAACCATTGTTGACCAGTGAGTAACGGCCAAGTTTGCGACCAAACTCCGCTTCGCTGTCAACGTGGGTCAAATCACACGGCAGCGCGAGGATGTCACGCAGCGCAGCAGGGCGACGTTTACGCTCGGCGTGCATCAGGCTGGAGAATTGACGGTAATCCGGCGTGATCGCCAGTGAGTCAATGACCTCGTTCGGGATGCGTTCGAAGCTACTGTCTTTGAATGCGTCAGCTTTAATGCTGAAGGCATTGTCCAGTTTGGCCAGCGTCATCAGACGGATGAAGTTGTCCTCTTCGCGTGCTTTATCAGCGAAGCGAATCGGCTGCTCTGTCATGTCGATAAAGGTACGTACGGCAATGGTACCGTAAGAGTGACCTGCACCTTCCGCACGCTCTTTGAACAGACCCAGCAGTGGCACTTCGGCCTCGCCCTGAATTTTCAGTGCGCTCTGGTGCCAGTCAACCGCCATCTGGGCGATAGCCGGGAAGCCCGCGCCACCGACCGGTGTTTTGATATTCGGGAAGTACTTCTTCAGAACCGGATCGTCGGTATTCAGGAAGTTAGGTTCAAAGAATTCGCCACAGCTGTAGCTCTCAACAGTACAGAGACCCACTTTACCCATGGTCTTCATCAAGGCTTTTTCGGCTGCTTTGGCATAGCGTTTGAAGGCTTTGTTACCTTCTTCGCCTTCGCCATATTTCTCTTCCGCGCGCATCTGTACGCCCAGCGGGTAAACCGCAGACGCACCAAAGCCCAAGGTTGCAGCGATGTGGTGTGAAGAGATGCTCTGGCCGCTTTCTACCACCAGAGAAACATCCAGGCGCAGACCTTCCTGCACCAAACGCTGGTTGATGGCAGAGACCATCAGCAGCATAGGAATCGCCGCGTGAGTTGAAGAGATGTGGCGGTCGGTGATCACCGCAATGCCGCCCTGCTGGCGTGCGAAATCCACGACCTGCTGTGCCAGATTATCAATGGCGTTTTCCAGCGCTTTGGCGTTGGCGGCGCGGCTGACGATATCTTTGCCGATGACCGGCTCATACAGCATCTCGAAACGCGCATAAGGTGCGACGGTTTGCTCGCGCAGGCGCAGCATATCGAGGTGTGTCAGGATCGGCGTGGGCACGATAACCTGCTGACCTTTACTGCGGCCCAAGTGCGGCTTCGCACCCAGTGCCACGCGCAACGTCATGCCGTCCGCTTCGCGGATCGAATCCAGCGGCGGGTTGGTGACCTGAGCAAAGCGTTGTGAGAAGTAGTGCGCCATGCCGCCTTCGTGGTCGGACAGGCCATTGATGGCGTTGCCGTAACCCATCGCCGAGATCTTCTCAGCGCCGGTTTGCAGCATCGGGTCCATCATGAATTTAAAGCTTTCCTGGTTGTAGTAGTACGCCACAAAACGCTGATAGGTTTTGAGGTCACCACGATAGCGCAGCGGTGAACCCAGCTGCTCTGCCTGAATCTCCGGCAGATCGTGCAGGTCCACGCGAGCCGCGCTCAGCAGTGAAAGGTAATCTTTCTCTGCTGCCAGTTTTTCCAGCGCTTCCACCGTGGTGTAAGAGCGTTTTTCTTTATGATCGTAATAGAGCATGCCGCCCGCTTCGATACGGCCACGACGCAGTACGCTTTCCGGTGGGAAGGCAATCTGACCCGCTTCGGACATCGCACCGATGTATTCGGCGGTTTCGACAGAACGCAATGGGCGCAGGCCCAGGCGGTCAAGGCGCGCCCCGATCACTTCGCCATTACCGAAGATCAACGCTGCCGGGCCATCGTTCTTCTCTTCATACAGAGAGAAGTACTCCAGCATCGCGCGCACTTCATTTGACAGTGAGGTGTCGTTTTCCCACGCTGGCGGCATCATTGAGACGACGGCGTTGATCAGGTCGAGGTTATCTTCCATCAAACGGCTATGAATGCTTTGGTCCAGACGCGAGCTGTCGGACTGGCCTTTCGGACGCACGATTTTCTTACCGCGCGCCAGCATCAATGCCGCTTCTGCGATGCGGTTTTTACGGTCGGTGTTCAGCTCACCGTTGTGCGCCATCAGGCGGAACGGCTGTGCCATGGTGGTGTGCGGATCGGTGTTGGTGGAGAAGCGGGTATGGAAGAACAGCCCACGCACCTGATGGTCCACATCGGTCAAATCTTTGAAGTACGGGATCACTTCATTTGAGTTCAGGCGTGCTTTGAATACCTGAGTACGGGAAGAGAGCGACAGCGGATAAAGACCGCCGAATTCGCTTTCTGTAAAGGCACGCGCTTCGATATCCAGCAGCGCACGATAGATGTGACGCTCGAATTCGATCTGTTCAGTGACTTCCTGTGGCGCCGCAAAAATCCACTGCACAATCGGCAGCTGGAATTGCAGGGCGGCTGGACGTGTCACGCTGCCGTCCAACGGCATATCGCGTTTCATCAGCACAGGGAAGTTATGGGCGGCCAGGGTTTCTTCGACCAGACGCTCTGCGTTAGCACGCAGCTCGGCATCTTTTGGCACAAAGAAGTTACCCACGCCAAAGCGGCCAGCTTCCAGTGGCTGGCCAGTCACTTTGCGGAAGAAGTTCAGAGAAAGGTCGACGTTGACACCTGCGCCATCGCCCACGCCCTCAGCAGACATACCGCCACGGTGCGGTACTGTGCACAGTGCGCTGTGCGCCATCTGCAGGATCTCATGGGTCTGCTCGCCGTCCTTACGGGTAATAAACCCAACACCACAGCTATCACTACCGGCTGAGGGATCATACAAACCATAGGGATGAGGTTTTTGAGTGGACATTGAGGGTCTCCTTAAACTGCTTTTGACATTACCTGCATTATTTCAAGCACAGAGCACTGCTGCGTGCTGTATCAAATTCGTTTTCGCCGCTTAAACGCGGACGTCGCAATACCGAGCAAAGGCTCTCAAGAGAGTATGTTCTCGTCCTTGATGAGCTGCTCTTACTTCCGGTCTCTTACGGGAGATAACTTGCATCCAGAGGGAGTTTCTTGCTGCATAGATATGCCGAGACACAGTCCCGACTGGAAAGCATCCAGCGGAATTCCAACTTATCGGGAAAGCGAACTCAGGTCAAATAGCCAGCTTTGTTGCGGGTAATCGGCTGTTTTTCCAATTAACTTTATGATTATGAACAATTTATTACGTAAATAACTGTCAATCTGACGATTCTGATTCCCCTATGAAGTGTGAGCCGTCTCACTGTGAGGTACGCCTCAGATATCTAAACAATGCTGAATAACTGCATTCCATCAGCATAAAATTCTGTTGGGGCGGTTTCACGCACAGCATGTATCTGTTTTTCTTATGGCGTCATATTTGAATCAAAATAGGGCTGTCATTAGTAAAATTAATCAGGCTGATTGTGAGTAAAATAGCGCTAAAGTTGAATGAATATGCAATAACAAGGCCCAGCCATCAGAGGAAATGGCTGCCGGGAGGCGGAATAGCACGGGATGTTACAAAAGGGTCGCAAAAGCGCGGCCCTCCAGATTATTCAGTTGGCAGATTTAGTCAAGCGCTTTACGCATAACGACGCGAACATCGGCGAAAAGGCGCTGCGATGCACCATAATGAGGCAAAGTCAGCAGGCAATGACACGCTGAGTCGGCGCAGTGCCGCGATAATTACGCTATCATGAGCCAGATTTCGTTCAGGGAGCTCGTGATGAAACAGATTCGTCTTTTAGCGCAGTACTACGTTGATCTGATGGTCAAGCTGGGGCTGGTGCGTTTCTCGCTGCTATTAGCCTCAGCACTGGTGGTGCTGGCGATGGTGGTGCAAATGGCTGTCACCATGGTACTGCGTGGCCATGTTGAGAGTATCGATGTGGTGCGATCGGTGTTCTTCGGCCTGTTGATCACGCCCTGGGCCGTCTATTTTCTCTCGGTGGTGGTTGATCAGTTGGAAGAGTCTCGCCAGCGCCTGACGAAGCTGGTCGATAAGCTGGAAGAGATGCGCACGCGCGATCTTGAACTTAACCAGCAAATGAAAGAGACCATCGCTCAGCTGAATCAGGAAATTAACGATCGTATCAAAGCGGAGCAGGCACGCGAGCAGGTGATGGATAAACTGCGCGAAGAGATGGCGCGCCGTGAACAGGCGCAAATCGAGCTGGAACAGCAATCCTCTTTCTTACGCTCCTTCCTCGATGCCTCACCGGATTTGGTGTTCTATCGCAACATCGACAAGCAGTTCTCGGGCTGTAACCGCGCGATGGAGCTGCTAACGGGCATGAGCGAGAAGCAGCTGATTGGCCTGACGCCGCGCGACATTTACGATGAAGATGCCGCCTCCAAGGTGCTGGAGACGGATGAAAAGGTCTTCCGCCATAACGTCTCCCTGACGTACGAACAGTGGCTGCAATATCCTGATGGGCGCAAAGCCTGCTTCGAAATCCGCAAAGTGCCGTATTACGATCGCGTCGGTAAACGCAGCGGCCTGATGGGCTTTGGTCGCGATATTACTGAGCGTAAGCGTTATCAGGACGCGCTGGAGAATGCCAGCCGTGAGAAGACCACCTTTATTTCAACCATCAGCCATGAACTGCGTACGCCACTGAATGGCATTGTCGGCTTGAGCCGTATTCTGCTGGACACCGATCTCAATCAGGAACAACTGAAGTACCTGAAAACCATCCATGTCTCGGCCATCACGCTTGGCAACATCTTTAATGACGTGATTGAAGTGGACAAAATTGAGCGCCGCAAAGTGCAGCTGGATAATCAGCCGCTCGACTTCACCGGCTTCCTTGCCGATCTGGAAAACCTCTCCGGGTTACTGGCGCAGCCGAAAGGACTGAAGTTCGTGATGGCACCGGAGCTACCGCTGCCGCACATCATCTCTGCTGACGGCACGCGCCTGCGTCAAATTTTGTGGAACCTGATCGGTAACGCGGTGAAATTCACCCAGCAGGGTGAAATTGTGGTGCGCGTCGCCTATCACCAGGACGAAACGCTGCGCTTTGAAGTGCAGGATTCTGGCATGGGCATTCCGCAGGAAGAGCAGGACAAGATCTTCGCCATGTATTACCAGGTAAAAGATCAGCACGGCGGAAAACCCGCCACCGGTACCGGCATTGGTTTGGCGGTTTCTCGTCGTCTGGCACAGGCGATGGGCGGCGATATTAGCGTGAGTAGTGCACCGGGGCAGGGCTCATGCTTTGTGGTCGAGATAAATGCACCTCGTGTGGCCGATGAGGTGGAAGACGAAGATCTCGACGACAGCATGCCACTGCCGGCGCTGCACGTATTACTGGTTGAAGATATTGAACTGAACGTCATTGTGGCGCGCTCAGTACTGGAGAAACTGGGATGCAGTGTGGAAGTGGCGATGACCGGCACTGAAGCGCTAGCGATGTTTGATCCGCAGGAATTTGATCTGGTGTTGCTGGATATTCAGCTGCCGGATATGACCGGATTGGATGTGTCGCGCGCCATTCACCAACGCCATGCTGGCGTGGCGCTGCCGCCGCTGGTGGCACTGACCGCCAACGTGCTGAAGGATAAAAAAGAGTATCTCGACGCCGGTATGGATGATGTGCTGAGTAAACCGCTGGCGGTGCCGGCCTTAACGGCGATGATTAAAAAGTTCTGGGATTACCAGGGCGAACCTGAAGAAGTGATTCAGGCCTCCTCAGACGTACACTCGCGCAAGTTGCTCGATGTGGAGATGCTGGAGCAGTATATCGAATTGGTCGGCCCAGGATTGATTACACAAAGCCTGACGATGTTTGAACAGATGATGCCGGGGTATCTCGACGTGCTGGATTCCAACATGATGGCGCGCGATCAAAAAGGGATTGCGGAAGAAGGGCATAAAATTAAGGGTGCTGCGGGCTCAGTAGGACTGTTGCATCTGCAGAAACTGGCGAAACAGATACAGTCACCGGAACTGCCAGCATGGTGGGACAACGTGCAGGAGTGGATCGACGAATTAAAACATGAGTGGCTGCATGACGTTAACGTGTTACGCGAGTGGGTAGCTGAAAGGGAAAAATCTTCGGACGCCAGAAAAAAATGACCCCAGTCGAAACTGGGGTGCGCGAATACTGCGCCAACACCAGGGAAATGGGTACTGCTGCTATCGTTAGAAGTCGAATGGATCAGCAACAGTATGGTATTGGTTAACGCTTCGAAATCACCTTAACAAATTCACCAACGCTTGTGACAAGATTCATTAAATTGTGTGAAGTTGAGCAGCGATTAAATACAGAAAACATTAATTTGCTGACACAGTCAAGCAAGGAATTAATTTCTTTGCCGTATTGCACTATTTTTGACCAATTGTTCTGCTTTTTGCCTGAATTTCCTTCAGCCGGAAGCAGGAAAAGCCTGACAGCTGCGCCGAAATTCCTAATCAGCCGAAAAATCAGAGTTAAGTGAGCTTAACATGCTGATATTAGGTAACAAATAAGGTGGTTCTGGTGGGTTATCCAAAACGTTTTGGAAACCCTCTGCAGAAAGTTCCAGTTTAAGGTTTTGCGGTGCAATGTAAACCAAACGGAAGGCTAAATCCTTTACCATTGTCAGGGCTAATCATGATGATGTTGACGCGATTTCAGCCACGTTTATTGAAACGGCTGCGCGCATCAGTGCGCTTATTCAAATGCTTTGAAAGTTTATTGTTAAGTATTGTGAAAGTTTAAACGTGATCTTTATCACTTTGTATGAAGTATCCGATTGTAAGGGTTTTGCTGGGTTTTTCACCATGGAACCGATTCCCTTATGATGGAAGTGCTTGATGTAATTGGCTCTAATAGAGGAACGATGATGACGCAGGTAATAACTTCATCTCTAACTTTCACGCGATAAGCGGTAAAGTTTTGCCCAGGATTACAGGTAATCAAAATTGTGACCGGGGTGATTGATTAATGCAGGGAACAGGTAAGAGAAAATTGCATGAGTAAGAGTAAAGGGAAAATGGGGCAACGCCTTAAAGTGCTGATTGCTAAAGTGCTGCTGGCGTGGTTGGGAATTTGGCTGGCCGGCATCGTGATCTTTGCCTTTTTACCAGTGCCGTTTTCTGCGGTGATGGTGGAGCGTCAACTGGGCGCCTGGTTCAGTGGTCGGTTCGACTATGTGGCGCATTCCGATTGGGTCAGCATGGATGAGATTTCTCCGTGGATGGCGCTGGCCGTTATCGCTTCTGAAGATCAAAAATTTCCGGAGCACTGGGGCTTTGATGTTGATGCGATACAAAAAGTGCTGGATAACGATGGCTCAGAACAGATGCGTGGTGCCTCAACGCTGTCGCAGCAGACCGCAAAAAACCTGTTCTTATGGGATGGCCGCAGCTGGGTGCGAAAAGGGCTCGAAGCCGGTTTAACCGTTGGACTCGAAACGGTGTGGACCAAACGCCGCATTCTGACGGTATATTTGAATATTGCGGAGTTTGGCAACGGCGTGTTTGGTGTGGAAGAGGCTTCACAGCGCTACTTCCACAAACCAGCCAGTCGTCTGACGATTTCTGAAGCGGCGCTGCTGGCGGCGGTACTACCAAACCCGATTCGCTTCCGCGCTGATGCACCTTCCGGGTATATACGAATGCGCCAGCAGTGGATAATGCGCCAAATGCGTCAGTTAGGTGGGGAAGGTTTCCTCGCTCGCTACAAATTGCATTAACAGCAATTAGTCTTCGTCAAACCCGGCTTCAAACAGCTCAATCACCGCAGCCAGCGCCTCTATTTCCTGAGGGCCGCTGGCTTCAATCTCGATATGGCCGCCTTTCGCGGAGTCGAGCATCAACAGCGCAATCACGCTGCTGGCTTCGGCTTCCGTACCGGCTTCGTTGCGCAGTAGTACCTCTGCGTCAAAACTCTGCACCAACTCGAACAGTTTCATTGCCGGGCGCGCATGCATGCCCAGCTTATTACGAATCTCAACGACTTGCTTCACGGTCATGATTTACGTTTTTCCAGAGTGCGATGACGAGACTGCACATTTTTGCCGCGTGAACGGAAGTAATCTGCCAGCTGTTCGGCGATGTAAACCGAACGGTGTTTACCACCGGTACAGCCAATCGCGACCGTCAGATAGCTGCGGTTGTTGGTTTCCAGCATCGGCAACCACAGCTCCAGATAGCTGCGCGTCTGGTAAATGAAGTTATGCACTTCAGTGTGGCGGTCGAGGAAAGCGGCAACCGGACGATCAAGTCCAGTCATCGGACGCAGCTTGGGATCCCAGTGCGGGTTTGGCAGGAAACGCACATCGAAGACGTAATCGGCATCAATTGGGATGCCGTGTTTGAAGCCGAAGGACTCAAACACCATGGTCAGCTCACGCTCACGTTTGCCTGACAGGCGCGTACGCAGCATTTCAGCCAACTCATGGACCGACATTTCGGAAGTATCAATGATCAGGTCTGCCCGCGAACGCAAAGGCTCAAGCAGGTCACTCTCTTCATCAATCGCGCTTTCCAGTGACAGGTTTTTACTGGAGAGCGGATGGATGCGGCGAGTATCACTGTAACGCCGTATCAGTGTGTTGCGATCGGCGTCCAGAAACAGTAGCTGTGGTGAAAACGAATCCGGCAGATTGTTGAGCGCCGTTTCAAACACCTCCGGCGATTCAGGCATGTTGCGCACATCAATGCTGACGGCCGCCGAAATATTGCGCTCTGTTAAGGTGTTCGCTAATTCCGGTAGCAGCACCACGGGCAGATTATCGACACAGTAAAATCCCATGTCTTCCAGGGCACGCAGTGCGACCGATTTTCCTGAGCCTGACCGACCGCTAACGATCATCAGCACCATCACATTTCTCCCGTTTTAAACCGACGAATAGGCCGGTAAATGTGTCTGTCGCTTAAGAGTGTTCTTCCTGAGCTTCTGTGATAATGGCATAGAGTTCTTCATCACTCTGTGCCGCACGCAAACGGCGGCAGACGGTTTTGTCCGCCAGACGTTTAGCGACCAGCGACAGCGTATGCAAATGGGTTTTGCACTGGTCTGCAGGCACCAGCAGAGCAAACAGCAGGTCAACCGGCTGATTGTCCACGGCGTCAAAGGCGATCGGTTGGTCGAGGCTGATAAACACGCCAACGGCGCGCAGCGTATCCTCTTCCAGCTTGCCATGCGGAATGGCGATACCGTTGCCAATGCCCGTACTGCCCATACGTTCGCGGGTCAGAATGGCTTCAAATAGTGTCTGGTGCGGCAGATTGAGCTGCTTTGCTGCCAACTCGCTGATAATTTCCAGCGCGCGTTTTTTACTCTGGCAGTGTACGCCGCTACGGGTACAGTCCAGTGAGAGGACCGAGCTCAATTCCAGTGTCAGATCGTTGTTCATCATCGTTTCACTTGCGAGTTCACATAGCCGCAAGGTTAACGCCATTCATAGCACAATGGCGAGTCTCCCGTTGGCGCTTGCGCAGATGACAAAACGGGGCGGTTAACCCGCCCCATTTGCGCTCTGAGTGCCGAATCGGTCAGCACTCTGCAAGCATGAAGGTTAGTGTTTTTTCAGTTTGTCTTTGTGTTTGGTCAGCTGACGGGAAAGCTTGTCGATTAACCCGTCGATGGCCGCGTACATGTCTTCCGCTTCCCCTGTGGCGTGCAGCTCTCCGCCGTTGACGTGCAGTGTTGCTTCCGCAATCTGCGTCACCTTCTCCACTTTCAGAACAATATAAACCTGATTGATACGATCAAAGTAGTGTTCCAGTTTGGCAAATTTGCTATTTACAAATTCGCGCAGCGGTTCAGTGATTTCAACATTCAGTCCGGTCAGGTTTAGCTGCATAGGTCTTCCTTCTTCGTTCGGTCAAACCAACTGCTTGCGCTGGTTTGATGGCGGTATAGATAAAGACTCGCGATATTTAGCAACCGTACGTCGCGCCACCATGATGCCCTGATCGGATAACATGGAGGTGAGTTTGCTGTCGCTCAAGGGTTTTGCGGGATTTTCCGCGGAGATCAATTTCTTCACCAGTGCACGGATCGCCGTGGAAGAGGCTTCGCCACCGCCTTCGGTATTCACATGGCTGGAGAAAAAATATTTTAATTCAAAGATGCCACGCGGGCTGTGCAGGTACTTTTGCGTGGTCACACGGGAAATGGTGGATTCATGCATATCCACGGCCTGGGCGATATCAGCCAGCACCATCGGCCGCATGTATTCCTCGCCCTGTTCAAAGAACGCCTGCTGCTGCTCGACAATACAACGCGTCACTTTGAGCAGAGTGTCGTTGCGGCTTTCGAGGCTTTTAATCAGCCATTTGGCTTCCTGCAAATTACTGCGAATGAATTGGCTGTCGCTGTCGTTACGCGCGGAACCGCCCATCGCGGCGTAATGTTGATTGATCTTCAGGCGCGGCAAACTGTCTGAATTCAGTTCAACGGTCCAGCGCTTACTGGTTTTACGCACCAGTACATCAGGAATCACATACTCGGGTTCGCTGGTGTTGATCGATTGGCCGGGACGGGGATCGAGTGACTGAATCAGCAGCATCGCGTCTTTCAGCACGTCTTCCTTGAGGCGTGTGACACGCATCAGGCTGCGAAAATCATGGTTGGCCAGCAGATCCAGATGTTCACTGACGATCAACCGCGCTTCTGCCAGCATTGGCGCATCGGCAGCGTATTGTGAAAGTTGCACCAGCAAGCAGTCACGTAGATCACGAGCACCTACACCGACAGGATCAAAGCGCTGAACACGCTTCAGCACCGCTTCAACCTCTTCCAGCGTTAGCTCTTCATCACCAATGCTGTCGCAGATGTCCTGGACGGAAACGGTGAGATAGCCCGTGTCATCAATGGCGTCGACAATTGAAGTGGCAATCGCTCGGTCGGTATCCGTAAACGGCGTGAGCTCCACTTGCCACATCAGGTAGTCCTGCAGTGACTGGGTGGTTTCGCCTTGATAAACCGGCAGCTCATCATCCTGGTAATCGGTACCCGTGCCAGAAGGCGTGCCCGCGGTGTAGATTTCATCCCAGGTGGCGTCGAGTGGAAGCTCCTCGGGCATCTCTTTCTGTTCGAGGGCTTCACGTGTGTCTAACGAGTCGCTCTCCTGATGCTCACGTGAATCGACTTCTTCATGCAGATCGGTTTGCTCAAGCAGCGGATTGCTTTCCAGCGCCAGTTGCAGTTCCTGCTGGAGTTCAAGCGTAGAGAGTTGCAGCAGACGAATGGCCTGCTGCAACTGTGGGGTCATCGCCAGCTGTTGGCTGAGCCTGAGTTGCAAACCTTGCTTCATAATTCTGCTTGAATTTCCTAAGCAAATGTCGTGAATAACGACACCTTATCAGAGTCTGAACTCTTCGCCCAAATAAACCCGTTTAACCTGCTCATCTGCAAGAATTTCATCCGGCGTGCCATGCGCGATCAGATGTCCCTGGCTCACAATGTAAGCACGTTCGCACACCGCAAGCGTTTCACGCACGTTGTGATCGGTGATCAACACGCCAAGACCGCTGTCGCGTAGGTGTTCGATGATTTTTTTGATATCGATGACTGAGATCGGGTCAACACCGGCAAAAGGTTCATCCAGCAGGATAAATTTGGGGTTGGCTGCCAGAGCGCGAGCGATTTCAACACGGCGGCGTTCACCACCGGAGAGCGCCTGGCCCATGCTGTCACGCAGATGCTCAATGTGGAACTCTTCCATCAATTCATTGGCACGATCCTGACGCTGCTCTTCCGTTAAATCATCGCGGATTTGCAACACTGCCATCAAATTGTCGAACACGCTTAGACGGCGGAAGATTGACGCTTCCTGCGGCAGATAGCCAATACCACGGCGCGCTCGCGCATGCAGCGGCAGAATACTGATATCTTCGTCATCGATCACGATGCGGCCTGCATCACGCGGCACAATCCCGACAACCATATAGAATGTGGTGGTCTTGCCGGCACCGTTTGGACCCAGCAGGCCGACAATCTCGCCAGATTTTACCTGCAGGCTGACATCTTCCACCACGCGGCGGCCTTTATAGGCTTTCGCCAGGTTTTCAGCGACTAATGTGGCCATAGCGATCAGTTACTCTTTTTAGGGCTCGTGGACGAGCCGTTTTTGTCCTGCAACTGCGACGGCACCAGTACGGTGGTGACGCGTTTGCTTTCGCCCTGGCTAAACGCCTGCATTTTCTGCTCTTTCACCAGGTAAGTGATGCGATCGCCTTTGATGTTGCTGTCCAGCTGCTGAATGAAGGCATTGCCCGTCAGTTCAACGAAATCGTTCGCCAGCTCATAATGCAGTTTTGAGGCGTGGCCCTGCACGGGTTTGCCGTTATCCTGCATCTGGTAGAAGGTGGCGGGAGCGCCGTAGGCATCCACGATAGTTTTTTTACTGTCGCCACCTGGACGTGTGACCACCACCTTGTCAGCGGTGATTTTGATTGAACCCTGGGTCACGATGACATTGCCGGTAAAGGTCGCCACGTTGCCTTGCAGATCCAGCGCCTGATTCACCGAATCAATATTAACGGGCTTGTCAGAATCGCCCGTCAGGGCCAGCGCGGGCAGGCTGGTCGCCAGTAAGGCGCTCACCAACAACAACTTAAGGCTGTTTTTGTTCATTTTGGATTTCATAGGAAGTTTTGACCTTTTCAAGCAGCTGGGCATTCTTGGTTCGTAAATTGCCGCGCATCTTCATGCCAGTGGAATTAAAACTGCGGCCAAATAGGGTGACTTGATCATCAGATGTCACATCCTGGGTGACCAGATTAACCTGAGCCGTATCGGTAATAATGCGCTCAAGTTGAGAATCCTGGGTCAGGGTATTCACTTCGACGTGGCCATATAGATACAGCATACGATCTTTGGTCAGCTTTGCCTTATCGGCACGTATTGTCCAGGTGGGTACTTTATTTTCATCATACGTGGTTGCAACCGGATTATCGAACCAGCTCACCTCATCTGCCGCAAAGTAAGTCACTTTATCCGAGATCAGTTTGTACGCCAGCGCGCCCGTGGGGTTGTACACCACAGAATGGGACTTCTCGCTGGTATAGGTTGGCTCCTGGCTATTGGTCGCCACCGGCGCTTCGCTATCGTCCTGGTTGGTGAGATTCCAGCCGATCAGCACCAGGGCGATCAAGGCCAAAATCAGCGTTATCCAACGCCTGCTCTTACTCATACTGATTGCCCTTTGGCATCCTCAAATTTGTTCTGCGCCATCAAAATCAGATCGCAGAGTTCACGTACCGCACCCCGGCCACCGGCAATGCGGGTGACGTAGTGTGCACGAGGTAATAACACGGGGTGGGCATCGGCGACGGCCACACTCAAACCGGCCTCCGCCATCACTGGCCAGTCGATCAAATCATCGCCGATGTAAGCCACTTGCTCAGCAGATAATGACAGTTTATCCAGGAGTTCACGCCACGCCAAAAGCTTATCTGATTGTCCCTGATAAAGATGCGTAATGCCGAGCGTCTGGCAACGATCTTCCAGCAGCTTCGCTTTGCGGCCAGTAATAATAGCCACTTCGATATCAGAGGTCAGCAGGCAGCGAATACCATAGCCATCACGGACATTAAAGGCCTTCAATTCTTCGCCGTTGTTGCCCATATAAATCACGCCGTCAGACATCACACCGTCGACATCGCAAATCAGCAGGCGAATCCGCGCCGCCCGAGCCATTACATCGGCACTCACCGGGCCATAGCAGGTATCGATCATCGTGGTTTCAACACTCATTCTTTGTTCCTGTTCAAACTACGCCCGCGCGCAGCATGTCATGCATATGTACCACACCGAGCAGACGATCGTCATCGGCGACCAACACCGCAGTGATGTTTTTGTTTTGCATCAGATTCAGTGCGTCGACAGCCAGCATATTCGGGCGCACGCGAATCCCGCCGCGCGTCATCACATCCTGAATGCTGGCTGACTGGAAATCGATACCCATATCGAAGATGCGGCGTAAATCGCCATCAGTGAAAATGCCTTCGATTTTCATCAGGTCGTCAACAATCACCGTCAGGCCGAGGTTTTTGCGCGTAATTTCCAGCAGCGCATCCCGCAGCGACGCATCGCGGCTGACGTGTGGGATCTCGTCACCGCTGTGCATAATATCGCTCACGTGCAGCAACAACTTGCGGCCCAGTGCGCCACCGGGATGCGACAGCGCAAAGTCTTCCTGCGTAAAGCCGCGTGCTTCCAGCAGGGCAACCGCCAGCGCATCGCCCATCACCAGCGTGGCGGTAGTACTGGAGGTCGGTGCCAGACCGAGCGGGCACGCTTCCTGTGGAACCTTCACGCATAAATGCACGTCAGCGGCACGCCCCATGGCACTCTCCGGACGACTGGTGAGGCAAATCAACGGCACTTTCTGTCGCTTGAGGACCGGGATGAGGGCCAGAATTTCGTTCGATTCGCCACTATTAGAAATAGCGATCACCACGTCGTTAGCTGTCACCATACCGAGGTCACCATGGCTGGCTTCACCAGGATGAACAAAGAACGAAGACGTGCCGGTGCTGGCGAAAGTCGCTGCCATTTTTGCACCAATATGACCGGATTTGCCCATGCCCATCACCACCACTTTTCCACGGCAGGCAATGATCATTTCGCAGGCGCGGCTAAAGTCGGCATTAATATACTGATCGAGCTGCTCCAGCCCTTCGCGTTCGATGCGCAGTACCGCTTTACCTGCCTGTTGGTAATCAAAAACCGGTTGCTGATGTGACATGGTCAGTCCGTCCTTAATAACTTGTGATGAGCGCAGGGCTGAGCCACAGCCACAGAACCCACGCAATAAATCCCGATAACAAAAGAGAGCCCGCTACGCGGCCAATCCGGCGTTTGCGTAACAGGCAGAGTAGGGCGAACAGCACGCTGACACCTAACATCACCCAGTAATCTCGTGCGAAAGCGTGTGCATCAACGCTGCCGGGGTGCACCAGCGCGGGCAGGCCCAGCACAATGGCCAGATTAAAGATATTAGCGCCAATCAGGTTACCGATAGCGATATCGTCTTCACCTTTCAATGCACCCGCCAGTACGGTTGCCAGTTCAGGCAGGCTGGTGCCCACGGCAATCAACGTCAGACCCATGACCAGCTCGCTGACACCAAAATAGTCGGCAAACACGGTGGCATTATCGATCACCATCCGCGTCGACATCGGCAGAATAATCAGCGCCACCGCCAGCCACAGAAAGGCCACGGTATTGCCAGCTTCATCGCGCGGCAGTTCAGCCAATTGTTCGCGCGTTAACGTGTCGTTGTTATCCCGCTCTGCGCGGCGGGCGATGCGAATGGCGATCAGCAGATAACCTAACGCAATCAGCAGCAGCGCGATGCCATCAAGTCGACTAAGGTGATTATCAAACAACATGATGCCACTCAGCAGTGAGACCAGCAGCATCAGGGGGAGTTCGCGCCGAATCAGATTGGAGTGCACTGTCAATGGGTGCAAAAGTGCGGCACCGCCGAGGATCAGCAGAATATTGGTAATGTTTGAGCCCAGCGCCGTCCCTACAGCTAAATCCATTTGCCCATGCTGCGCTGCAGAAAAAGAAACGATCAGTTCGGGTAACGATGTGCCAATGCTTACCACTGTCATGCCGATGATCAGCGGAGGAATGCCGAAGGATCGACACAGGATCGCGGCACTGAAAACCAGACGGTCAGCACCGTAAGCCAGTAAAATCAATCCAATAAACAGCAGGGCAGTGGCTACGAACATGAAAAATCCTTGATGGATAGGTGTGTCGGCAAACCTTGTCCGACAGGTAAATACATTGCGCGCGCGGAAACAGGCGCTGATTTTGACTGTCTGAGAGGCAAAAGTAAATTTTAAGGCCGTTTTCGCCACACCTGACGGGTAAGTTTCTGTAAAACTATCGTGCATTGTGGTCTACCAGGCTACCATCCACGACTTTGATTACGCCCGATCCGCATAAAGAGGTAACGATGATCCAGCAAAAAACGAATCTGGTTGAGGTTCGTGGCGTCAGCTTCACTCGCGGAGACCGCGTCATCTTTGATGACATTT
Organism: Pantoea sp. SM3; assembly: GCF_000963995.1. NCBI lineage: Bacteria > Pseudomonadati > Pseudomonadota > Gammaproteobacteria > Enterobacterales > Erwiniaceae > Pantoea > Pantoea sp. SM3. The sequence goes on from NZ_JZRD01000029.1 coordinate 20,675, forward strand.
CGCTTACCGTGCCAGCGGGTAAAGTGACCGCTATTATGGGGCCATCCGGGATTGGAAAAACCACGCTGCTGCGCCTGATTGGTGGTCAGTTGCAACCGGATAAAGGGGAAATCTGGTTCCGTGACCAGAATATCCCAGCGCTTTCCCGCACTAAATTGTATGAAGTGCGAAAAAAAATGAGCATGTTGTTCCAGTCGGGTGCACTTTTTACCGATCTTAACGTCTTTGATAACGTTGCCTGGCCGTTGCGTGAGCACACACAATTACCGCCGGAATTGCTGCACAGCACGGTGATGATGAAGCTGGAAGCAGTTGGCCTGCGCGGTGCGGCCAAACTGATGCCAGCCGAGCTCTCTGGTGGCATGGCGCGCCGTGCCGCACTGGCGCGCGCGATTGCGCTGGAGCCGGACCTGATCATGTTCGATGAGCCCTTTGTCGGCCAGGATCCGATTACCATGGGCGTGCTGGTGAAATTGATCGATGAATTGAACCACTCGTTAGGTGTGACCTGCATTGTGGTTTCACACGATGTGCCAGAGGTCTTGAGCATTGCTGACCATGCCTATATTGTTGCCGGTCAAAAGATTATTGCCCAGGGCAGCGCGCCGGAGTTGCGGGAAAATCCCGATCCGCGCGTGCGCCAGTTTATTGAGGGTCATGCGGACGGTCCAGTGCCATTCCGCTTCGCTGCCGGGGATTACCTCAGCGATCTGACTCGTGCAGGGAGAACGTAAACTGATGTTGCTAAAGGCGCTGGCGTCACTTGGACGTCAGGGAATTAATACTTGTGCGGCGTTTGGCCGTGCAGGCTTGATGCTGTTTCATGCGCTGGTGGGTAAACCCGCTTTCCGCCGCCACGCGCCACTGCTGGTAAAACAGCTGTACAGCGTGGGTGTGCTGTCGCTGCTGATCATCGTGGTCTCGGGTTTATTCATTGGTATGGTGCTGGGCCTGCAGGGTTATCTGGTGCTGACGACCTACAGCGCTGAAACCAGTCTCGGCATGCTGGTGGCCTTATCGCTGCTACGTGAACTGGGCCCCGTGGTCACGGCATTGCTGTTTGCAGGACGTGCGGGTTCAGCCCTGACGGCAGAGATTGGTTTGATGAAAGCCACCGAACAGCTTTCCAGTATGGAAATGATGGCCGTTGATCCGCTGCGTCGCGTGGTTTCGCCGCGCTTCTGGGCAGGGTTTATCAGCATGCCGCTGCTAGCATTAATCTTTACGGCAGTCGGTATTGCCGGAGGGGCGTTGGTGGGCGTGGGCTGGAAAGGCATCGATCCTGGCTTCTTCTGGTCAGCGATGCAAAATGCCGTGGATTTCCGCACCGATGTCATCAACTGCATCATTAAAAGCGCAGTCTTTGCCGTGACGGTAACCTGGATTGCGCTGTTCAATGGCTATGATGCCATCCCGACCTCGGAAGGGATTAGTCGGGCGACAACGCGTACCGTAGTGCATGCTTCACTGGCGGTACTCGGTTTGGACTTTGTGCTGACAGCACTGATGTTTGGGAATTGATGCAATGCAAAGCAAGAAAAACGAAATCTGGGTTGGCGTCTTCATGCTGGCAGCACTGTTGGCACTGTTATTCCTCAGCCTGCGCGTGGCCGATCTCAAGTCACTTGGCACCGAACCGACTTGGAAGCTGTATGCCACTTTCGATAATATTGGCGGCCTAAAAGTCAGCTCACCGGTAAAAATTGGTGGTGTGGTGATTGGTCGTGTCACGGATATTTCGCTGGATGATAAAACGCTGTCGCCGCGTGTCACCATGGACATCAGCGATCAATATGCCGACAAAATCCCGGACACCAGCTCGCTGGCTATTCGCACGCAAGGTCTGCTGGGTGAACAGTTCCTCGCACTGAATTTAGGCTTTGATGATCCAGAACTGGGTTCGGCTATGCTGAAAGATGGCGGCACGTTGCGTGACACCAAATCCGCGATGGTGCTGGAAGATTTGATCGGCCAGTTCCTCTACAAGAGCGGCGATAACAAAAACGATAATCAAAAGCAGGGCACCGAGAGTGCGCCTGCTCCGGCAGCACCTGCTACAACGGAATAGAGAGGTAAAACACGATGTTTAAACGTTTCCTGATGATTGCCATGCTGGCGATTGTGCCGCTGGCGGCCAATGCAGCGGATCAGAGCGATCCTTATAAACTGATGAATGAAGCGGCGGCGAAGACCTTCACCCGCTTGAAAAACGAGCAACCTAAAATCAAGCAGGATCCTAACTATCTGCGTGAGGTAGTGCGTCAGGAGTTGCTGCCGTATGTACAGATCAAGTACGCAGGTGCGCTGGTGCTGGGCCGCTATTATCGTGAAGCAACGCCCGCGCAACGCGACGCTTACTTTGCCGCATTTGGCGATTATCTGGCGCAGGCTTATGGCCAGGCGCTGGCGCTGTACCATGGCCAAACCTACCAGATTCAGCAACCGCAGCCGATTGGCGATGCGAATATCGTGGCGATTCGCGTGACTATTTTGGATCCGAACGGCCGTCCGCCTGTGCGTCTTGATTTCCAGTGGCGCAAGAACAGCCAGACCGGCAACTGGCAGGCCTATGATATGGTGGCTGAAGGCATCAGTATGATCACCACCAAACAAAATGAGTGGAGTGATCTGCTGCGTACCAAGGGCATTGATGGTCTGACCGCGCAGTTGAAAACCTACGCAGCACAGCCTATCACTCTGGATAAACAGTAAGCATGAGCGAACCGTTACGCTGGCAGCGCAATGCCAGCACGCTATCTTTAAGCGGCATGTTGGATCGCGATACCCTGCTGTCATTGTGGCATGACCGTGAAACCGCCATGGTGGATGTCGCGACCATTGATGTCGCGGCGCTGGAGCGCGTGGATTCAGCGGGGCTGGCTTTGTTAGTCCATCTTCGCGAGATCGCGCGGGCACAAGGTAGCACGCCAGTTTTCACCGGTATCAACGACAAACTCCAGTCATTAATTGCGCTGTATAACCTACAGCAGATTATTGTTTCTGCGGAAAAAATCGCCTGATTACGTTGTCATCGCCAAAAGCCCCTGATTTATTCAGGGGCTTTTGCGTATTTAAGAGTCAGGCGCTTTCCTCTAAGATATCCGCCTTATTATTATTAAGTGAAGCAAAGAGCGATGGAAAATAGTGAAGTTCAGGCCGTGCTGATGCAGGCGCTGCCATTAGATGAAGTACATGTTCTCAGTAACGACGGCAGTCATTTTCAGGTGATCGCGGTGGGTGAGATGTTCGGTGAACTGAGCCGTGTGAAAAAACAGCAGGCTGTTTATGCGCCGCTGATGGAATACATTGCGGATAACCGTATTCATGCGGTTTCCATTAAAACTTATACCCCAGCCGAGTGGGCGCGCGACCGTAAACTCAACGGTTTCTAAGTATCTCGCCGGTTGATTTGTTGATAGATAATTGAGAGCCGTTAATGGACAAATTTCGTGTGCAAGGCCCCACCCGTTTAAGTGGTGAAGTGACCATTTCCGGGGCGAAGAATGCTGCGCTGCCAATTCTGTTTGCTGCGCTGCTGGCAGAAGAGCCGGTTGAAATTCAGAACGTGCCGAAGCTGCGTGATATCGATACCACCATGAAGCTGCTGAATTTGCTGGGTGCGCGCGTTGAGCGTAATGGTTCGGTTCACGTTGATGCTCGCGAAGTTAATGTCTTCAGCGCGCCGTATGATCTGGTGAAAACCATGCGTGCCTCGATTTGGGCACTGGGTCCGCTGGTGGCGCGTTTTGGTCAGGGTCAGGTTTCATTGCCAGGCGGCTGTGCTATTGGTGCACGTCCGGTTGATCTGCACATCACTGGCCTTGAGCAACTGGGTGCGGAAATTAAACTGGAAGAAGGTTATGTCAAAGCTTCCGTTAATGGCCGCCTGAAAGGCGCGCATATCGTCATGGACAAAGTCAGCGTTGGCGCGACCGTGACCATCATGAGTGCGGCAACGCTTGCCACTGGCACGACCATTATTGAAAACGCCGCTCGTGAGCCGGAAATTGTCGATACGGCAAACTTCCTCAACACGCTGGGCGCAAAAATCAGCGGTGCAGGCACAGATAAAATCACCATCGAGGGCGTAGAACGTCTGGGTGGCGGTGTGTATCGCGTTCTGCCGGATCGTATCGAAACCGGTACCTTCCTGGTCGCTGCTGCGATTTCCCGCGGTAAAGTGGTGTGCCATAAAGCCCAGCCCGATACGCTGGATGCGGTACTCGCAAAACTGCGTGATGCGGGTGCCGAGATTGAAACCGGTGAAGACTGGATCAGCCTCGATATGCACGGTAAGCGCCCTAAGGCGGTTAACGTCCGTACTGCACCACACCCAGGTTTCCCAACCGACATGCAGGCACAGTTCACCTTGCTGAACATGGTGGCGGAAGGCACTGGCGTGATCACCGAAACCATCTTCGAAAACCGTTTCATGCACATCCCTGAGCTGATTCGTATGGGCGGTCACGCGGAAATCGAAAGCAACACTGCGATTTGCCACGGTGTTGAGGCGCTGTCGGGTGCACAAGTGATGGCAACCGACCTGCGCGCTTCTGCGAGCCTGGTACTGGCCGGTTGCATCGCGGAAGGCACTACCATTGTGGACCGTATTTATCATATCGACCGTGGCTATGAGCACATCGAAGATAAACTGAAGGCCATGGGTGCCAATATCGAGCGCGTCAGCGGCGAATAACACAGATCTCGCACGCGAAGAAAACCAGTCACGGCAGCGTGGCTGGTTTTTTTTTATGCCAAAGATCTCAGATCTCCTGACGAACCCTGGGGGATCGAATACGTTTTTTGCGATCCAGCAAGCGCGATGTAATAGGATCATAATAGCGAGTTGGCCAGATCTCGGCGGGATGAACACCGATCGCTTCAGCGATCAACCACTCTCCTTTGGGCCAGGGGCGGGAAAGTGCGTTGGAGAGTGTGGACGAGTTCAGCCCCGAATTGCGTGACAATTCAGCCATTGATGTGCCTTTTTTACGCAGTGCTGCAATCACATCTGCGGGATGCCAATCCTGTTTCCTTGCTTTCATAACGTCCTGCTCCTTGTCCATGTTATTGCGTTGTTTCTGCCGCAGCGAGCGTATCCAATGCAGAGATATTAGGAAAAAACAAAAACCTTATAGCAAATAATTTCCATAAGCTTCCAGTAATTGTTTTGGCCTCGCTTTAAACTGAGCTCTCTTTCGCAAAAGCGCTGCAAGGAATGTAATGGGCAGTCAGGTGAAGGGCTGGAAGTAAAGCAGGGGGGAGAAAACGGGTGAGGCAGGAAAGAAAACGGGGCCAGGCTGCCCCGTAATGACAATCAGAAATCACGCTGCACTGACATGTGGGCCAATGCTTCGAGTGCGCTCCGCCACGGTGTTTCTGGCAGGGCCTGCAGGGCAGCAATGGCTTTATCCGCCTCTTCTTCAGCGCGTTTGCGCGTCCATTCCAGCGAGCCAGTTTGTTGCATGGCATCCAGCACCGGTTCCAGCAGATGGCGACCGTTACCTTCTTCGATTGCTTTGCGGATCATCTGAGCTTGCTCTGGCGTACCGTTGTGCATGGCATGCAGCAGCGGCAGCGTCGGCTTGCCTTCGCTCAGGTCATCACCGGTATTTTTACCCAGGGTTTCGCCATCCGCACTGTAATCCAGCAAATCGTCAATTAACTGGAAAGCGGTACCCAGATAGCGACCATAATCCTGCAGCGCTTCTTCCTGCGCCGGCGTGGCTTCAGCCAGAATCGCGGAGGCTTGAGAAGCCGCTTCAAACAGGCGCGCGGTCTTACTGTAGATGACGCGCATGTAGCTCTCTTCAGTGATATCGGGATCGTTGCAGTTCATCAGCTGCAGCACTTCACCTTCCGCAATCACGTTTACTGCTTCGGACATCAGCGCGAGGATCTTTAAGGATCCCATGCTGGTCATCATCTGAAACGCGCGGGTGTAGATGAAATCCCCCACTAGCACACTGGCAGCATTACCGAACGCGGCATTGGCAGTGGCTTTGCCACGGCGCATATCGGATTCATCCACCACATCATCGTGCAGCAGAGTTGCCGTGTGGATAAATTCGATCAGCGCCGCATTGGTGACATGCAGCGATCCCTGATAGTTCAGCGCACGTGCCGAGAGCACCGCGATCATAGGCCGGATACGTTTGCCTCCGCCGCTGATGATGTAATAACCCAACTGATTAATCAGTGAGACATCTGAATTCAGCTGGTCGAGGATGGTCTGGTTGACGGCCGCCATGTCCTGCGCGGTTAATTCATTAATCTGTTCTAAGTTCATTCGTCTGTTCAGCTTTGACTCGTATTTTGCATGGTAAGCGCTTTTACCCAGCGTGAGTTCAGGTAATCTGTTACTGATTGTACTTGAAAAATCGGGCTGAGAAACGTTTGCATTCGTCCTGCGCTTTTTTTCTGCAAGAGAGTGCAAAGTGCACTTGTCTTCTGCTGGAGATTTGCGTAGAATTCGCGCCCTATTGTGAATATTTATCGCGCCGCCTGATGAATAGAAAGGCATGCGCAGAAGCGGAGTTTTATATGTACGCGGTTTTCCAAAGTGGTGGTAAACAACACCGAGTAAGCGAAGGTCAGACCGTTCGCTTGGAAAAGCTGGACATCGCAACCGGCGAAACCATTGAGTTCGACCAGGTTCTGATGATTGCAAATGGCGAAGACGTGCAAATCGGCGCGCCACTGGTATCAGGCGGTGTGATCAAGGCAGAAGTTGTTGCTCACGGTCGTGGCGAGAAAGTTAAGATTGTTAAGTTTCGTCGTCGTAAACACTACCGTAAGCAAGCTGGTCACCGTCAGTGGTTCACTGATGTGAAAATCACTGTGATCGGCGCGTAAGAGGAGATCTGACAAATGGCACATAAAAAGGCTGGTGGCTCGACTCGTAACGGTCGCGACTCCAATGCAAAACGTCTGGGTGTTAAGCGTTTCGGTGGTGAATCTGTTCTGGCAGGTAGCATCATCGTTCGTCAGCGTGGCACCAAATTCCACGCAGGTACCAATGTAGGTTGTGGTCGTGACCACACCCTGTTTGCTACCGCAGACGGTAAAGTACAATTCGAAGTTAAAGGTCCTAACAACCGTAAGTACATCAGCATCGTTGCTGAGTAAGGTTGTTGTGACGCAGACGGTTAACGTCTGAACACACGAATTGAAGGCCCCGCAGCTTTGCGGGGCTTTTTACATTCTGCCGCAGGTTGCGGGATTCCCTCTGACCAAAACGCGCAGTTTGCTGTACAATTTATGTACTCCTGGCTTTGCCAGTCTTGTATTATCCGCCGCCGGTCAGCGCAGAAGACCCTGGCGGACCCGTTTGCTGTGCTTTAGTCGCCGCGAACGATAGCGTGACGGAGAAATAAAATGAAGTTTGTAGATGAAGCGACGATCCTTGCGGTCGCAGGCGATGGCGGTAATGGTTGCGTAAGCTTCCGCCGCGAGAAATACATTCCACGCGGTGGCCCGGACGGCGGTGACGGCGGTGACGGCGGTGATGTTTACCTGCTGGCGGATGAAAACCTGAATACCCTGATCGATTATCGCTTCGAGAAATCTTTCCGCGCCGAACGTGGTCAAAATGGCCAGAGCCGTGATTGCACCGGTAAACGCGGCAAAGACATCATTATCAAGGTGCCTGTCGGTACCCGCGTAATTGACCAGGGGACTGGCGAAACGCTGGGTGACATGACGCGCCACGAGCAGAAGCTGATGGTCGCAAAAGGCGGCTGGCACGGCTTGGGCAATACGCGTTTTAAATCCTCCGTTAACCGTTCCCCACGTCAGAAGACCATGGGTACGCCGGGCGAGAAACGCGACCTGCAACTGGAGCTGATGCTGCTGGCTGATGTCGGTATGCTTGGCCTGCCAAATGCCGGTAAATCGACCTTTATTCGTTCCGTGTCTGCGGCTAAACCAAAAGTGGCGGATTATCCGTTTACCACTTTGGTGCCAAGCCTTGGCGTGGTGCGCATGGACAACGAAAAGAGCTTCGTCGTCGCGGATATCCCGGGCCTGATTGAAGGCGCAGCGGATGGTGCCGGTCTGGGCATTCGCTTCCTGAAGCACCTTGAGCGTTGCCGTGTACTGTTGCACCTGATTGACCTTGCGCCGATCGATGAATCCGATCCGGTCGAGAACGCCCGCATCATCCTGGGTGAACTGGAAAAATACAGCGAGAAGCTGTTCCAGAAGCCACGCTGGCTGGTGTTTAACAAATGTGACCTGCTGGACCGTGAGGAAGCGGAAAGCCGCGCTAAAGCGGTTGTGGAAGCATTGGGCTGGGAAGACAAGTACTATCTGATTTCTGCGGCCAGCCATGATGGCGTGAAAGACCTTTGCTGGGACGTGATGACCTTCATCATCGAGAACCCGAAAGAAGCGGAAGAAGAAGCGAAAGAGCCGGAGAAAGTGGCCTTCATGTGGGATGACTATCACCGCGAAGCCATGGAAACCGCTCAGGAAGTGGAAGAAGATGACGATTGGGATGACGACTGGGACGAAGAGGACGACGAAGGCGTCGAAATCATTTACCAGCGTTAATCGCCAAAGAGAAAGCGGCCAATTGGCCGCTTTTTTTATGGCTGCTGCGTGCCCATTTTCATCTCCCGATGAAAGGGCATCGTGTTCAGCAATCCGGCGCGATTATTCTTACCCCCTGGAATAAGGGGGCCGTCGCGGAAAATTACCCCAGCACCGCCACCGTCAATCGCGATGTGCAGCACAGTTGATCGCGACCATTGCGAATCTCTATTTCCCAACTCTGGTTGCGTGCGCCAAGGTGCAAAGGACGGCAAATGCCGCGGACTTCACCGCTGCTCACCGCGCGATGGTGGCTGGCACTGACCTCAATCCCCACCACACTTTTGCCCTCTTCCACACTCAGATAACCGGCAATCGATCCCATCGATTCCGCCAGCACCACTGACGCACCGCCGTGCAGCAGGCCAAACGGCTGCTGCGTGCGGGTGTCCACTGGCATAGTGGCCTCAAGGTAATCGTCGCCAATCACCGTGAACACGATGCCGATGTGCGACACCAGCGAGTTATCACCCAAGGTATTTAAGGTTGCCAGATCAACCGATCGTTTCCAGATTGCCATATCAGGATCCCAGCGTTGCGCCACCGTCGACCACAATATCCTGCAGTACCACGTGGCTGGCAAGATCCGAGGCCAGGAACAGGACGTTGTTCACGATCTCTTGCGGTTTCGCGATCTTACGCAGTGGGATCCCCAGCTTATACTGATCCGGGAAGCCGTTGATCATCTCCTGCTCTGCTTCCGGCGTGTGCCACAGGCTACGTTGCATGTCGGTATCGGTTGAACCCGGTGAAACGATGTTGCAGCGCACGCCAAACGGTGCCATTTCCAGACCAACGGTTAGGCACAGGCTACGCAGTGCCGCTTTGGAAGCGCCATAAGCGGACATCCCCAGGCGTGGCGCATGCGCGGCGTTGGAGGCGATGGTGACAATCGCTCCTGCGCGCTGCTGGCGGAACACCGGCAGCGTCTGCTGGAACATATTGAAGGCGCCGCCAGCGTTCACCGCCAGACACGCCTGCCAGTCTTCGAATGCGAGTGCTTCGGTGCTGCCGACGCGCAGGATCCCGGCGCCGTTGACCAGCACATCCAGACGAGGCTGCTCAGCCAGCAGACGCTGACAAACTTCTTTCACCTCCGCCGCATTCGCCACATCCAGAACCTGAGTGGCAAATGGATAGTCGGGCTGATCAAAACGCAGATCGAAGCCGATCACCTGTGCGCCGGCCTGATGGAATGCCAGCGCCGTGTGGTAACCAATGCCTTTACCCGCACCGGTTACCCAGACGAGTTTTCCGTTAAAGTCGAAAGAGGCACTCATTTGGCAGGCGTCCGTGACAGCAGAGCCCACCAGCCATCAATGCTAGGATTTTTCGCCAGGCTAACGAAATCGATATCGTTATGCACCTGGCGCCAGCGCGCTGCCAGCGCCATCACACGCACGGAATCCAGACCGTAGTCGATCAGATTCTCATCATCTTCCGGCACATCGTCGTCTTCCAGCAGCGGCAGAATCAGCGCACGCAGATCATCCTTGCTTAGCGGCAGCGGCATGAGATCGGCGGTCATCACCACTTTGCCACTACGGCCAGCAGTGTAAGTCAGCGCCATCATGTGCTCTTCACGGCTAAAATCGGCCAGCGCATCTGCCACCATAAACGGCTGGATATTACGCATAAAGGCGTCAGTGGCGGTGGTCAGACAGCCGATGTGGGCATAAACGCCGGTGATGATCAGCTGATCGCGGCCCATCTCTTGCAGGATCGATTCCAGCGGCGAACGCACAAAGGCGCTGTAACGCCATTTAGTTAACACCTGATCGTCCTGATCTGGCGCCAGTGCATCCACGATCTTCTGTTGATCCGGATGCTTATTCAGGCCCGGCCCCCACATGTCGTTAAGCAATGCGCGATCGGCATCGCTCTGCTCATTAGGCTGCGCAGTGTAAAACACCGGAATACCCTGCGCTTTGCAGTAGGCACGCAGGCGCGCAATGTTTTCGACCACCTGGTCGATCAGCGGGCTGTTCTCGCCCCAGAAATTCAGGAAATAAGCCTGCATATCATGGATGAGCAGCGCAGCGCGCTGTGGCTCTACGCTCCATTTCACTTTATTGGTCGGCAGTTCAGTGGCGGCAGGCAGCGCGTAAGAATTGAGTTTTGGAATAGCCATTATTATCTCCGGAACAGGTCAGGCTTGCGCTTGTTGGTCAGCAAGCTGTTGGCGTAAACGTTTTTTATCCACCTTGCCAACCGGGGTCAGCGGCAGGGCATCTACGCAGGTAATACGATCGGGTAATTTAAACTCGGCGACACCGAGATCGCGCAGATGGCGACGCAGTGCTACCGCTTTGATCGGCTGGCTGGCAACGATAAAGGCGCAGCTCTTTTCGCCCATCAGTTCATCATTCATCGACACGAGCGCGGCGTGGATCACGTCCGGATGACGCTGCAGCAGATTCTCGATCTCTTCTGCGGCGATCTTCTCGCCACCCCGGTTGATCTGATCTTTCTCTCGGCCCTGCACGGTGATGTAACCCTGAGGATTGATCTCAATCAGATCGCCGGAGCAGTAAAAGCCGTTAGCATCAAAGCTGGCGGCATTGTGTTCCGGGCTTTTATAGTAACCACGGAAGGTGTACGGACCGCGTGTCATCAGGCGGCCTACCGTGCCGTGCGGCAGCGGATTGCCCTGTTCGTCGGCCACCCACACTTCGTCATCTTCAGAAATCGGTCGGCCCTGTGTGGTCAGCACGATTTTCTCGTCATCGCCAAAGCGGGTGTAGTTCACCAGACCTTCGGCCATGCCAAACACCTGCTGTAATTGGCAGCCAATTTCGCTCTGGATGCGTGCCGCCAGGGTTTCGCCGAGCTTCGCGCCGCCGACCTGAATGCGCTGCAGCGAGGCCAGCTGCTTGTTGCTACCCCATTCCTGAATCGCCTGCAGCCACAGGCTCACTGCGGGCGGCACCAGACCGGTATCGGTGACCTGGTGCTTCTCAATCAGCGGGAAGCAGAGCGTGGCGCTTGGGTCAGCGGCAAGAATCACCTGGCCCCCGGCATAAAACACACCGAGTGAACCCGGTGAGCTCATGGCGAAGTTATGCGGTGCGGGCAGGGCGATCAGATAGCGCGTGTCAGCCGTGACTTCGCAGATCTCATCACTGGCGCGAATACTGTAATAGTAATCATTGTGCGTGCGTGGGATCAGCTTCGGCGTACCGGTGCTGCCACCGGAGAGCTGGAAAAACGCCACTTCATCGGCAGCAGTTGGCGTTGGCTGGTAATCGCCTGCCGCTTCCGCCATCAGGGCTTCGAGGGTGTTTTCTTTATCACCGTCATTGCACAGAATCACCTGCTGCAGAGAGGGCTGTGCCGCACAGAGCGCACCAATAAAGGTGTCGTCGGCAAACAGTGCGTGACGGCGATCGGCAATTAACAGCTTAGGCTCAATCTGCGTGGCGTAGGCAGTCAGCTCCGTGCGCTGATGGCTATACAGCGCGAAGACGGATGCCACGCCCAGTTTAAACAGCGCAAAGACCGTGACGTAAAACTCCGCCACGTTGCCTAGCTGCACTAACGCAGTATCACCCTGTTGCAGGCCACGGCGCTGCAGGGCCGCCGCGAGGTTATCGGTGAGTTGATTCAGCTCGCGATAGCTGATTTGACGATCGCCGTCGATGACCGCGATGGCATCATTCTCTTGATGGCGCGCAAGGATATCGGTCATTGGCACATCGAGCCAATAGCCTTTTTCGCGATAGCGCGCAGCCAAATCTTCAGGCCAGCGGGTATAGGGAATGCTCATGCTCTTTCCTTTATTGCAGTCCAAAAGCGCGCAACATGGTATCCAGCTTCACGCCGGTTTCGCGCCATTCTGATTCAGGTTGGGAATCGGCAACGATGCCTGCGCCCGCAAACAGTCGCACGCGTGCACCGTGCACGGTGCCACAACGAATCGTCACCACCCATTCACCGTTTCCTTCACTGTCACACCATCCCACAATGCCGCCAAACAGCTGACGATCAAAAGGCTCCAACTGCTGAATCAGCTGCTGAGCACGCTGGTGTGGGAAGCCGCTTAATGCGGGGGTCGGATGAAGCAGGCAGGCCAGCGACAAGGCGTTCTCACGATCATCCTGCACCTCACCATCGATTTGGGTCGCGAGGTGCCATAAGGTTGCCGTGGTGATTAACGACGGTACTGTCGGCACCGACAGCAGGCGACTGCGCGGTTGCAGCGTATCGCGCATCGCATCCGTGACCAGCTGGTGTTCATGACGATCTTTGCTGGAGTCCATCAGCGTATTGCCCGCTGCCTGATCCTGTTGGCTATCGTGGTGATCACGACGTGCTGAGCCCGCCAGCGGGCACGAGCTAAAATCGCGGCCCTGCTTACGCAGCATCAGTTCCGGGCTGGCCCCAACCAGTGCACCGCCTTGTGGCAGCGGCAGATGGAAGTGATAGCTATTCGGATTCTGTGTAATCACGCGTTGCATCAGCGCCGCGGTATCCACTGGCTGCTCGGTAACAATATCCATCAGGCGCGACAGCACCACTTTATCGAGGTCACCACGTTGCGTTGCTGTCACCGCATCGGCCACCATTTGGATAAAGACATCGTGATCCGGCACCGCCACGCGACGACGTACCTGCGGCAGTTCACTGGCAGCCGCAGGCAGCGCATTCTGTAGGTCGGCACGATGAAAAGTTTGATACGTCTCAGGGATAAACAGGGCCGCAGGCTGACTCACGTCAAACGGAATCGCACCCACCAGGATCGGATTCTCAATGCCTTGTTGTTTTGCCGCCGCAAAATGTTGATGCAGCTGAAGTTGAAAATCACCCTGCAATGATGCAGCGTCTGCCACAGAGGTGGTTATCGTGGTATAGCAGCCTTGAGTCGCGAGGCTTCGCCACGGCGAGGTAAAGAGGAACCCACGGCATAACGCAGAAAAATCCTCTAATAAGGCATTTTCAAACATGGATGATTCCACCATAATTTTCACCTATAAATGATAAGATTATTAAGAATGATTATCATTTTTATTATGGGCCTGTAACCTACGTCGATTGGACAAAAGAGTCAATCTATTCGCGGGATTTCCCGCATGATTAGGCGTAATCGGAAGGTGACGTCGAGCCGTGCAATAAGCTAAAAGGTGGACCAAAACTTATGAATAAATGCGGTTTATTGGGCCTGACCGCCCTGTTGTTTATTTTCCAGACTTTCACAGGGCTCGCACAGGCAGAACAGGGATGGCCGCGCACGGTGCAAGGGGCAAAGGGTTCGATTACCTTAAACAAAGCTCCGCAGCGTATTGTTTCAACCAGCGTCACCTTAACCGGATCGCTGCTGGCGATTGATGCGCCGGTGGTGGCGTCCGGTGCGACCGCACCGAACAGTCGTCTGGCCGACGATCAGGGTTTTTTCCGTCAATGGGGTGAGGTGGCAAAACAGCGCCATGTAAAACGTCTCTATATTGGCGAGCCGAGCGCCGAAGCAGTAGCCGCAGAAGCACCCGATCTGATTCTGGTGAGCGCCACAGGTAATGACTCTGCGATCAAACTTGCCAGCCAGCTTTCCGCCATCGCGCCAACGCTGGTGGTCAATTACGATGACAAAAGCTGGCAGGATGTGGTGACGCTGCTCGGGCAGGCAACCGGTCATGAAGCGCAAGCGGCACAGCGAGTGAAAGCTTTTGACGATCGTGAAGCAGCGTTGAAAAAAACCATCACCTTACCGCCGCAACCCGTGTCTGCCATGGTGTGGAACGGCGATGGGCGTGCCGTTAACGTTTGGACCACGGAGTCAGCGCAGGGCAAACTGCTGGAGCAGCTTGGTTTTACCCTTGCCGTCCCGCCAGCCAGTGTGCAGCAAGGTCACAGCATGGGTCAGCGTAAAGACATTATTCAGCTGTCAGGTGAGAATGTGGGTAGCGGCTTGACGGGTAAAACCTTCCTGCTGTTTGCGGCGGATGATAAAACCACGCAGTCAGTGATCGGCAATCCGTTCCTCGCGCAAAACGCGGCGGTTAAGGATAAGCAGGTGTTCCCGCTTGGCGTCGATTCGTTCCGTCTGGATTACTATAGCGCCAGCAATCTGCTGGCGCGTCTGGAGAAACTGTTCGTTAAGTCATGATGCCTGTTCCGCCAGCTCAGGAGCTGGCGGCGCATAACGACGTAAGCGTCCCATAACACACCACATCACAATGCCAAGCAGCGCTGCCGCAAAGCCAAATGCGGCGGCAGCCTGTGGCGGCAATAGCCATGAACCCATAGCACCTATCATCGCCGCACCCATCGCATCCCCGGTGACATTTTGCGCGGTCCACAAGCCGTTGATGCGGCCCAACAGATGGTCAGGCGTCAGCAGTTGAATCATCGCGTACTGCACCAGACTGTTGATGGCACTGAAATAGCCAAACGCCACCAGGCACAGCAGCGCCAGCGGCAGATTGGGCATCAGGCTGAATAATCCCAGCGCGACAAAGGCGGCCACCGCGCTGCCCAGCACCAGCTGTCCCGGTCGGGCGGCATGCTTCAATTTACCGCTGGTGAAAGCGCCGATAGCGGCACCCAGCGGCACGGCTGCGTAAAGCATGCCAAACTGGTTAGCACTCACTGACCAATGTGGCGCCAGGGCGGGATAGAGCACGCGAATCGCGCTGGCCAGTGTGACCAACGCACCAATCAATGCCACCATACCGACAATCGGACTGGCAAACAGGAACTGCACCCCGGCGGCCAGCGACTTCAGCGGATGTTCTCGCGGCTGAGGTGGCGGCGGGAGTTGAGGTAATTTCAGCAGCGTCAGTACGGTAATCAGTGTGCCAAACGCGGTTAAGCCGTAGTTCCACACCACGCCGCCGTGTGCAATGACCAGTCCGGCAATGGCCGGCGAGAGGATAGAGCCAAAACGCACCGTCAGCATGGTGATGGCGCCGGCCTGCATAATGTTTTCGCGCCCCACCAGCGCCGGTGTGGCCGCCAGCAGCGCCGTGACGCCAATCGCGCCAAAGAAGCCATCCCAGAATCCCAGCAGATACACCGCAATCAGTGAAGGCTGCGGCAGCGCAGCGTTGATAGCCAGCGCGATAAAGCCCAAGCCGCAGGTGGATCGGGCAAGCAAAATCAGTTTCTTACGCTCGTAGCGATCGGCTAACACGCCGCCGGTCAGCAGACCAATAAACATACCAGATGCGGCGAGGGTGACGGCCAATCCCACCAAAAGCGGGGAGTGTGTCATCTGCTGGATCTGCACCGGCACCGCCACGGCGAGCATGCCGAGCGCGACAATCGAGATGAAACGGGCAATAAATACTGCGCGAAATGCCGCATGGGTTTTCAGCAGGGAGAGATCGATAAAGTGGGAAGATTTGTTCATTTGTTCGCCTTTTTGCACCAATTTTCCTCATCGTCCGCGAGGCGAGTCATGGTAACATAGGCAAACGCGAGTAATAACGATA
This sequence comes from Pantoea sp. SM3, assembly GCF_000963995.1. Lineage (NCBI taxonomy): Bacteria > Pseudomonadati > Pseudomonadota > Gammaproteobacteria > Enterobacterales > Erwiniaceae > Pantoea > Pantoea sp. SM3. The sequence goes on from NZ_JZRD01000029.1 coordinate 36,694, forward strand.
ACCATTATCAAATTGCGTTGCGCATGCGACGACGTTGAACAGTGAAGGTTTAGAACGATGCGCCAGATCCGTGCATTAGCAGGCTCAGGGATTCTGCTCTTGCTCCTCATCGCGCTCAGCTTGATGCTTGGGGCGAAATCGATACCCATTTCCGATGTATATCATTCATTTACCTCAGGCTGTAACAGCGCTGAGTGCGTGATTGTGCGTGATGCACGCTTGCCTCGCACACTGGCCGGATTGCTGGCCGGTGTAGCCCTTGGGTTAGCAGGCGCACTGATGCAAAGCCTGACGCGCAATCCGCTGGCCGATCCGGGCATTCTCGGTGTCAATGCGGGTGCCGGATTTGCGGTGGTGATCGGCATTGCGCTATTTGGCGCCGATTCGCCTCTTGATTGGCTCGGCTTCGCGTTTGCTGGTGCGCTGTTGGCGTCATTGCTGGTGGCGATGACGGGCGCGATTGGCGGCGGGCGAGTCAATCCGGTGCGCCTGACGTTAGCGGGCGTGGCACTGGGCGCAGTGCTGGATGGACTGACGTCTGGCCTGTCGTTGCTGAATCCCGATATTTATGACCATTTGCGTTTCTGGCACAGCGGCTCGTTGGATATCCGCAATTTCACCGTACTGCACACCCTGTTCCCGGCCGTTGTCATTGGCAGCGGGGTGGCGATTTATCTATCGCAGGCGTTGAACAGTTTAAGCATGGGCGGCGATATGGCGACCGCGCTGGGCACGCGGGTGGCGCGTACACAATTGCTGGGATTGCTGGCGATTGCGTTGCTGTGCGGTGCGGCGACGGCTGCGGTGGGACCGATCGCTTTCATCGGACTGATGACGCCCCATTTTGCACGCTGGATGGTCGGCAACGATCACCGCTGGATGCTGCCCGCCACCGCGATCATTACCCCGATTCTGCTGCTGGCTGCGGATATTCTAGGACGACTGCTGGTGGCGGGTGAACTGCGCGTCTCCATTGTCACGGCGATGTTGGGGGCTCCGGTACTGATTGTGCTGGTGCGCCGTAAACTCGGGCGAGGTGCGCTATGACGCGTCGGGTTGGATTACATACCACGTGGCTGATGCTCGGATGCGCACTGCTGGCGTATCTGGCGATGACGCGAGGCGCATTGCCGATTGGTGCAGAGCAGTTCTGGCAGGTGTTGGCCGGACAGGGTGCCAGCAACGTCAAACTTATCGTTTTAGAGTGGCGGCTGCCGCGTGTGCTGATGGCACTACTGATTGGCGCGGCACTTGGCGTCAGCGGCGCGATTTTCCAGTCACTGCTGCGCAACCCGCTTGGCAGCCCGGATATTCTCGGTTTCAATACCGGTGCCTACAGCGGCGTACTGGTGGCGCTGGTGCTGTTCAATCAGGGCATCGCCGCCATGACCGGTGCAGCATTGATTGGCGGTATCAGCACGGCGGCATTGGTGTATCTGTTTGCCTGGCGCAACGGGGTAGAAACCTTCCGCCTGATTATTGTCGGTATCAGCGTGCGCGCGTTGCTGATGGCGCTGAATGCCTGGCTGATTATCAGTGCCTCGCTGGAGTCCGCGCTCAGTGCCGGATTGTGGAGTGCCGGTTCACTTAACGGTATCACCTGGGCGAAAACGCCACCGGTAGTGTGCGTATTGTTGCTGTCGCTGTTGCTGATGGCCTTGCTGACCCGGCGCATGCGTTTGCTGGAAATGGGTGATGACACCGCCAGCGCGCTCGGCGTGCCGGTGGAGCGCAGTCGGCTGCTGCTGATGCTGATTGGTGTGGTGTTGACTGCGGCATCCACCGCATTGGTGGGGCCGATCTCCTTTGTCGCGTTGCTGGCACCGCAGATCGCGCGTCGACTCGGCGGCGGCGAGAAAGGTGCGTTGTTGCTGGCGGCACTGTGTGGGGCTCTGCTGTTGATTGCAGCCGATTTTGCCGCACAACATCTTTTCCTGCCTTATCAATTACCGGTTGGCGTGATTACCGTCAGCCTCGGTGGACTTTATCTGATTGCGTTACTGGTGCGGGAGGCGCGACGCCAATGATCGATATCCCTTCACGGCTGTATGGCGAAGGCCTGACGCTTGGCTACGACAAGAAAGTGGTGGCAGAAAATCTGTCGGTGGTGATCCCGGAAGGTGAGCTGACGGTGATTATCGGCCCCAACGCCTGCGGTAAATCCACTTTGCTGCGTACCCTGAGCCGTCTTAATGCACCGCTGAAAGGCGAAGTGTATCTGGATGGTGAAGCGATAGCGCGTTACCCGACTAAAGAGGTCGCACGTCGACTTGGGCTGCTGCCGCAGAGTTCCAATGCACCGGCGGGCATCAGCGTGACTGAGCTGGTGGCGCGCGGGCGTTATCCCCATCAGCCGCTGTTTGGTCGCTGGCGTAGCGAGGATGAAGAGGCGGTGCAAACGGCGATGCGGGCAACCGGCGTGGCCGATCTGGCGCAGCAGCCAGTGGATACCTTGTCCGGTGGGCAGCGTCAGCGTGTATGGATTGCCATGGTACTGGCGCAGCAAACGCCGCTGTTACTGCTGGATGAGCCGACCACCTGGCTGGATATCACCCATCAGATTGAACTGCTGGAATTGATGCAGGAGTTGAATCATCAACATGGCCGCACGTTAGTGGTGGTGCTGCACGATCTCAATCACGCCTGCCGTTATGCCACCCATTTGATCGCCATGCGTCACGGCAAGATTTTGGCCGAAGGCAAGCCCGCAGAGATCGTGACGCCCGCGTTGATAGAACAGGTGTACGGTTTACGCTGCGTGATTGTGGAAGATCCGGTGGCGCACACGCCAATGATCGTGCCGCTGGGGCGGGGAAATTAAGCAGCCTGGCTGCAGCAAAGCAGGTTATAGCGGGAATCTGAACGCTATAACATGCACCCTGGAGCAGCGTGTCGAAAGGTCTGAAGGAAGTGCCCTGTAAATGGCAGGCAAGCTGATCGCAGTGAGGCTTAATGTCAGCGCCCTGTTCAGGACAGATAATTTTATTGCCAGGAGGTCCCTCGACCTCCTGTCAATCGGCCTGGGTTAGCCTAATATCCGCTGCAGCAACGGGCCAATCTGCTTAAACATCTGCGGAGAGATAATCTCCACGTGTGCACAATCCATTGGCCATACTTCTAACTCACCCACATACGGTGCCCAGGCGCGACGTGCATCCTGACCAGGCTGCTGCGTCTGCTCGGCGAGAAACAGCGTGGCGCGACCGTGGAAGCGGGCGCTGCGCGCGGTGGCTAACAGGCGCACCGAACTGGCGTAGTTGGCTTCAATGGTGTCAAACATCGCGCGCATCTCTTCGCCCGCCTGATGACGCTGCGCAGCGATAAACTGCTCGCGCTCGCGATTCACCTCTTCCAGTACCGCCGGATCCAGCACATTCTCGCCACGCTTCTCATCCCAGTTTTGCGTTTCCGGTGGCCAGGTATCGAGCAGGCCGAGGAAGGCTACCTCTTCACCTGCTGCTTCCAGTCGTGCCGCAATACCTTGCGCCAGCGTGCCGCCGAGCGAATAACCGAGGAAAAAGTACGGTCCGTGCGGCTGCACGTCACGTAAGGTTTGCAGATGCGCGTCACACACCTCGTCGAGGTGTGCGCTTTGATTCAGCGGGCTGGCGATATCCGGCGACTGAATGCCCACCAGCGACCAGCGCTGATCGAGATAACGCTGCAGAATGCTGAACTGCCAGGCAAAGCCCGACGCCGGATGGAAACAGAACAGCGTGGGTCCGTTGCTCTGACGCAGCGGCAGCACGGCTTCAAAACCTGCCTGCTGATGCGATTGGGTATCGCTCAGCAACCGGGCGAGTTTTTCCACCGTCGAAGCCACCATAATCTGCCCCACCGAAACCGGCTGTTGCAGCTCGCGGCGCAGCTGGGCAGCTAAGCGCATCGCCAGCAGCGAGTGGCCACCGAGGGCGAAGAAATCATCCTGGGCGCTGATGGTGTCGCGCGCCAGCAGCTGGCAGAAAGCCTGCGCCAATTGTGTTTCCAAACCAGGAGAAGGGTCGCGACCCACGCTGCCAGCCGCGTTTTGCGGCAGCGGCAGGGCTTTACGATCCAGCTTGCCGTTGCTGCTCAGCGGGAAGGTATCCAGTTGTACAATTGCCACCGGCACCATGTGCGAAGGCAGCCGTTGCGCCAGTGCATCACGCAGCGCGTCACCATCGACAGTGTGCTCCGCAATCACATACCCCACCAGCTGACGCGCATCACCGCCTTGTGCAGCGGCACCGCCGAGTACCACCGCGTGCGTGACCGCCTGCTCAATGCCAGGCTGTGCGCTCATCACATGATCGATTTCGTTGAGTTCGATGCGCTGGCCTCGGATCTTCAACTGATCGTCGCTGCGTCCGAGGTATTCCACCGCGCCGTTATCCAGCCAGCGCGCCACGTCACCGGTCAGGTACATGCGTTCGCCAGCGGCAAATGGATCGGCGATAAAGCGGCTGGCGGTCAGATCCGGACGGCCAAGATAGCCATGTGCCAGCTGTACGCCTGTTAAGTAAAGATCGCCTGCCACACCAGGCGGCACCGGCTGCATGCGTGCATCAAGAATGCGAAGTCCGGTATTCCACACCGGGAAACCAATCGGCACGCTGGCGCCTTCTACCGCCGCCAGCGCTTCGCCAAACGCCGGATACCAGCTGACATCCACTGCCGCTTCGGTCGGACCGTACAGATTGTGAAGCGGCACCTGCGTCAGTTTTTCCCATTCACGCGACAGATCGGTCGGGAGCGCTTCGCCGCTACAGAAGACGTTGCGTAGGCTGCCACAACAGGCAACGGCCGGCTCACTGTCCAGCGCCGCGACAAAGGCGGCCAGCATCGAAGGAACGAAGTGCGTGGTGGTGACTTTGTAACGCGCAAACAGCTGCTGAAGTGCCTCCGGATCGCGGTGCGCCTCCGGCGGGGCCATCACCAGTTGCGCGCCTACCAGCAGCGGCCAGAAGAATTCCCATACGGATACATCGAAACTGCTCGGGGTTTTCTGCAATACCACGTCGTCGGCGTGCAGCGGATAGCGATCCTGCATCCACAACAGGCGGTTGACGATCGCTTCATGACCGACCAATACGCCTTTCGGACGCCCGGTAGACCCTGAAGTGTAGATGATGTAGGCGCCATCCTGCGGTGTCGGCGCGCTGGCAGGTTGTGACGCGTCTGGCGCAGGATAAAGCGTATCAAAGTGCAGCTGTTTAACAGAATCGATGGCGCTGAAACGTGCACTGAGTTCTGCTGAGGTGATGAGCGTTTTGGGGGTGGCATCTTCCAGCATCAGCTGTAATCGTTCGTCGGGGTAACCGGTATCCAGCGGCAGGTATGCCGCGCCAAGTGACACAATCGCCTGCAATGCCAGCGAGAGCTGCACCGAACGTGGCAACGCCACCGCAACAATATCGCCGCGCTGTACGCCCGCAGCGCTGAGATCGGCGGCCAGGGCATACAGCTGCTGCTGCATCTCACGATAGCTTAACTGGTGAGTCGCATCGGCCAGCGCCGGGGCATCAGGTGTGCGTGCGACTTGCTGCGCCAGCAGTGAAGCCAGCGTTTCTGCCGGAACGGGATACGCAGTCTGGTTGATAGCGGCAATTTGTACGTGCTCTTCTGCGGTTAGCAGATCCAGTTCACCCAACGCACGATGCGGTTGCTCCGCCAACTGATCCAGCAGCAAAGCAAAACGGCTGGCGTGGCGAATCAGCGTCGATTCGCTATAGCGCTCCGCATTCGCCAGCAGTTCCAGCGTCAGTTCACCCTGTTCGCTGATGTAGATAGCGATTTCCAGGTCGCGTACCGGACCGGATGCCAGCTGATGGGTTAGGCCTTCAACGCCCGCGAAATCGAGTTGATAATCAAACATCTTCAGGTTGATCACCGGGCCGTACAGCGGATCGCCATCGCCCAGACGACCGAGATCGCGCTGCACCTGTTCCGCATCATAACGCTGGTGGCGACGCATTTTCTTCACTTCACCGGCCAACTGTGCAGCAAGCGCGCTTAGTGGCTCGGTGGGATCGTAATGCACGGCCATCGGCAGCACGTTGATCACCGGACCGGTGGCGCACAGCGCGGCGGATCCGATGCGGCGCATAAAGATGAATCCAGCGGCAAAATCATTTTGTCCACTGAGTCGCGCCAGCCACAGCGCCACCAGCGCAAAAGCCAGGTCAGCAGCGCTGGATTGTGGATGTTGATTAACCAGCGTCTGAAAGGTGTTGCGATCAAGCGTTATGCTGTGGCGCAGCAGATCGGTGGTCGCGCTTTGTCCAGCCAGCGGTAAAGGTGATAGTGAAGCCGGTGAAGGCAGGGCAGCCCCTTTTTCGCGCCAGAATTCACGATCGCGGGTGAAAGAAGAGGATGCCTGGTAGCGCTGGTACTCCTCCACCACTTCGCTAAACGGGATAAAGGGCGTCGGCTCGGCATCCTGTTGCTCGACGGCTGCGGTGTAGAGGTTGGCAATACGACGAGTGATGGCGGTAAAGCTGAAGCCATCCACCACTAAATGGTGATAACGCTGATACCAGAACCAGTGCTGATCGCCAATGCGATACAGCGTGTGATGCCATAACGGGGCACCGCTCAGTACGCGTAAATCACCGTTCATGTCTTCACGCATCAACGCGCGAGCTTGGGCGGCCGCATCGGTTTCAGCACGCAAATCAACGATTTTTGGCGCACTGAACGCCTGCGGTTGTTGCCACTGCAGTGCTTCGCCCTCCACTTCGGCAAACGCCATATTCAGGGTGTCGGCTTCCTGCATGCCAGCCACGATAGCCTGCGCCAGTATGTCGCTGTTAATCGCGCCGCGTAATTCGACAAAGTGGGCCACGGCATAGGCATTGTGGTGTTGGGTCAGCTGGTCGGCAATCCAGATGCCGGGCTGGGCTGCCACTAATGGCAAAGTATGTTGGTCAGTCATGGTTTTGTTCATCAGAGATTCAGACATCTGTGCTCCGGTTTGCGTCCTGCGTGATGAAGTTAAGTCGGATTGCGCCACAGGGCTTGCAGACCGTCGAGCAGACCACCGCGCCAGCATAGCGCGTCATGGCCGCCCTCCACCGGCAGGTAATTCACCTGGTAACCGGCAGCGGTAAGTTTTTGTTCTAATTGTTGATTGGCTTGCAGAATCAGGCCTTCACGTTTACCTGCTTCCAGCCAGAAACGCAGCGGCTGTTCGGGTGCCAGACCGCTATCCAGCGCCTGTAGTAGCCATCCGTAAGGATTGCCGCGTTCGGGCCACCAAAAAGATCCCGAAAGACTCAGCGCATTGCCAAACGTCTGCGGAAAATGCAGTGCAGCGAAAACGGAAGCCAGCCCACCAAAGCTCTGTCCGGCCACCAGCGTGCTGTCCGCCTGTTGGCGATGAGGTTCCCATTGCGCCACCTGCGGCAGTAATTCCTGCTGCACGGCTTGCCAGAACTGCGGATTACAGGGCAGTTCGCGGCTGCGGTGTTCACGGTCGATGATATCGATAAACAAATAGACCGCAGGAGGGAGTTTTCCGGCATCAGTAAGTTGCTGCAATGGCCCGGCAATCGGCATTTGATTTGCCCAGAACTGGCCATCCAGCAGAATGGCCAGTGGGCGTTGCTCCGCATCGGACTCGCCAGTGGCATAAATCCACACTTTGCGACTGTTGCCCAATAGCGCGCTATCCCACTGATACTGCTGCAAAGAAATAGCAGGTGCGTTGCCCTCATCGATAGATTTCCAAACCCGCTGATCAGGAGCCTGCGGGAGATGCAGCGGCGAGACGCCCATGCCGCGCCCACCGGCCCAGCCACGCAATGGATTCAGGGGATCGGCCTTCGCCGTGGGGAATTTGTCACGCCACCAGTTACGTAACGCGTACATGTCGGCTTCACCGCTAAAGTCGGTTGCCTGTTCATCGGGCATCAGGCAGTAACTGCCGCGCCAGGTGGAGGGCAGCGCGGTTTGCCAGTACCACACATCGGTACCCGTTACCCGCACCAATGACTGCGGTGGACGCTTCTGATGATGATCGGTCACGCCCGTAATGTTGATCCACACGCGCTGAGTTGCTGAGGTTTTTTCGCTGCCTTGTGGATCGCGCCAGAAGAAAGTCACCAGACAGGTGCCATCCTGCTGAGGGGCAATTCGCGGAATACCTTGAGTGTGTTGCTCCTGCCACCAGGCTTCACTACCGGTTACATCATTTCGCCAGGTCATAGGGCTGCCAGTCACTGTGTAGGTAAAGATTTACATAAGATTAATAATTAATACTATTGATAACTATTTGCATTTGCAATAGGGTGTTTCCGCTCAAAAGAGCACGCTCGTTCCGCCTGACTCTTTCCTTCCTGGAAGGTTACGCAACGGATGGCACTGCCAGGTCTGGAACTGGGCGCGATAAGGACAGGGATATTCTCACCGGCTCGCCAGTTAAGAATCCAACGGCATTTTTACTGGCCATCCAGGAATGAAAAACAATGACGCGTTACTCACGATTATCATTAGCTATTTTGATTGAACTGGGGCTGAGCGCCTCACTGCTCTCCGGCAGCGCCTGGGCAGCAGACACTTCCAGCAAGACGACCAGCAGCCCATCCACCACTGACGCCGAATCGATGAATGGCGGCACGTTAATGGTGACCGCACAGCAGCAAAACCTGCAGGCACCCGGCGTTTCCACCATCACTGCAGATGAAATTAAAAAGCATCCACCGGCGCGTGATGTGTCAGAAATTATTCGTACCATGCCAGGCGTTAACCTGACCGGTAACTCCACCAGTGGCCAGCGCGGTAACAATCGCCAGATCGATATTCGCGGCATGGGCCCGGAAAACACCCTGATTATGGTCGATGGCATGCCAGTCACCAGCCGCAACTCGGTGCGTTTGGGCTGGCGCGGTGAGCGTGATACGCGCGGTGACACCAACTGGGTGCCGCCAGAGATGATCGACCATATCGACGTCATTCGTGGTCCGGCTGCGGTACGTTACGGCAATGGCGCGGCGGGCGGGGTGGTGAATATTATCACCAAAAAGTACACCGACCAGCAGTGGCACGGTTCCTGGAACACCTACTTCAATGCACCGGAGCACAAAGCAGAAGGCGCAACCAAACGCACCAACTTCAGCCTTGAAGGGCCGCTGGGTGACGACTTCAACTTCCGGTTGTACGGGGGTTTAGCCAAAACTCAGGCCGATGCTTATGACATCAATGAAGGCCATGCAGCGGCACGTACCGGCACTTATGCGGGCAGCTATCCTTCAGGCCGTGAAGGCTCGGTCAATAAAGATATCAATGCGTTACTGAGCTGGGCGTTTGCTCCGATGCAGACGCTGGAGTTGCAAGCGGGCTATAGCCGTCAAGGAAACCTGTACGCAGGCGATACGCAGAACACCAATACCAGTGCGCTGGTGAAAAGCCTGTATGGCGATGAAACTAACCGCCTGTATCGCCAGAACATCTCGTTGAAATGGACCGGTGCCTGGGATAACGGTGTCAGCACCAATACCTACGCGCGTTATGAGAAAACCCGTAACACCCGTATTAATGAAGGTCTGGCGGGCGGAACGGAAGGTATCTTCTCTAACGATGGTTTCAACACCATTCAGTTAGACGATATTTTGCTGCACAGCGAAGTTAGCATTCCGTTTGAGTGGCTGATTAATCAGACGGCAACGCTGGGCGCCGAATGGAACCAGCAGAGCATGAAGGATCCCTCTTCAACGACGCAGACTGCCACTAATGGCGCTGTGCCTGGTATCGATAGCACCGGTCGTAGCCCGTATTCGCAGGCTGAAATCTTCTCGCTGTTCGCTGAAGACAACATGGAGCTGACCGACAGCACCATGCTGACGCCGAGCCTGCGTTTCGATCATCACTCGATTGTAGGCAACAACTGGAGCCCGTCTCTGAACCTGTCGCAAGGTTTGGGTGATGACTTCACGCTGAAGATGGGGGCGGGCCTGGCTTATAAAGCGCCAAGCCTTTACCAGACCAACCCGAACTACCTGCTGTACAGCAACGGTCAGGGCTGTGCTGCCAGCACCGGCGCCTGTTATCTGCAGGGTAACCCGGACCTGAAAGCTGAAAACAGTTTCAACAAAGAGATTGGACTGGAGTGGAAACACGAAGGCTATCAGGCGGGTCTGACCTGGTTCCGTAACGATTACCGCAACAAGATTGAAGCGGGTTACGCAGCCGTCGGTAAAGCCTCAAACGGCACCACGGATATCTACAAGTGGGAAAACGTACCGAAAGCAGTGGTGGAAGGGCTGGAAGGTACGGTTAACGTGCCGTTCTCTGATAGCGTGATGTGGAACAACAACTTCACTTATATGCTGCAGAGTAAGAACAAGGAAACCGGCGATCGTCTGTCAATCATCCCGGAATACACCCTGAACTCAACGCTGAGCTGGCAAGCAACGCAGGATCTGTCGCTGCAAACCACCCTGACCTGGTACGGCACGCAAACACCGAAAAAGTATGACTATAAAGGTCAGCCGGTGACGGGAAGCGCGGCCGATAAAGTCAGTCCTTACTCTATCGTTGGCCTGAGCGGGACTTATGATGTGAATAAGTACGCCAGCGTCACTCTGGGTATCGACAACCTGTTTGATAAGCGTCACTTCCGCGAAGGTAATGCGCAAACCACCGGGAACGCGACAACAGGCGCCTACCTCTACGGTGCGGGTGCGAATACTTATAACGAGTCAGGCCGTACTTACTACATGAGCCTCAACACTCACTTCTAAAGCAGCTGATGCGGTAAATAGCAGCGGGCAATCAGCCCGTTGCTATCTTTACGGTTAACCAGCTCCAGCCTGCCACGGTGCATCTGCACAATGCGCAGTACGATGTTCAGACCCAATCCGCTGCCACCGTAACGCTGATCGCGACGACGGAAGGCTTGCGTCAGTTCTTCTGCCGCATCGGCCTCAATGCCTGGTCCCTGATCCCACACTTCAATGATCACCTGCTGTTTATCCTGCTGCATTTTCACACTGACTTCACTGCCTTCCGGGCTGTAACGTGAGGCGTTTTCCAGCAGATTACGCAGCATCAGGCGTAGTAACACGGCTTCACCTTGCTGTGGGATATCTTTGCCGTGCGGCCAGTGCAGTGTTTGCTGTCGCTGTGCATAAAGTTCGGCCATTTCCGGCTGCAGCGGCTGCATGATGTCTTTTTGCCACTGCAACTGCTGATAGTGACCGCCTGCCAGCGCCTGGCCAGCTCGCGACAGCATCAGCAGTTGCTCCACGGTGTGCATCAACTGGTCGATACGTTCAATCAGCATCTCACTCTGCGGCACGTTCTGCTGGTGCAGAAGTTCAAGATGCAGACGTAAACCGGCCAAAGGGGTACGCAATTCATGCGCGGCATCGGCGGTGAAGAGGCGTTCCTGTTGTAGCGTGTGGTCGAGCCGCGAAAATAGCTGATTAATGGAGGTGGTCACGGCAACGATTTCATCCATTTCTGAATAAACCGGCAGCGGGGTGAGATTATCGGCGGAGCGATGGGCGAGGCTATCCTGCAGGGATCGTAATGGACGAATGATCCAGTTAATCGCCCAGAATGACAGCAGCAGCGTCAGAGCGATCATCACCAGTGAAGGCAACAGCAGTGAAGCGATGGCTTCACGGATCTCATTCTCGACGCGGTCGTTGCGCGCCTGAGCAGACAGCGTTTCGTTGACCAGAAAACTAATCTGTTCGCGACTCTCATGCCATAACCAGATGGCGCTCATCACCTGGCAGGTGAGGAGAATCAGCGCCAGCATAATCAGTAACCGCTGACGCATGCTGTTCATTCGCGCACTTCCAGGCGGTAGCCCACGCCACGCACGGTTTTGATACGATCTTTTCCGAGCTTACGGCGCAGATTGTGAATGTGAACTTCCAGCGTATTGGATCCAGGATCGTCATTCCAGCTGTAGAGATCCTGCTGCAGCGTTTCGCGATGGACGTTCTGACCGACGCGCATTAACAAGCGCGTCAGCAGTGCGAACTCTTTTGGGGTGATTTCCAGCGGACGCTCTTCCAGCAATACCTGCTGCGAACTGAGATTGAGGGTGAGATCACCCTGTTGCAGCAAATTGTCGCTGTGACCCTGAAAACGGCGAATCAGTGCACGCACGCGCGCCTGCAGCTCCACCAGCGCGAAGGGTTTGACCAGATAATCGTCGGCACCGGCATCCAGGCCATCCACGCGATCCTCCAGTGCATCACGCGCCGTCAGGATCAACACCGGCACGTTGATGCCATCGCGCCGCCACTGACGCAGCAGCGTGGCACCATCGCGATCCGGTAAACCCAGATCCAGAACGATCAGGCTGTACTGCCCACTGCGTAAGAAAGCATTACTCTCTGCAGCAGTACTCGCACAGTCAACCGCATATCCTTGTGCGCTAAGGGCCTGAGCAAGGCCCGATTGCAACAGCGCGTCATCTTCAACGATCAGCAATTTCATCAGTTGTTTTTGTTGATATCCGAGTAGAGGCGGCTTTCAAAGCGTACCAGAGGAATGCGCCGCGTTTTCTGATCTTCAGGCGGCACCGCATAACCAGAAAGATACTGCACAAAGGCGACACGTGCACCGCTGGAAGTGGTAATAAATCCAGCCAGATTATAGACGCCCTGCAGCGAACCGGTTTTTGCCGACACTTTGCCATCCAGTCCGGCTTCATGCAGGCCACCACGATATTGCAACGTGCCATCGTATCCTGCCAGCGGCAGCATGGAGATGTAGTTCAGCGTTGAGTCATTCTTCGCGATGTATTGCAGTACCTGCATCATGGTATCTGGCGCAATCAAATCGTGACGCGACAAGCCTGAACCATCGACCTGAATGCTGTTGCCGAGATCGACGCCCGCTTTTTCACGCAGTATGCGGCGTACCGCATCGGAACCGGCGCGGAACGTGCCTGGTACGTTGAAATAGTGATGGCCGATGGTACGGAACACCGTATCAGCAATCATGTTGTCCGATTTCTTCAGCATGGTGTGTAGCAGATTGTGCAACGGCGCGGATTGCGTCGACGCTAGCACGGTTCCCGGTGAGGTAACCTGCGTCTGACGGACTAAATGGCCGCTGTAATCGATATCCGCGGCACGCAGTTCGGCCTTGAGGATTTCGCCTGCCCAGGCGGCACCATCTTGCACAGCAAACGCCAGCGGCAAAGGTTCGGCGCGTTGGCGCATGCAGCCGGTCAGCGTATAGCGGTTTAACTCGCCCGGTACCACATCCAACTCGCAATACTGCCCATCTCCACTGTTACGACCAATAGTGCGCACTTGGCTAAACATATGCGCTGGATAATACGAGGCGATACGCACAAAGGCGTTTTCGCCTGGCGTGTTAGCGCTGTAAAGCGAAACGGAGAAACAGTTTTTGTCGACGATAGCCGCGCCAGGCGGGGCGCTGAAGCACTGCGTCATATCGTTCCACGGCCAACCTGGCGCAGCGTCGTGGCTGGCAAACACGGACGTATCGATCACCAGATTGCCTTTGATATGGGTGATGCCCTGCTTTTTCAGGGCCGCCACCATATTGCGCAGATCCTGACGGCTCAGCGTCGGATCGCCACCAAAACGCGCCACTAAATCGCCATTGAGCGTGCCATCGCTGACTGCACCCTTGGTTTCCATCGTGGTCTGAAAACGGAAGTCCGGACCGAGTTCCAGCAGGGCCGCCAGCGCGGTGATCACCTTCATGGTACTGGCCGGCAATGCCATCTGTTTGCCGTGATAGTCGATTATCGGGGTTGATGCGCCCACTTTTTGTACCATCAGCGCCAGGTTTGCGCCGTCTGGCAAATACTGCATGTATTCTTCAACGGGGGCTGCTTGTGCCTGCAGCATAAACGCACAGGTTAATCCGGTAACAAGTCGTGAAAATCGCATAATCTCGCGGTAACTGACGGGTGAAGGCGTCAATACTACGTCCCGAGGCGGTGCAAAGTAAACGATGACCCACAGGGAACTCTGGGGTAAAATACGTATCAAAATGCAAAACCGAACCTGACCCGGAAAGCTTTCCGGGTCAGGCTTCTTTTGCTTGTGAAAAGAGGTAACGCGCCGCAGAAGCTGTTTTCTGCTGTCACCGGTCAGGATGACGCCGTTAACCAGGATAGATGACGAGGAGCCAAAATGAATCAGATTCCGATGACGTTGAAAGGCGCTGAGAGCCTGCGTGAAGAGCTGAACGAACTGAAAACCGTGAAGCGTCCGCGCATCATCGCCTCTATTGCCGAAGCCCGTGAGCACGGCGATCTAAAAGAAAATGCCGAATACCACGCTGCCCGTGAAGAGCAGGGTTTTTGCGAAGGCCGTATTCAGGAGATTGAAGCCAAACTCTCCAACGCTCAGGTGATTGATATCACGACGATGCCGAAAACAGGCCGCGTGATTTTTGGTGCTACCGTGACCATTTTGAATGTGGATACGGACGAAGAATTCACTTACCGCATCGTGGGTGATGATGAAGCTGACTTCAAACAAAACCTGATTTCAGTGAACTCGCCGATGGCGCGTGGTTTGATTGGAAAAGAAGCAGACGACGTTGCGATTGTGAAGACACCGGGCGGCGATGTGGAATATGAAGTGTTAAAGGTGGAATACCTTTAAGATATTGCTACGCTTTGAAATGTGTAGCCGCATATTGTAAAGAAAGGAAAAAGGCCGCATAGCGGCCTTTTATCCCATGCAGGAGCATGGCACTTTCTCTGCCCGTCATGGCAGCCTTTACGGCTTAATTAACGTGGCAGAGTAATTTTGCGCTCTTTTGCAGGGCGATACAGCACCAGCGTGTTGCCGATGACCTGTACGTTACAAGCTTTTGTTTCACGTACGATAGCGTCAACGATCAGCTGCTTGGTCTCACGATCTTCAGAGGCAATTTTCACCTTGATCAATTCGTGATGCTCGAGCGCCAGTTCGATTTCAGCGAGCACGCCTTCGGTCAAGCCATTACCGCCCAGCATAACAACGGGCTTAAGTGGATGGGCAAGGCCTTTGAGGTGCTGTTTTTGTTTGGTACTCAGATTCATCGTATTTTTTACTTACTCAGGGATTGAAAACGGTTCATTCTACCGCCATCTCGGGTATATCGCCAAATCAACGCGACTCATTGCGTACTGATTTATCGCTACGATGAAGATTTAATTGGAAAAATTATGACGGGTAAAAAGCGTTCGGCCAGTTCCAGTCGCTGGCTACAGGAACACTTTAGCGATAAATATGTGTTGCAGGCACAGAAAAAGGGGTTGCGTTCGCGCGCCTGGTTTAAACTGGACGAAATTCAGCAGGGTGACAAGCTTTTCAAACCCGGCATGACAGTGGTAGATCTGGGTGCTGCACCCGGTGGTTGGTCGCAATATGCGGTACAACAGATTGGATCCAACGGTCGTATTATTGCCTGTGACTTGCTCCCCATGGACCCGATTGTCGGTGTCGATTTTCTACAGGGCGACTTTCGTGAAGAGGCAGTGCTGAACGCATTGCTGGAGCGAGTAGGTGACCAAAAGGTGCAAGTTGTCATGTCTGACATGGCGCCGAACATGAGTGGTACACCTGCGGTTGATATTCCACGATCGATGTATTTGGTAGAGTTGGCGCTGGAAATGTGTCGGGATATCCTGGCGCCTGGCGGCAGTTTTGTAGTGAAAGTGTTTCAGGGAGATGGCTTCGAGGAATACCTGCGGGAAATTCGCTCCCTATTTACGAAAGTGAAAATTCGTAAGCCAGACGCTTCTCGTTTACGTTCGCGTGAAGTGTATATTGTGGCGACAGGGCGCAAACTATAGCCCTCGGTACCGGAATCAAAGCAAGGCGAACTGCGTTTACTCTGATGTGTAATTCTGAGTTTCAGTGGAAAGCAGTAAAATCATCAGCGCCGCGATTCCAGGTCTGAAGGATATATAGTACCCTACGCTGTCTGTTAACACCGTTGTAATATGAGGTTAATCCCTTGAGTGACATGGCGAAAAACCTGATTCTCTGGTTAGTCATCGCGGTCGTGCTGATGTCTGTCTTCCAGAGCTTTGGGCCCAGCGAGTCGAATGGCCGTAGGGTTGATTATTCAACCTTCCTGTCGGAAGTGAACCAGGATCAGGTCCGCGAGGCACGTATTAACGGGCGTGAGATTAACGTTGTCAAAAAAGACAGTAATAAATATACGACTTACATTCCTGTCAACGATCCTAAGTTGCTTGATAACCTCTTGACCAAAAACGTCAAAGTGATTGGCGAACCACCAGAAGAGCCAAGCCTGCTGGCTTCCATCTTCATCTCCTGGTTCCCAATGCTGCTGTTGATTGGCGTTTGGATCTTCTTTATGCGGCAGATGCAGGGCGGCGGTGGCAAAGGCGCAATGTCCTTTGGCAAGAGTAAAGCCCGCATGCTGACCGAAGACCAGATCAAGACCACGTTTGCAGATGTCGCAGGTTGCGATGAAGCGAAAGAAGAAGTGGGTGAACTGGTTGAATATCTGCGCGAGCCAAGCCGCTTCCAGAAACTGGGTGGTAAGATCCCGAAAGGCGTCCTGATGGTCGGCCCTCCGGGTACTGGTAAAACCTTGCTGGCTAAAGCGATTGCTGGCGAAGCAAAAGTACCGTTCTTCACTATCTCCGGTTCTGACTTTGTTGAAATGTTCGTGGGTGTCGGTGCATCTCGTGTGCGTGACATGTTCGAGCAGGCGAAGAAAGCCGCACCGTGCATCATCTTTATCGATGAAATCGATGCCGTAGGCCGTCAACGTGGCGCTGGTTTAGGCGGTGGTCATGATGAACGTGAGCAGACGCTGAACCAGATGCTGGTGGAGATGGATGGCTTCGAAGGTAATGAAGGCATCATTGTTATCGCCGCAACTAACCGTCCAGACGTACTTGACCCCGCGCTGCTGCGCCCAGGTCGTTTTGACCGCCAGGTTGTGGTCGGTCTGCCAGATGTTCGCGGTCGTGAACAGATTTTGAAAGTGCATATGCGTCGTGTGCCGCTGGCCACTGACATCGATGCAGCGATCATCGCACGTGGTACGCCGGGCTTCTCGGGTGCTGACCTCGCTAACCTTGTCAACGAAGCGGCACTGTTTGCTGCACGTGGCAACAAGCGTGTGGTCTCGATGGTTGAGTTCGAGAAAGCGAAAGACAAAATCATGATGGGTGCAGAACGTCGCTCCATGGTGATGACGGAAGCGCAGAAAGAATCCACCGCTTACCACGAAGCGGGCCATGCAATTATTGGTCGTCTGGTACCGGAACACGATCCGGTGCACAAAGTGACGATTATTCCGCGTGGACGTGCGCTGGGTGTGACCTTCTTCCTGCCAGAAGGCGATGCGATTAGCGCCAGCCGCCAGAAACTTGAAAGTCAGATTTCGACGCTGTACGGCGGTCGTCTGGCGGAAGAGATCATTTACGGCGCAGAACACGTTTCTACCGGTGCATCTAACGATATTAAAGTCGCCACTAACCTGGCGCGCAACATGGTGACGCAGTGGGGCTTCAACGAGAAGTTAGGTCCGTTGCTGTATGCTGAAGAAGAAGGCGAAGTGTTCCTCGGCCGCTCTGTGGCCAAGGCTAAACACATGTCAGATGAAACAGCACGCATCATCGACCAGGAAGTTAAACACCTGATCGATAGCAACTACCAACGTGCTCGTGTTCTGCTGGGTGAGAACATGGACATCCTTCACGCGATGAAAGACGCGCTGATGAAGTATGAAACCATTGATGCGCCACAGATTGATGACTTGATGGCTCGCCGTGAAGTTCGCCCACCTGCAGGTTGGGATGATTCAGGCAGCAGCAGTTCATCGGACAACAATGGCACGCCAAAGGCGCCACGTCCGGTTGATGAACCGCGTACGCCAAATCCTGGCAACACCATGTCAGAACAGCTCGACAAATAAGAGGCCACAAACCTCAGCAAAAACCCCGGCCGGTCCGGGGTTTTTTACATTCAGTGATACCGTGATTCCCAAGGAGATTCCCGCCATGAAGTTGTTCGCCCGTGATTCCCATCTCGATCTGTCGTTTCCCCATGTGATGGGTATTTTGAATGTCACGCCGGACTCCTTCTCTGATGGCGGAACACACAACACATTGGTGGATGCGCTGACCCATACCAATGAGATGGTGAATGCGGGCGCAACCATCATTGATGTCGGCGGGGAATCTACACGGCCAGGTGCCGATGAAGTCAGCGTAGATGAAGAGTTAGCGCGCGTGATTCCGGTAGTGGAAGCCATTGCTCAGCGTTTTGAAGTGTGGATTTCCGTGGATACATCAAAGCCAGAAGTGATACGTGAATCAGCTCGAGTGGGTGCTCACATCATTAATGATATTCGCTCACTGTCAGAACCGGGTGCCTTGGCAGCAGCAGCAGAAACCGGTCTGCCGGTGTGTCTGATGCATATGCAGGGCGAACCTCGTACCATGCAGCAAGCACCTGAATATCAGAATATCGTGGGTGAAGTGGACGCTTACTTCCATGCACAGATTGCACGCTGCGAAGCGGCAGGCATTAAAAAAGAGAATCTGTTGCTCGACCCTGGCTTCGGTTTCGGTAAGAATCTCAACCACAATTATCAACTGCTGGCAGAACTCAGCCATTTCCACCATTTTGGCTTACCGCTACTGGTCGGAATGTCACGTAAATCGATGATTGGCCAGCTGTTAAATGTCGGCCCGACGCAGCGTCTGACCGGCAGCCTGAGCTGTGCGGTGATTGCCGCTATGCAGGGCGCACAAATTATTCGCGTGCATGATGTTAAAGAGACTGTCGAAGCGATGCGTATTGTTGAAGCGACACGGAGAGCAAAAGGATAAAGCATGAGTAATCGTAAATATTTCGGTACAGATGGTATTCGTGGCAAGGTCGGTGAAGCGCCGATTACCCCTGATTTTGTCCTGAAGCTGGGTTTTGCTGCGGGTAAGGTCCTGGCGCGTTCGGGTTCTCGTAAAGTATTGATTGGTAAAGACACACGCATTTCTGGCTATATGCTGGAATCGGCACTGGAAGCCGGCCTGGCTGCAGCCGGTTTGTCGGCGGCCTTTACGGGACCTATGCCAACGCCCGCGATTGCCTATCTGACGCGTACCTTCCGCGCAGAAGCCGGTATCGTGATCTCTGCATCGCATAATCCTTTCGACGATAACGGCATCAAATTCTTCTCTGCGGAAGGCACTAAATTACCGGATGAAGTGGAAGAGGCCATCGAGCTTGAGTTAGAGAAGCCGCTGACCTGTGTCGAGTCCGCTGAGCTGGGGCGCGCCAGCCGTATTGTTGACGCTGCCGGCCGCTATATTGAGTTCTGTAAAGGCACATTCCCGAGCGAGTTAAGCCTCAACGGCCTGAAAATTGTGGTGGATTGCGCTAATGGTGCGACCTATCACATCGCGCCTAACGTGCTGCGTGAATTGGGCGCTAAGGTGATTGCGATTGGCGTTCAGCCCGATGGCATGAACATCAACAAAGAGTGCGGCGCAACCGATCTCCGCATGCTGCAGCAGCGCGTGCTGGAAGAGAAGGCCGATTTGGGCCTTGCTTACGATGGCGATGGCGACCGCATCATGATGGTTGATCATCTGGGCATGAAGGTCGATGGTGACCAGATTCTCTACATCATTGCTCGTGAAGCGTTGCGTCAGGGGCAACTGCGCGGCGGCGTGGTGGGCACGTTGATGAGTAATATGGGGCTGGAACTGGCGTTGAAACAGTTGGGCATTCCCTTCACGCGTGCCAAAGTGGGTGACCGCTACGTGCTGGAAAAAATGCAGGAGAAGGGCTGGCGCATGGGGGCTGAAAACTCTGGCCATGTCATCCTGCTGGACAAAATCAGTACCGGTGACGGCATCGTGGCAAGTTTGCAAGTGCTCACTGCTATTGTGCGTAATCACATGAGTCTGCATGATTTGTGCAGTGGCATGAAAATGCTGCCGCAGGTTCTGGTCAACGTACGCTTCAGCGGCAGTCATGATCCTCTGGAATCCGAGAGCGTTAAAGCCGTTAGTGCTGAAGTCGAAAAAACGTTAGCAGGGCGTGGTCGTGTACTGTTACGTAAATCCGGTACTGAACCGCTGATTCGCGTGATGGTTGAGGGGGAAGACGAAACTTTAGTCACCGAGTTGGCGCATAAAATTGCTGATGCAGTGAAAGCGGTTTAAAGGTGTTATCAGGCGGCGAGATCTCGACTTTCCGCCTGTTAAATCACCACCCTGGCGTTTTTTTCCGCAATCAATAAAGTTCGTGAAAATTGCGCTTGCAGAGGTATGCCCCATTGGTTAGTATTCACACCCGCTTCTGATGGGTGATGACGATACTCCCCGTCAATATTGGTGAAGCTTTAACTGTGCGGATAACGCGCAAGGAAACAGGTTGATTATGTACGAAGCTCTGTTAGTTGTTTTCCTTATTGTTGCGATTGGCCTTGTAGGTCTGATCATGCTTCAGCAAGGCAAAGGCGCTGATATGGGAGCCTCATTCGGTGCAGGCGCCTCTGGTACACTGTTCGGTTCAAACGGGTCTGGTAACTTCATGACACGTATGACTGCAGTACTGGCGACCCTGTTCTTCATTATCAGCTTGATCCTGGGCAATCTGAACACGAACAAGTCTTCTAAAGGAAGCGAGTGGGAAAACCTCACTGCGCCAGCTCAGTCTGAACAGCAGACTCAGCCAGCTAAACCGGCAACCCCGGGCAATGATATCCCGCAGTAACATCGTCAATGCTTTAGCGGCAACATAACGTCGCAGTCAGTGCAGTACCGAGGTGGTGAAATTGGTAGACACGCTACCTTGAGGTGGTAGTGCTCGAAAGGGCTTACGGGTTCAAGTCCCGTCCTCGGTACCAAATCTCAGTAAAACTTGCTTTTTTAGCAAGGTCGGCGTATTATTCGCCACGTTTTCGGACGCGGGGTGGAGCAGCCTGGTAGCTCGTCGGGCTCATAACCCGAAGGTCGTCGGTTCAAATCCGGCCCCCGCAACCACTTTCCCTTAGAGTTCTTTTTCAAATATACTGTATGCATCGACGGACGCATCCTCAGTGTTTTTTGAAAAAAATTCTTTTGGATTGTGTGCCGAAGCCGCTATGCGGCGTACAGGGTCCAGTCACAAAAAGCCCCGAATTTTCGGGGTTTTTTGTTATCAGGAATCGCAATACTGGGCTATAGGCCCTTTTTTTATGTCTTGGGGGTGGGCTTGTCCACATTAGAGCAAAAATTGACTGATTTGATCACCGCTCCAGTAGAAGCGCTTGGCTACGAATTGGTCGGTATCGAATTCGTTCGCGGTCGCACATCGACTTTGCGCATCTATATTGATAGTGAGAATGGTATCAATGTTGATGATTGTGCCGATGTTAGCCACCAGGTCAGCGCGGTAATGGATGTGGAAGATCCCATTACGGTGGCTTACAACCTTGAAGTCTCCTCGCCAGGTCTCGAGCGTCCTCTTTTCACTGCTGAACACTATGCACGTTTCGCCGGTGATGAGGTGAGCCTGACACTGCGCATGGCCGTACAGAACCGCCGTAAATGGCAGGGGATCATCAAATCCGTGGAAGGTGAGATGATCACGGTAACCGTTGAGGGTAACGATGAGGTGTTCGCGCTGAGTAATATTCAGAAAGCGAACCTGGTCCCCCACTTTTAAAAGTCCGGATTGAGGCTAACCAGGATGAACAAAGAGATCTTAGCTGTAGTAGAAGCCGTTTCTAACGAAAAAGCCCTGCCACGTGAGAAAATCTTCGAAGCGCTTGAGAGCGCTTTGGCCACTGCGACTAAAAAGAAGTATGAGCAAGAGATCGAAGTGCGCGTCAGCATTGACCGTCGCAGCGGTGATTTCGATACTTTCCGTCGCTGGCAGATTGTGGAAGAAGTGACACAGCCGACTCGTGAAATTACGCTGGATGCGGCCCGCTTTGAAGACGAAGCGTTCAATCTGGGCGAATACGTTGAAGACCAGATCGAATCTGTCACCTTCGACCGTATCACCACCCAAACCGCTAAGCAGGTTATCGTACAGAAAGTACGTGAAGCTGAGCGCGCGATGGTGGTTGATCAGTTCCGTCAACACGAAGGTGAAATCATCACCGGCGTGGTGAAGAAAGTAAACCGCGACAGTATCTCACTCGATCTGGGCAGCAATGCTGAAGCTGTGATCGGACGTGAAGATATGCTGCCACGTGAAAACTTCCGTCCAGGCGACCGTATTCGCGGCGTGTTATATGCCGTTCGCCCGGAAGCGCGTGGGGCACAGCTGTTTGTCACTCGTTCTAAACCAGAAATGCTGATCGAACTGTTCCGCATTGAGGTGCCAGAAATCGGTGAAGAAGTTATCGAGATCAAAGCGGCTGCGCGCGATCCAGGTTCACGCGCTAAAATCGCGGTGAAAACCAACGATAAACGTATTGATCCGGTAGGCGCTTGTGTGGGTATGCGCGGTGCGCGCGTCCAGGCTGTATCAAGCGAGCTGGGTGGCGAGCGTATCGATATCGTGCTGTGGGACGATAACCCGGCGCAGTTCGTGATTAACGCCATGGCGCCAGCCGATGTGGCGTCAATCGTGGTGGATGAAGACAATCACACCATGGATATCGCTGTTGAAGCCGGTAATCTGGCTCAGGCGATCGGCCGTAACGGCCAAAACGTGCGTCTGGCTTCCCAACTGAGCGGTTGGGAACTGAACGTGATGACCGTCGATGATCTGCAGGCTAAGCATCAGGCTGAAGCTCACGCAGCGATCGATATGTTCACCAAACATCTCGACATCGACGAAGAGTTCGCCACCGTACTGGTGGAAGAGGGCTTCTCTTCGCTGGAAGAATTGGCTTACGTGCCAATCAACGAGTTGCTGGAAATCGACGGCCTCGACGAAGAGACCATTGAAGCCCTGCGTGAACGAGCAAAAAATGCGTTGACCACCCTGGCATTAGCGAAAGAAGAGAGCCTTGGTAATCAGGAGCCCGCTGAGGATCTTCTGAATCTTGAGGGCCTGGATCGTGCGCTGGCGTATCGCCTGGCGTCTAAAGGCGTTTGCACGCTGGAAGATCTCGCTGAGCAAGGTGTTGACGATCTGACAGATATTGAAGGGCTGGATGATGAGAAGGCCGGTGCGCTGATTATGGCTGCACGTAATATCTGCTGGTTCGGCGATGACGCGTAATAACAGGAAGGAACAGCATGACAGATGTAACCGTAAAATCGCTGGCCGCCGAAATTCAGACTCCGGTCGATCGCCTGGTACAGCAATTTGCTGACGCAGGGATCCGCAAGTCTGAAAACGATGCGGTGTCCCAGCAAGAGAAAGAAACCTTACTGTCCCATTTGAATCGTGAGCACGGTCAGACCGGTTCAAGTAAACTGACATTACAGCGCAAAACGCGCAGCACCTTGAATATTCCCGTCACCGGGGGTAAAAGTAAGTCGGTGCAAATCGAAGTCCGCAAAAAACGCACATACGTGAAAGGTGATGCTGAGTCTGAGCAAGCTCAGGCAGAAGCTGAAGCCGAGGCGCAGCGTGAAGCGGAAGAGCAGGCGCGTCGCGAGGCGGAAGAACAAGCCCGTCGCGAAGCTGAACAAAAAGCGCAACGTGAAGCCGAAGATAAAGCCAAGCGCGAAGCCGCTGAAAAGGCCAAGCGTGAAGCAGCGGAAAATGAGAAAGTGACTAATCAACCTACCGATGAAGTAACCAAGGCTGCGCAGTCTGATAAGGCGCGTCGTGAAGCCGAAGCGGCTGAACTGAAACGCAAAGCGGAAGAAGAAGCACGCCGTAAGCTGGAAGAAGATGCTCGCCGTGTGGCAGAAGAAGCCCGCCGCCTGGCTGAAGAGAAATCAGCTGAATGGGAAAAACCAGAGGAAGAAGACAAAGGCGACTACCATGTCACCACTTCCACTCATGCCCGTCAGGCTGAAGACGAAAACGACCGCGAAGTTGAAGGCGGACGTGGACGTGCGCGTACCACCAAAGCAGCGCGCCCAGCCAAAAAAGGCAACAAGCATTCTGAAGCGAAAACTGATCGCGAAGAAGCGCGTGCGCAGTTCCGTGGTGGTAAAGGTGGTAAAAACCGTAAGCCAAGCGCACTGCAGCAGGGCTTCAACAAACCCGTTCAGGCTGTTAACCGTGATGTGATCATCGGCGAAACCATTACTGTTGCCGAACTGGCAAACAAAATGGCGGTGAAAGGCTCACTGGTTATCAAAGCGATGATGAAAATGGGCGCAATGGCAACCATTAACCAAGTCATCGACCAGGAAACAGCCCAGTTGGTTGCGGAAGAAATGGGTCACAAAGTGATCCTGCGCCGCGAGAACGAACTGGAAGAAGCGGTGATGGACGATCGTGATACCGATGCAGCGCAGGAGTCACGCGCTCCGGTGGTCACTATCATGGGTCACGTTGACCATGGTAAAACCTCGCTGCTGGACTATATCCGCTCAACCAAAGTCGCCTCAGGCGAGGCTGGCGGTATTACACAGCATATCGGTGCTTACCACGTTGAAACTGACAACGGTATGGTAACCTTCCTGGATACCCCGGGCCACGCCGCGTTTACCGCGATGCGTGCACGTGGTGCGCAGGCAACGGATATCGTTATTCTGGTGGTTGCTGCCGATGACGGCGTGATGCCACAGACTATCGAAGCCATCCAGCACGCCAAAGCGGCCAAAGTGCCGGTTGTGGTTGCGGTGAACAAGATTGATAAGCCAGAAGCAGACCCGGATCGCGTGAAGAATGAACTGACCCAGTACGGAATCATTCCGGAAGAGTGGGGCGGTGAAAACATGTTCGTTAACGTCTCTGCGAAAGCGGGTACCGGTATTGATGACCTGCTGAATGCGATTCTGCTGCAGGCTGAAGTACTGGAACTGACCGCCATTCGTGAAGGTATGGCGAGCGGCGTGGTTATCGAATCCTTCCTCGACAAAGGTCGTGGCCCGGTTGCGACCGTGCTGGTGCGTGAAGGTACGCTGAACAAAGGCGATATCGTACTGTGCGGCTTCGAATACGGCCGTGTCCGTGCGATGCGTGACGAACTGGGTCGTGAAGTGCTGGAAGCGGGTCCATCCATTCCAGTGGAAATCCTTGGTCTGTCTGGTGTGCCAGCAGCGGGTGATGAAGCGACTGTTGTGCGTGATGAGAAGAAAGCACGTGAAGTTGCACTGTATCGTCAGGGCAAATTCCGCGAAGTGAAACTGGCGCGTCAGCAGAAGTCGAAGTTGGAGAACATGTTCGCCAACATGACCGAAGGCGAAGTGTCCGAGCTGAATATCGTGCTGAAGTCCGACGTACAGGGCTCAGTGGAAGCGATCTCCGACTCGCTGCTGAAACTCTCCACCGACGAAGTGAAGGTGAAGATTATCGGTTCGGGCGTGGGTGGTATCACCGAAACCGACGCGACCCTGGCAGCGGCTTCCAACGCCATCATCCTCGGCTTTAACGTCCGTGCTGACGCTTCTGCGCGTCGCGTGATTGACGCTGAAAATGTGGACCTGCGCTACTACTCCGTTATCTATAATCTGATTGACGAAGTAAAAGCAGCCATGAGCGGCATGCTGGCACCGGAATTCAAACAGCAGATCATCGGTCTGGCCGAAGTGCGTGACGTATTTAAGTCACCGAAATTTGGCGCCATTGCTGGCTGTATGGTCACCGAAGGCAACATCAAACGTCACAACCCGATTCGCGTACTGCGCGACAACGTGGTGATTTACGAAGGCGAGCTGGAATCTCTGCGTCGCTTTAAAGACGATGTCAACGAAGTGCGTAACGGCATGGAGTGTGGTATCGGCGTGAAGAACTACAACGACGTTCGCGTTGGTGACATGATCGAAGTCTTTGAAGTGATTGAAATTAAACGCACCATCGATTGATCATCACTTGATGTGTTGCAATTTGGGAGGCCTCTGGCCTCCCGAATTATTTGGGAGAAAGAAAAAATGGCAAAAGAATTTGGCCGCCCACAGCGCGTATCTCAGGAACTGCAGAAAGAAATCGCAATTATCCTGCAACGTGAAATTAAAGACCCGCGCCTTGGCATGATGGTAACGGTATCCGGTGTAGAAGTGTCGCGCGACCTGGCGTATGCCAAAGTCTTCGTGACCTTTTTGAATGATCAGGATGAAGATGCGGTAAAAAATGGCCTGAAAGCGCTGAAAGAAGCCTCGGGTTATATCCGTATTCTGGTAGGGAAAGCGATGCGTCTGCGTATCGTGCCTGAACTGACCTTCTTCTATGACAACTCGCTGATCGAAGGGATGCGGATGTCAAACCTGGTTAGCAACGTGATCAAGAGTGACGTTGAGCGTCGTGGTGAAAGCCCGGCGGAAGATGACAAGGAGGACTAATGAGTCGTCCTCGTCGTCGCGGTCGCGACGTCCACGGTGTGTTTTTGCTGGATAAGCATCAGGGCGCATCCTCAAACGATGTGCTGCAGAAAGTGAAGCGTCTGTTTCACGCGAACAAAGCGGGCCACACCGGAGCGCTTGATCCGCTGGCGACAGGCATGCTGCCGATCTGCCTCGGTGAAGCGACGAAGTTCTCGCAGTTCCTGCTCGATTCCGATAAACGCTATCGTGTTATTGCCCGCCTTGGCGAGCGTACGGATACCTCAGACGCTGATGGCAATATCGTCGAAACGCGCCCGGTGACCTTCAATCAAGCCCAGCTTGATGCGGCGCTGGAGAGCTTCCGTGGTGACACCTTACAGGTACCCACCATGTTCTCTGCGCTAAAGTATCAGGGCCGCAAGCTGTATGAGTACGCGCGTGAAGGCATTACCGTACCGCGTGAAGCGCGTCCGATTACCGTGTTTGAACTGCAGTTTATACGCTGGGAAGGCGATGAGCTGGAGCTGGAAATTCACGTTTCCAAAGGTACCTATATTCGTACCATCATCGATGACCTCGGTGAGAAGCTCGGCTGTGGCGCACATGTGATTATGTTGCGTCGTTTGCAGGTGGCGAAGTATCCGATTGAGCGCATGATCACCTTTGAGCAGTTGCAGGCGATGGCGGCGGAAGCCAACGCAGCAGAAACGCCAGACTACAGTGCACTTGATGCGCTGCTGCTGCCGATGGATAGCCCAGCGGAAGAGTTCCCCATCGTGAATTTGTTGCCCTCTGTCGCCGCTTATTTCAAGCAGGGGATGCCAGTGCAGGCGGCGAATGCGCCTGAACAGGGGTTAGTGCGTGTCACTGAAGGTGAAGAGCACAAATTTATCGGCATGGCTGAAATCGCCGAGGATGGGCGCGTGGCGCCGCGTCGTCTGGTGGTTGAGTTTCCCGCCTAATCATTAAGCTCACTTAGACCTAACGGCGCATTTGCGTTGCTATGTGGCGAAGAGTAGAATAGCGCGGCTTTTAAAGCGGGCTGCTGAATTAGAGATCGGCACCCAACCATTCATTTATTATTTCGGAGTTCATTATGTCTCTAAGCGTAGAAGCTAAAGCAGAGATCGTTGCTAAATTCGGTCGTGGTGCTAACGACAGCGGTTCAACTGAAGTTCAGGTTGCTCTGCTGACTGCTCAGATTAACCACCTGCAGGGTCACTTCTCTGAGCACAAAAAAGACCACCACAGCCGTCGCGGTCTGCTGCGCATGGTATCTCAGCGTCGTAAGCTGCTGGACTACCTGAAGCGTAAAGACGTAGCACGTTACACCAGCCTGATCGAAACCCTGGGTCTGCGTCGCTAAGTCTGAAGAATCTGATCAACGATGTAGCACATGCACTATGCAGAAAAGCGCATCTGACGATCAGATTTGTGCGAGTTTCGCGAAAAGGGGGCCTTTATGGCCCCTTTTTTCGAGCAATCCGCAGCATTCCGTACCAAACTCATGTATTGTTGCTGAGAGTGATCTTTGCTTGCAGCGTTTCGCGCGGCTAATGAGAGGCTTTACCGCATGAGCGGTTGAAGATTGTCATTAGTCGCGAGGATGCAACTAAAGATCGGTAAACCCCGGCGAGCCCAAAAGTGCTCAGCCCCTCGAATTTAAGGACTTAAATTTTGCTGAACCCGATCGTACGCAAATTCCAATATGGTCAGCATACCGTCACGCTGGAAACCGGCATGATGGCGCGCCAGGCCACTGCAGCAGTTATGGCGAGCATGGATGACACCGCGGTATTCGTGACTGTTGTTGGCCAGAAAAAAACCAAACCAGGTCAGGATTTCTTCCCGCTGACGGTTAACTATCAGGAGCGTACTTACGCTGCTGGTCGTATCCCGGGTAGCTTCTTCCGTCGTGAAGGCCGTCCAAGCGAAGGCGAAACCCTGATTTCTCGTCTGATTGACCGTCCAGTGCGTCCACTGTTCCCGGAAGGTTTCATCAACGAAGTGCAGGTTATTGCGACCGTTGTTTCTGTCAACCCACAGGTTAACCCGGACATCGTTGCGATGATCGGTGCCTCTGCAGCATTAGCGCTGTCTGGTCTGCCATTCAACGGCCCAATCGGTGCAGCGCGCGTAGGTTACATCAACGATCAATACGTACTGAACCCAACTGCTGATGAGATCAAACAATCTCGTCTGGATCTGGTTGTGGCAGGTACGCAGAACGCGGTTCTGATGGTTGAATCAGAAGCTGACATCCTGACTGAAGATCAGATGCTGGGCGCGGTGGTATTCGGCCACGATCAGCAGCAGGTTGTGATTGAAAACATCAACGCACTGGTTGCTGAAGCAGGCAAACCGCGTTGGGATTGGCAACCAGAGCCAGCAAACGATGCACTGATTGCACGTGTTGCTGCACTGGCAGAAGCCGGCATCGCTGATGCTTACCGCATCACTGATAAGCAAGAGCGTTACACGCAAGTTGGCGCAGTTAAAGACGCGACTATCGCGGCGCTGCAGGCTGAAGACGAAACGCTGGATGCTGGCGAAATCGCTGACATCGTTCACGATCTCGAGAAGAGCGTCGTGCGTAGCCGTATCATCCGTGGTGAGCCACGTATCGATGGCCGCGAAAAAGATATGATTCGTGGTCTGGACGTGCGCACTGGCGTACTGCCGCGTACTCACGGTTCTTCTCTGTTCACCCGTGGTGAAACTCAGGCTCTGGTCACTGCAACTCTGGGTACTGCCCGTGATGCACAGAATCTGGACGAGCTGATGGGCGAGCGTACTGACAGCTTCCTGTTCCACTACAACTTCCCTCCGTACTCTGTGGGCGAAACCGGTATGGTTGGCTCACCGAAGCGTCGTGAAATTGGTCACGGCCGTCTGGCGAAGCGTGGCGTGCTGGCAGTAATGCCTAAGCAAGAATCCTTCCCGTACACCGTACGTGTAGTGTCAGAAATCACTGAATCTAACGGTTCTTCTTCTATGGCTTCCGTGTGTGGTGCTTCTCTGGCACTTATGGACGCAGGCGTACCGATCAAAGCTGCCGTTGCTGGTATTGCTATGGGTCTGGTTAAAGAAGACGAAAACTTCGTGGTTCTGTCTGATATCCTGGGTGACGAAGACCACCTCGGTGATATGGACTTCAAAGTTGCGGGCAGCCGCGACGGTATCACTGCGCTGCAGATGGATATCAAAATTGAAGGTATCACCCGCGAAATCATGCAGGTTGCTCTGAACCAGGCTAAAGGTGCTCGTCTGCACATCCTGAGCGTTATGGAGCAGGCAATCAGCACGCCACGTCAGGAGATCTCTGAGTTCGCACCACGCATCTACACCATCAAAATTAACGCTGATAAGATCAAAGATGTCATCGGTAAAGGTGGTTCTGTCATCCGTGCGCTGACTGAAGAGACCGGCACCACCATCGAAATTGAAGATGATGGCACCGTGAAGATCGCAGCAACTGATGGCAACAAAGCAAAAGAGGCGATCCGTCGCATCGAACAGATTACGGCTGAAATCGAAGTGGGCCGTATCTATGAAGGTAAAGTCACCCGTATCGTTGATTTCGGTGCCTTCGTTGCTATCGGCGGCGGTAAAGAAGGTTTGGTACACATCTCTCAGATCGCTGACAAGCGTGTTGAGAAAGTGACCGATTACCTGCAGATGGGTCAGGAAGTTCCAGTCAAAGTGATGGAAGTGGACCGTCAGGGCCGCGTACGCCTGAGCATCAAAGAAGCGACAGAGCAGAAACCAGCGGAAGAAGCTACCGCTGCGACGAATGCACCTGACGCCGAGTAAGCGTTTACTGATTGGCTTCTCCCTGCTCTGCGGGGAGAAGTGTTTGGATCATCGCGAGGGCGGGAATCCTTGTGCACAGCAGGCGGATGACAGGATGGTTATCCCAATGTTTGTATTCGGGAGTGGGAAATGAAGCCTTTTTTGCGCTGGTGTTTTGTTGCGACAGCTATCACGCTGGCAGGATGCAGCAACTCCAATTGGCGTAAGAACGAAGTTCTGGCAGTACCTTTGCAGCCCACACTGCAGCAAGAGGTGATCCTGGCGCGAATGGAACAAATTCTTGCCAGTCGTGCCCTGACCGATGATGAACGCGCACAGCTATTATATGAGCGCGGAGTGTTGTATGATAGTTTGGGTCTGAGGGCATTAGCGCGGAACGATTTTTCGCAAGCGCTGTCTATAAGACCGGATATGCCTGAGGTATTTAACTACCTCGGTATATATTTAACGCAGGCAGGCAATTTTGATGCTGCCTATGAAGCGTTTGATTCTGTACTTGAGCTTGATCCAACTTACAACTATGCGCATTTAAACCGTGGTATCGCCCTCTATTACGGCGGTCGATACAAGTTAGCGCAAGATGATCTGCTGGCGTTTTATCAAGACGATCCTAACGATCCTTTCCGCAGCCTTTGGCTCTATCTCGTTGAAAGCGATATGGACGCCGACAAGGCCAAAGTCACGCTGAGACAGCGACATGACAAAGCGGTCCGGGACCAATGGGGATGGAATATTGTCGAGTTCTACCTTGGCGACATCAGTGAAAAAACGCTGATGGAACGTCTCAAGGCGGACGCAACGGATAACACCTCGCTCGCTGAACATCTCAGTGAAACCAACTTCTATTTAGGTAAGTACTACCTAAGTCTGGGGGAGAAGGACGACGCGAAAGCGTTGTTCAAACTGGCGGTCGCTAACAATGTTAACAACTTTGTTGAGCACCGATACGCATTGTTGGAACTGGCGCAACTCGGCCAGACACAAGACGATTTATCAGAATCTGACCAGCAATAGCTGACGAACTTTTATTGCCTGAATACTTGTAAAGTCATCATCTTCAAGGTGAGGGCTTTTCTGTTCGTCAAAACTTCTAATTTGAGCCGGTTCACACTTTTTGATGAAAATGACTGAAAATTTTCACGACGAGTTATGTAGACTGGCCGCCGCAATCTAAGAGGCACGTGTACTACATGACTGATATTCAAACCACTTTTTCTGACCTTGGCCTGAACGCTGACATCCTCGAATCACTGAACGGCATGGGCTACGAAAAGCCATCCCCAATCCAGGCTGAGTGTATTCCTCACCTGCTGGCGGGCCGTGATGTGCTGGGTATGGCGCAGACCGGGAGTGGTAAAACAGCGGCATTCTCCCTGCCGTTACTGAACAACATTGATCCAACTGTCCGCGCACCACAGATTCTGGTGCTGGCTCCAACCCGCGAACTGGCTGTTCAGGTTGCTGAAGCCATGACGGAATTCTCTAAACACATGCGTGGCGTGAATGTGGTTGCCCTGTACGGCGGCCAGCGTTATGACGTTCAGCTGCGCGCACTGCGCCAAGGACCACAGGTTGTCGTAGGTACGCCTGGTCGTCTGCTGGACCACCTGAAACGCGGCACGTTAGATCTGTCTAACCTGCGCGGTCTGGTGCTGGACGAAGCTGATGAAATGCTGCGTATGGGCTTCATCGAAGACGTTGAAACCATCATGGCGCAGATCCCAGACGGTCACCAGACCGCGCTGTTCTCAGCAACCATGCCAGAAGCGATTCGTCGTATCACCAAACGCTTCATGAAAGATCCACAGGAAGTACGCATTCAGTCAAGCCTGACCACGCGTCCTGACATTTCTCAGTCTTACTGGACCGCTTACGGCCGTAAAACTGACGCGCTGGTGCGTTTCCTGGAAGCGGAAGACTTCGATGCTGCCATCATCTTCGTGCGTACCAAAAACGCCACGCTGGAAGTGGCTGAAGCGCTGGAGCGCAGCGGCTATAACAGCGCAGCACTGAACGGTGACATGAACCAGGCTCTGCGTGAGCAGACACTGGAGCGCCTGAAAGATGGTCGTCTGGATATCCTGATCGCAACCGACGTTGCAGCACGTGGTCTGGACGTTGAGCGTATCAGCCTGGTTGTTAACTATGACATCCCAATGGATGCTGAGTCTTACGTTCACCGTATCGGCCGTACTGGTCGTGCAGGTCGTGCGGGCCGTGCGCTGCTGTTCGTTGAGAACCGCGAGCGTCGTCTGCTGCGTAACATCGAACGCACCATGAAGCTGACTATTCCAGAAGTTGAACTGCCAAATGCAGAACTGCTGAGCGAGCGCCGTCTGGCTAAATTCGCCGCCAAAGTACAGCTGCAACTGGAAAGCAGCGATCTGGATATGTACCGTGCACTGCTAAGCAAAATGCAGCCGGGCGAAGATCTGGATCTCGAAACACTGGCCGCAGCACTGCTGAAAATGGCACAGGGCGAACGTCCACTGATTCTGCCACCAGAAGCACCACGCCCACCACGTCGTGAGTTCCGCGACCGTGATGATCGTCGCGATTCACGTGACTCACGTGGTCCACGCGAAAACCGTGGCGATCGCGGTGACCGTGATGGCGCTCCTCGTCGCGAACGTCGTGACGTTGGCGAAATGCAGCTGTACCGCATTGAAGTGGGCCGTGATGATGGTGTTGAAGTTCGTCATATCGTGGGCGCGATCGCTAACGAAGGTGACATCAGCAGCCGTTACATCGGTAACATCAAGCTGTTTGGTACCCACTCAACTATCGAGCTGCCAAAAGGTATGCCGGGCGAAGTTCTGCAACACTTCACTCGCACGCGCATTCTGAACAAGCCGATGAACATGCAGTTGATGGGTGATGCTCCTGCGTTCGAACGTAGTGAACGTCGTCCAGGCGGTCGTGATGGTGAGCGTCGTGGTAATGGCGCACCGCGTGGCGAAGGCGCGCCGCGTCGCTTCTCTGAGCGTCGTGAAGGTGGTCGTGACTCAGGCCGTGAAGGCGGACGCTTCAGCCGTGAAGGCGGTCGTGGCCCACGTCCAGAAGGTGCTTCTGCACCACGTCGTCGTGACGCTTAAGCGATTAACGCTTAAAAATAAAAAGGGACGCCTCGGCGTCCCTTTTTTTATGTTCGTAAATTAAACGTTACACGCCGCCGGCAATCAACACCCGCTCTCCACTGACGTAGGCTGACTCTTCTGAAGCCAGAAACAGGGCAACCTGCGCCACATCTTCCGGCAGACCAAATCGTCCCAACGGCGTAGCAGCGATCAGTTTCGCTTTGACATCCGGATTCATCTTCTTGGCAGCCAGTAAACCTTCGGTCAGGATGATTCCCGGTGCTAGCGCATTGACGCGGATATTACGCGGCCCGAGCTCACGCGCCAGGCCTTGGGTTAAGGTATCAATCGCCCCTTTGGTCGCTGCCCATAACACCGAGCCGGGCGTGCTGCGTTGGCTGTTAAGGGCGCTCAGGTTAATGATGGTGCCCCCGCGAGCCGGGAAATGTTTCGCCGCATGCTGGCAGACCAGTAACGTGCCCAATACATTTACATTGAGCTGCTGCTGCATTTCACTGAGGCTGAGTTCGGCGAAATCGCCGTGATGGAAAATACCGGCATTGTTGACCACGATATCCGGTGCGCCAAACTGCTCGATGCTGCGCGCGAATAAACGCTGCACATCGGCCTCGCGGGAGATATCTGCTTGTACCGCAATGGCATCGCTGCCTAGCTCGCAGATGTCCGTGACCACATCTGCCGCACCCGCTTCATCCTGGCGGTAATTAACAATGACGCGAGCGCCGGCCGCCGCGAAAGTCATAGCAATGGCGGCGCCAATGCCTTTCGAGGCGCCCGTCACCAGCGCGATTTTGCCTTCAAGTGCTTTCATTGTGTTTCTCCACCTGAGAATTCGGGGAAGGGTAAGCATGCGCTGTCCCTACAATTTTGCGGTAGCGCAATCCTGCAAGCTTTTTGCACAATCCTGCAAATGTGCTGTGCAGGGACTAGGCGTAACGCGAGCGAAAGGCGAGAATGCGGGGACAGTGATCACTCATCACGGAGTGCGCAACGCATGATTCATCAGGAACAGTGGCAGCAGTTGGTGGCGATGATCGCTCGCCATACCCCCGAAGATGGCCGCCACTTCAGCCCCATCGATTTTCTCTCTTTTGGCCGAAGCTCCAAACCCACGAGCCTGTCGCACATTGCCACCTGGGCCAGTTTTGCACTGGTGGCGCAAGGGCAAAAAGCATTGCGCATGGGTGAAGACGTGATGCATTACGGACCGGGCGATCTGCTGTTAGTGACGCTGGATATGCCGGTGCAATCCTGCGTGGTGCAGGCTACGGCGGAAAAACCGAATCTGGGCGTCGGGATCACCATCAACGAAACGCGCCTGATGCACTACCTCGAACATTTTCCGCTGCAGCAGATTGGCGCAACGGTAACCAATGAACGTGGGATTACGGTACACAAAGTGGCGCCGCCACTGGTCGATGCCGTGATCCGCCTGATTGAGCTGCTGGATCAGCCCCAGGATATTCCGGCGCTGGCACCGTTAATTGAACAGGAAATTTTCTATCGACTCCTCACCGGTCCAGAAGGGCCGCGCATCCTCAACATGGCGTTGACGGAACGGCCGGGCAACAAAGTGGCGCGCGCGGCACGCTGGCTACGCGAAAACTTTCATCAGCCGCTTAAGATGGATCAGCTGGCCAGCAGCGTGGGCATGAGTATTTCATCGCTGCATCATCACTTCAAATCGGTCACAGCCATGACACCAATGCAGTATCAAAAGCAGCTGCGTCTTAACGAAGCGCGGCGTCTGATGCTGATTGATAAGTTGGATGCGGGAACCGCAGGGTATCGCGTGGGGTATCAGAGTGCTTCACAGTTTAGCCGCGAATACAGCCGCTTTTACGGGCAATCGCCAGCGCGGGATGTGCGCATGGTCGCAGTGGGGCCAGAAGGCCTGTCCCCACCGCAGTAAGCTTTACAGTGAACGAGCGGCTTCCATGGCCAGCGCGAACGAGCGCAGGCGGGCTTGCGGATCGAAAATCTGGCCATTAACCATGATTTCATCGGCCTGCGTTTCACGCATCAGCGCAGCCAGTCCCTGACGCACTTTATCGCTGTCACCGACAATCGACATGCTCAACGCCTGCTGTACACCGTACTGCTCTGATGGCGACCACAGGTTGTCCATGTTCTCGACCGGTGCAGGCAGCGGGCCGGGTTTGCCACGGCGCAGATTAATAAATTGCTGCTGCATCGAGGTAAACAGGAAGCGCGCATCGCGCTCGCTATCCGCCGCGACCACGTTGACGCACACCATGGCATACGGTTTTGCCAGACGCGCTGAAGGCTTGAATTTCTCACGATAGAGATGCAGTGCCTGGAACAACAGGTCCGGTGCAAAGTGGGAAGCAAAGGCGAACGGCAGGCCGAGCTGCGCGGCCAGCTGTGCGCTGTAGAGGCTGGAGCCCAACAGCCAGACAGGAATTTTCAAGCCTAAACCCGGCACTGGCTGCACTGGCGGATGTTCACCTTCTTCGGCATCAAACCAACGAATCAGTTCTGCCACATCTTCCGGGAAGCTATCCGCCTGGGCGCTGGAGAGATGGCGGCGCAGCGCGAGCATGGTGCGCTGGTCAGAACCCGGTGCACGGCCCAGCCCTAAATCAATACGGCCCGGGTATAACGATTCGAGCGTACCAAACTGTTCAGCGATCACCAGCGGTGCGTGGTTGGGCAGCATAATACCGCCAGAACCGAGGCGCAGAGTTTCGGTATTCGCGGCCAGATAGCCAATCAACACGGAGGTTGCCGCACTGGCGATACCGGTCATGTTGTGGTGCTCAGCAAGCCAGTAACGATGGAAACCAAGGGCTTCAGATTGACGCGCCAGCGCCAGCGAATTGTGGAAAGCTTCGCGCGCAGCAGAACCTTGCGGGATAGGTGCAAGATCCAGTACGGAAAGGCGAACTGTTTTTTTCTCAGACATGGGCACTCCAGATAAGGATGGCGCAGGTGTTATCAGACCTGCGCCAGTCAGTATTACGCATCATTACCCATATTAAAACTGCTATTAACAGCGGGAATATAGCCGGAATGTGCCTTTAGCGTCCGCCTTCAAGCGCCATACCGGCCAAACGACGCCAGTAACCATTGCAGTCACTGCCGCGCGCCATCATCAGCGGCGCTTCGCCGGCTTCGTTCGCGCGGAAGCGATCGACCTCTGCCAGCGTAGTTTCATCCTGCGGCGAGAGGCGCACGATGTCGATCCAGTTATGCATACCGGCCAAATCGTTACCGAGGTTATAACAGTAGCCGCTCATGGTCTGGATGCCATTCAACACAAACACCTGCTGGCCCTCCTGCGACAGCACACGGCGGCCGGTAGGATAGTTAATACAGCAAGTCTGGCAGTCATCTTTGGCGCGATTTTCGGAACGGGCGGTAAAGCAACGTGCTGACAGCGCCAGTGGCAGATGGCCATAGCCGATCACTTCCACTTCAAACTTGTCACGCAGGCCTGCGGCATTGCACTGCTGCAATAGCTGAATCAGCCAGTCGCGCGACATCTCGACCGGCAAACACCAGCGCGTCATACCTTCTTTTAGCAGCAGCTGCAGTGTTTGCGCGTTGTAGACGTTAAGCGTCGGCCCGGCGACAAACGGCAGCTTACGCTCGGCCGCCATGTTAACGGTGCCGATGTCGTTGGCTTCCAGCAAAAATTCCCCGTTCTCCACATAGCGCCGCAGCTCTTTGACTTCCGAAGGTGACTGCAACAGCGCCAGCGTGCTGAGCACCACCTGTTTGCCGTGTTGTGCCAGATAACGGCCTAATTCCATCCATTGCTGGAATGGGGTCGCACGACGTTTACTGCATACCGCTTCGCCGAGGTAGATGATGTCAGCAGAGCTGTCGGCTGCCTGCTGATAAAAGTGTTCCAGCGTCTCCGTTGGCCAGTACCATAGCACCGGCCCGATGGCATATTTCATAGCGTCTCCTCACTGCCAGCTGCGGTGATAGGCACCGAGCGTGGTCTGGCTACCTTCAGAAAGTTCGCCCAGCGCGCGCATCCAGGGTTCCTGCACCGCGAATTGCTCGGGCGAGGCCATGCAGCGATCAATCGCCTGGCGCCACACTTTTGCTACTTGCGCCACATAAGCCGGACTGCGCTGGCGGCCTTCAATTTTTACCGAAGCGATATTGGCGCGTAGCAACTCCGGCAACAGCGATAAGGTGTTCAGGCTGGTGGGTTCTTCCAGCACGTGATAGCGCTGGTCATCCACTTCATAGCGCCCTTTACACAGAGTGGGATAACCGGCGCTCTCATCGGCGCTGTAACGATCAATCAGCACTTCATTCAGGCGTGATTCCATTCCCTGCGGCGTTTGCTGCCAGCGCACGAATTTTGCCGGCGAGCAGGCACCCGCACTGTTGGGTGATTCCCCCGTCAGCCAGGAGGAGAGATAGCAACGGCCTTCCGCCATAATGCACAGGCTGCCAAAGGCAAACACTTCCAGCGGCACCGGTGTTTCACGCGCCAGCTGTTTCACCTGATGCATCGACAGTACGCGTGGCAACACCACGCGGCTGAGATCGAAATGGCGATGGTAAAAGTGGATGGCCTGCAAATTTGTGGCCGAAGCTTGCACGGAAAGATGGCGTTCCACCTGCGGATAACGCTGCGCGGCATACTCCAGCGTGGCGATATCGGCGAGAATCAAGGCATCTGCGCCGTTCTGCGCCGCCACATCAATGGCCGTTTGCCAGCGATTCATCCCATCAGGATGGGCAAAGGTGTTGATGGCCACGTGCAGCTTGCGGCGGTGCTGATGCAGGAAGCGCGCCGCTTCTGCCAGCTTCTTGTCAGTAAAATTAAGGCCAGCAAAGTGGCGGGCATTGGTGTCATCTTTCAAACCGACATACACTGCATCGGCGCCATGCTCCACCGCCGATTTCAGCGCAGGTAAATTCCCCGCTGGACACAGCAGTTCCATACATTTCCTCCCCCCGAATTCCGAAGCGTTAAAGTGTAGGGAAGGCGACAGGCGTGAATGTTGATTTAAGGCAGTGAAAGCGTCACTCAGCATGCAGAGTGAAGGTTATTTAATCAATTGTTCAGCGATTTCCTTGATCTCAGTGGAGGCGAGGGCGCCTGGATGTGGCAATATAGGTAAAATTTTCTGAAGGGATTGTTGATGATGTTTTCGCGCTTACGCGGCCTGATGGTGAAAAAAGGCCCAGAATTCCTTACCTTACCTGTTTCACTCACCCCATTCCCTGTAAAAAAAGTGGTTTTGCAACAACTCTTAAACTGGCAATTTCGTCATGCTTTGTCTGAAGGTGAGTTAGACTTTCTGGAAGGGCGCTTTCTGGGGATTGAGATTGCAGATGTGAATCTGCGCTGGATCACCACCTTGCAGAATGGACGCCTGACCGTTTCACGCGACGCCGAGGCAGATGTCTGGTTCCGCGGTGAAGCCAACGACTTGTTGCTGGTGGCAGCACGCAAAGCAGACCCCGATATGTTGTTCTTCCAACGCCGTCTGGTGATTGAGGGCGACACGGAGCTGGGTTTGGAGGTGAAGAATTTGATGGATGCCATTGAACTGGAGGCCATGCCCACGCCTTTGCGCACGGGGTTGCAGCAGCTGGCTGCCTTTGTTGAGGCAGGAATGAAACAGGACGCGGAGGCCGCTGAGGCGCGCGCGGGGATCTCATGTTAATTCGTACTGAAATTGGTGTAGATGCGGCGGGCATCGACACGTTATTGAAGCGCAGTTTTGCGACCTCCGCCGAGGCTGAACTGGTGCAGCAGCTACGTGAAGATGGTCTGTTAACGCTGGGTGTGGTGGCCACGGACGATGAAGGGCAGGTGTTGGGTTATGCCGCCTTTAGCCCGGTGACCTTGCAAGGTGAAGACCGCAACTGGGTGGCGCTGGCGCCGCTGGCGGTAGATGAATCCGTTCGTAAGCAGGGCATTGCCAAACAGCTGGTGTATGAAGGGCTCGATTCCCTGAACGAGTTCAGCTACAGCGCGGTGGTGGTCTTGGGCGATCCCGAATTCTACAACCCATTGGGCTTCGAACCGGCGGCACGTCATGGCTTGCACTGTCGCTGGCTGGGCAGTGAAGCGGCGTTTCAGGTGTACAAGTTAGCGGATGATGCGTTTACGGGCGCTGAAGGGCTGATCGCATTCGCTGAACCTTTTAATCGTTTCGATTAAACCATGCGTTCAGGCATGCAGGCTGCTGTGCAACCAGCAGCAGCTTTTGCGTGCGGCTGAGCTGCTTCACCTGATATTCCAAACGCGAAGCGGCCGCGCGATCGCCGGCATCACAGTTAAACACCAGCGTCAGCGGACCCTTGCCACGCAATGCGCGTGCACCTTTTCCGCTCTGATGTTGCTGCAGGCGACGATGCACATCGGTGGTAATGCCGGTGTAAATCATCCCGGCGGCGGTTTGCAGCATGTAAAGCTGCCAGCCCTGTTGCATATATGACTTTTCCTGTTCGATGGCTGTTGGGCAGTGTAGCGCGCTTAGGTTAACCTCGCTATGTGCCGCATGGAGTTGCATTGTGTCTGACCATTCTCATCTTATTCGCTATCTCAAAAAACAGCGTGCCCTGTCATTGTGCGCCAGTCATGGCGACGATCTGTGGTGTGCAAACTGCTTTTACGTCTTCGATGAAACGCGTATGGCATTTTGGTTGATGACCGAACCCGATACGCGACACGGCACCCTTATGCAAGCCCATCCGCGCGTGGCGGGCACGGTTAACGGCCAGCCGAAAACCGTGTTGCTAATCAAAGGCGTGCAGTACAGTGGCCGAATTCAGCGGCTAAATGGCGAGCGTGAAGCCCAGGCGCGTCACGCTTACCAGAACCGTTTTCCGATTGCCCGCAAGGTTCAGGCACCATTATGGGAAATCACGCTGGATGCAGTGAAGATGACCGACAACGCGCTGGGTTTCGGCAAAAAAATTGTCTGGCAGCGAGACAATACCGGCGAAAGTTAAATTTCCGCGCCCGATCAAACTTACGCTAACTTTGCGTAGCAGATTCCAATAACCTGAATAACACTATGGATTAACCGCCTCACTCTCCGGTGCGGCATTCGTTATTCTGTAGAATACGGAACCTGCTATGACCCAACTTGCAACATCTGCCCCGGCGACGCGCTTCGCATGGTGGAAACCTTTGCTGTTCCTCGCCGTTGTCGTCATTGGCCTGTGGTACGTCAAATGGCAGCCCTACTACGGCAAAGCCTTCACGGCGGCTGAAACCCACTCGATCGGCAAATCCATTCTGGCGAATGCCGCGGACTCACCGTGGCGCGCGGCGCTGGATTACGCGATGGTTTACTTCCTCGCCGTCTGGAAAGCTGCAGTGTTAGGTGTGATGCTGGGATCGCTGGTACAAGTGCTTATTCCGCGCAACTGGCTGCTTCGCTTAATGGGCAACTCGCGGTTTGGATCGACGCTGATCGGCACCGGTCTGGGTTTGCCGGGCATGATGTGCACCTGTTGTGCCGCGCCAGTGGCGGCGGGGTTGCGTCAGTCGCAGGTATCCAGCGGGGCGGCGATGGCCTTCTGGCTGGCGAACCCGCTGCTGAATCCGGCCACGCTGATCTTTATGGGCTTTGTGCTGGGCTGGCACTTCGCAGCGATTCGGCTGGTGGCGGGCTTAATCATGGTGCTGGGGATTGCGTCGCTGGTACAGCGCAGCGTGCCGGAACAAACCATTGCCGCGCCCATGGTGATGGCTGCCGACAGCGAGCAGCCGTTTCTGACTCGCTGGCTGCGCGTCATGTGGCGACTGTTCTGGAACACCATTCCGTTGTATATCTTTGCCGTGCTGTTGCTGGGTGCGGCACGCGTCTGGCTGTTTCCGCATGCCGATGGCGCAGTGGGCAACACGCTGTTTTGGGTGATGCTGATGGCGATAGCGGGCTGTTTGTTTGTCATCCCGACAGCCGCAGAAATTCCCATTGTACAGACCATGATGATGGCGGGCATGGGGCTCGCGCCTGCGTTAGCGCTGCTGGTGACCTTACCCGCCGTGAGTGTGCCGTCCTTACTGATGCTGCACCGTGCCTTCCCGGCGCGCGCCTTGTGGATCGCCCTGGCTGGCGTGGCGCTGAGCGGTATGCTCCTCGGCACACTCGCCCTGTGGCTGACGTAAATACCAGATCTTCTGATTGCGGCTGCCGCGCCACAGCAGCCGCGCATCTTTCTCCGCTTCCACAAACCGCCCGTCGATCAGCACATCAATTTCATCCACCACTTCACGCTGTGCCGCGCTCAGTTCCGCCATCTCATAGCCGGTCCACAGCCAGATATCTTTATCCGGGCATTCACGCCGCACGCGTTTCACCAGACGGCGGATGTGCGGTACGTTGTGCGGATGCAGGGGATCGCCGCCGCTCAGCGACAGCCCCTGACGTGGAATGCGCTGATCTTTGAGATCGGCAATCAGCTGCTCTTCCCTCTCTAACGTAAAAGGCACACCGGAATCCAGCCGCCAGGTACTCTGGTTATAACAGCCGCGACACTGATGCTCGCAGCCCGCGACAAACAGCGTACAGCGTGTGCCCGGCCCGTTGACGATATCGACGGGGTAATAGCGG
This sequence comes from Pantoea sp. SM3, assembly GCF_000963995.1. Taxonomy (NCBI): domain Bacteria; kingdom Pseudomonadati; phylum Pseudomonadota; class Gammaproteobacteria; order Enterobacterales; family Erwiniaceae; genus Pantoea; species Pantoea sp. SM3. The sequence goes on from NZ_JZRD01000029.1 coordinate 78,459, forward strand.
TGAATACGCATCATCCCAGCGGTCCGGTATCCAGATGCTTAATGCGACGCTGCACCTCTTCCTGCTTACCGGCATTGAACGGCCGCGCATCAGGGCTGCCCAGATAGCCACAAACACGGCGCGTGACGGAAACCCGCGCCGGATCGTGGTTACCACAGCACGGACAAGTGAAGCCTTTGCTGGTGCAACTGAATTCACCCGTAAAGCCGCATTCGTAGCACTCATCGATTGGCGTATTGGTGCCGTAATAGGGTACGCGGTGATAGCTGTAATCCCACACATCTTCCAGCGCCTTGAGGTTGTGCTGAATATTGGGGTATTCGCCATAACAGATGAAGCCGCCATTGGCGATGGCAGGATAGGGCGCTTCAAAATCGATCTTGTCGTAGGGATTCACTTTCTTTTCGACGTCGAGGTGGAAGCTGTTGGTGTAATAGCCTTTGTCGGTGACGCCTGGCACCACGCCAAATTCGGCGGCATCGAGTCGGCAGAAGCGATCACACAGGTTTTCGCTCGGCGTGCTGTACAGACTAAAACCGTAGCCTGTCTCGTCTTTCCACGCATCCACGGCGTCGCGCAGACGCTGTACAATCGCCACGCCTTTTTCCCGCAGGTGCTGTGCATCATACGGATGGACTTCATTGCCGCTCAGCGCGTTCAGCGTTTCATGCAGGCCAATGTAGCCGAGCGAGATCGAAGCACGGCCGTTGCGGAAAATCGCGCCGACTTCGTCATCAGCATTCAAACGTACGCCACACGCGCCCTCCATGTAGAGAATCGGCGCGACGCGTGCTTTGGTTTTCTCCAGCCGGGCGATGCGTGTCATTAAAGCGCGCTTAGCCAGTTCTAGCCGCTCATCCAGCAGCAGCCAGAAATGGGCTTCATTACCTTTGGCTTCCAGCGCGATGCGCGGCAGGTTCAGGCTAATGACACCAATATTATTTCGCCCTTCGTGGATCTGCTTACCGTTTTCCTCATACGCGCCGAGGAAGCTGCGGCAGCCCATCGGGGTTTTGAACGAGCCGGTGAATTCCACCACTTTGTCGTAATTGAGAATGTCGGGATACATACGTTTGCTGGCACACTCCAGCGCCAGCTGTTTGATGTCGTAGTTAAAATCGCCGGGGCGGCGATTCACACCTTCGCGGATGGCGAACACCAGTTTAGGGAACACCGCGGTTTTGTGGTTTTTACCCAGCCCCGCGATGCGGTTGCGCAGAATCGACTGCTGGATCAGGCGCGCGGCCCAATCGGTGCCGAGTCCAAAGCCAAAGGTGACAAACGGCGTCTGTCCGTTGGCGGTATGCAGTGTGTTGACCTCATATTCCAGGGACTGGAATGCGTCAAAGCACTCTTTCTCGGTGCGCACGCGTGCATAGGCTTCCGCATCCGGAATCTGCCACTGTTGTGCCACGGCGCGATGTTTCTCCAGACTAAGCGTCACAAACGGCGCCAGCACTTCATCAATGCGGTTGATGGTGGTACCACCGTAAATATGGCTGGCGACCTGCGCAATGATTTGTGCTGTCACCGCCGTCGCGGTGGCAATGGATTTTGGCGGCTCGATTTCGGCATTGCCCATCTTGAAGCCGTTGTTCAACATGCCCTGAAGATCGATCAACATGCAGTTAAACATCGGGAAAAATGGCGAATAGTCGAGGTCGTGGTAATGAATCTCGCCGCGCTCATGCGCCAGCACCACATCACGCGGCAGCAGTTGCTGCTGGGCATAATGTTTGGCAACAATGCCCGCCAGTAAATCGCGCTGCGTGGGGATCACTTTACTGTCTTTATTCGCATTCTCATTGAGCAGCGCAGCGTTGGTTTGTTCCACAAGGCCGCGAATGGCGTGGTGCAGTTTGCCACGTTGTTCACGGGCTAAATCACGGTCATGGCGATACTCGATATAGGCGCGCGCCAGCTGCGGCCAGCGTCCGGCCATCAGCGTCTCTTCCACTGCGCACTGAATGTCACGGATATCGACCTCAATGCGATCGGACAATCGCTGGCTCACTTGCTCTGCGACCTGTGTACACCAACTCGCATCATCAATCTGAGCAGCCTGCGCCGCCGCCTGAACCGCTAGCGCAATACGCTGCGCTTCAAACGGCACTTTACAGCCGTCTCGCTTAATCACCACCGCCGCCATTTTCTCTCCGTGAAACTATATGTAGATATTTGTGCAGAGTGTAATCGCAATATGTGGTGTTTTGGCTGAAATTAATTGCGTTGTTTTTGACCTGCCGCAAAGAAGACATAACGAAGATTGAAAGCCGCACAATGGTAAAGCGGACTAAACTTCAAAAGTTTTAAGCAGACCAAACTTCGACCTTTTACAACTTGATTTGCGATGCGAAGCAGGTTTAATGATTTTTTTTTTGCCTATTTTTGGCCCGTCATTTAATTACAAGGATGCCTTACATGCCTCTGCAACGAACGCTGCTCGCCTGTTGTTTATCCCTGACTTTTTCCGCTGTTGCCGCCCCCGCCTCTGATCTGCCTTTAATGCCCTGGCCGCAAAAAGTGGTACAGCCCGCCAGCGGTGGCGAGTTCACGCTGACGCCGCAATTCACGCTGAATATTACGGGCGATCATCTGGAGGGGGCTGAAGCGCGCTGGCGAGCACGTATTTCACGTCAAACCGGTTGGCCGCTGCTGCCCACCAGCGCACCGGGCGATCAGGCGACGATCCAGGTGCAAATCGCTCAGGCGGTGGATCCCTTGCCACAGCCGGACAGCGATGAGAGCTATCATCTTGAGGTCAACAGCGGCGGCGTGACGCTAAAAGCCAACACGCGTTTCGGTGCGATGCGCGGCATGGAGACCCTGCTGCAGTTGATTGAGAATAATGAGACGGGAACGCATATCCCCTATGTCACCATTGACGATAAACCACGATTCCCGTGGCGCGGGGTGCTAATCGACTCGGCACGCCACTTCCTGCCGATTGAAACCGTGAAACGGCAAATCGACGGTATCGCCGCTGCGCGTATGAACGTATTCCATTGGCATCTGACCGATGACCAGGGCTGGCGATTTGCCTCCAGCCACTATCCGCAGTTGCAGGAGAAGGCCAGCGACGGCCTTTACTACACGCAGCAGCAAATGCGCGATGTGGTGCGTTATGCCACACAGCGCGGTGTGCGCGTGGTGCCGGAAATTGATGTGCCGGGGCACGCCTCGGCGATCGCGGTGGCGATGCCAGAACTGCTCAGCGCGCCGGGCCCGTACAAGATGGAACGCGGCTGGGGTGTGTTTAAACCGTTGCTTGATCCCAGCAACGAAGCCGTCTTCACCTTTATCGATACGCTGATGGGTGAAGTCACCGCGATCTTCCCGGATCCCTATATCCATATCGGCGGAGATGAAGTGAATCCAACACAGTGGAATGACTCGCCGAAAATACAGCAGTTTATGCGCGACCATGGTCTGAAGGACACGCACGCATTACAGGCGTGGTTCAATCAGCGGGTGGAGAAGATCCTGGAAGCGCATCAACGTCGCATGATTGGCTGGGATGAGGTTTACCATCCGGATTTGCCGAACAGCATTTTGATCCAGTCCTGGCAGGGGCAGGATGCGTTAGGTGAGGTGGCGAAGCACGATTTCCGTGGCATTCTCTCAACCGGTTTTTACCTCGATCAGCCACAGACTGCGGCTTATCACTACCGCAACGAGCCCTGGCCGCAGGGACTTCAGGGGCAGGATCAGATTCAAGCCGGAGAGCAAGCGCAGAGCTGGCAGTTCACCATGCCGCGTTTGAAGGGCAGCCCGGTCAAAGGCAGTTTCACTCTGGTGGAAGCGAAAAACGGCTGGCGTGGCTTTATTGATTTCAGCGGCAAAGCGCGGCGCATGGTGAGTGATATTCGCTGGCTGTCACCCACGCAGCTGACCTTTAGCGTTGATACCTGGATGGGGCCGTTCCAGCCAATGGTCACTCTGACGCAGGACAAACTGACCGGCTACATGCTGGTGGGCAATGTGCGCTATCCCACCGAGGGCAATAAGCTGGCGCAGGTGCCAACCGGCATTCAACCCTCCGTCCCTACGCCACAACAGATGCAAAACAATCTCATTGGCGGCGAGGCTGCGCTGTGGGCGGAAAACGTCAACAGTCGGGTCATTGATACGCGTCTATGGCCGCGTGCCTTTGTGGTGGCTGAGCGCCTGTGGTCGGCGAAGGATGTCACCGACAGCGACAACATGTATCAGCGTTTAAACGCGGTGGACCGCTGGGGCACGGTATCGGTGGGATTACAACAGCATCAGCAGGCGGACGTGCAGATGATGCGGTTGGCCAACACCTGCGATATCACGCCGCTGCGCGTGCTGGCGGAGGTGCTGGAACCGGCACAGTATTACACGCGTCAGCACCTGAAGTTCCAGGCCGGGCATTACGATTACTTTGAGCCGCTCAACCGTCTGGCGGATGTGCTGCCTGCCGAGAGCGAAGCGGTGCGCTTACTGGACAAACAGGTGGATGCTCTGATGGCTAATCGCGAGGATCGCGGCGCGGCCAACGCCATTCGCCAGCAATTTCAGCGTTGGCAAAACAACAGTGATGCTGTGATGCCGTTGATATTGAGCAATTACCAATTGAAACCGTTGCAGCAGCAGGTTCAGCAGGTGGCGGAACTGAGCCGCATGGGCATTGATTTGGTCAATGCGATGCAGCGTAATCAGGCGTACGGTGCCAGCGAAGTCGCCGGGATGCATGCCAAACTGGATGCTGCGGCACAGGTGCAGGATGAAACTGTGCTGGCGTTGGTCAGGCCGCTGGAGAAGTTATTGAGGTCGTCTAAATAAACGGATGCGCGATGAATTTCTACGGGAACGGGGTCACTCCACTACTCGTTGGAATGGTGTCCAACTTTCAGGGTTCACTTCTTGAATCGTGCCGCTACGGGGGGGATGGCACACCATCGAATTATGCCGCTACGAGGCGATGGCACACTATGGAGCCAGGCCGCTACGGGAGTGAAGCGCAAGCCATGAAATGATGCCGCTAACGTGATGTTCTAACACACTCATTGCGCCGCCACAGTTGAGCAAAAATTTGTAGCGGCGCAATGTATTGCGCATTGCCTTTACTTAACGACGAACGGCAATCGCCTCAATCTCGATCTTCACATCTTTCGGCAGACGCGCGACTTCCACACAAGAACGTGCCGGGAAGCTGGCGTTGTGCTCGGTGAAGAAGGCTTCGTAAGTGGCATTGACGGTAGCGAAGTCGTTGAGATCTTTCACAAACACGGTGGTTTTCACAATGTCGCCCACTTTCAGGCCAGCGGCTTCCACAATCGCCTTCACATTTTCCAGTGACTGACGCGCCTGCGCAGACACATCATCCGCGACGGCACCGGTCGCCGGATCAACAGGGATCTGGCCTGAAGTGATAATCATGCTGCCGAGATCCACGCCCTGCACATAAGGGCCAATTGCTGCGGGTGCTTTTTCTGTGCTGATTTCGCGAGACATTGCTTCTCCTTAGAAGTGCGCAGCCGACCCTTGTCAGCCGCGTATTGGTTCGCCCCATTATAGGGACGATAGGCACGATTACCAGTGACCGAGCACCACGTGGCGCGCGAACTCTTTCTCGCAATATTTGCACTTCAGGTGCACATCATCGTCGCGCTGTTTCACCGCAAAGCTGCTGCATACCGGCTCACTGCGGCTAATGCAGTTGCTGTTCGGACAGGTAAGCACACGCTCGACACGATCCGGCAAGGTTGGGGCGATTTTCGCCACCACTTCGTATTCATCAATGCGGTTAACGGTGGCGTGAGGCGCATACACCGCCAGCTGATTGATCTGATCGTCGGTCAGGAAGGTATTCTCGATCTTAATCAAATCCTTGCGGCCCATCTCACCCGAAGGCAAATTCAGGCCGATGGTGATGCGCTGGTCGGTCTCGGTCAGGCGAAACAGCGACAGTAATTTAAAACCGACCTGCGCAGGAATATGGTCGATTACCGTGCCACGCTTGATGGCTTCAACCTGCAATTTATTATCGTGAGTCATCGGTTTCTCCTTACAGTGCCAGTTCGCTATTCAATACCAGTGCCAGCAGAGCCTGCCGGGCGAAGATGCCATTGCCCGCCTGCTGGAAATACCAGGCGTGCGGCGTGCTATCGACGTCAGTGGTGATCTCATCAATACGCGGCAGCGGATGCAGCACTTTCATGTTATCGCGTGCACCGGCTAAATCGGCCGCGCGCAGGATGAATTGTGCTTTAACGTTGGCATACTCAGACGGATCGAGACGCTCTTTCTGCACACGGGTCATGTAGAGGATGTCGAGTTCTGGCATCACTTCTTCGATGGTGTCATGACGCGTCCAGACAATGTTCTGCTCATCCAGCATGTCGGTGATGTAGGCCGGCATCGCCAGCGCATAAGGCGCGATAAAGTAGAAACGGTTGCCGGTGAATTTCGCCAGCGCCTGCGTTAGCGAGTGCACGGTGCGGCCATATTTCAGGTCACCGACCATCGCCACGTTGAGATTATCCAGGCGGCTTTGGTTTTCACGGATGGTGAAGAGATCGAGCAGGGTTTGCGTCGGGTGCTGGTTGGCACCGTCACCGGCATTGAGAATCGGAATGCCGCTGGAGAATTCGGTCGCCAGACGCGCGGCGCCTTCCTGTGGGTGACGCATCACAATCGCATCGACATAAGTGCTGATCACCGAAATGGTGTCGGCCAGCGTTTCGCCTTTCTTACCCAGCGAGGTGTTGCTGCCGTCGGCGAAGCCCACCACCGAAGCGCCGAGGCGATGCATGGCGGTTTCAAACGACAAACGGGTACGTGTTGAGGCTTCAAAGAAGCAGCTGGCAATCACGTTATGCTTCAGCAGTTCCGGCTGGGGATGAGCCTTTAGCTGGGCAGCGGTGTGTAACACCAACTCCAGCTCTTCGCGGTTGAGATCGTTAATGGAAATAATGTGCTTGCGATATAGCGGGTTGGCCATAGCGTTCTCCTCTGCGCTGCCGGATTGCGGACAAAAAAAAGCCCCTGCTTAAGGGGCTTTTTTTACGATAAATGGTTGACGGAAAGAAACAGCTGCATCGCCTGTGGTCAGGCGGGGTAGAGCGGCAAATTGTGCGCTGCGCTGTTGCATGTTTCCTCCGGCAAATTGTGGCGCATTATACGCATTCACTGATTTGCATCAAGCAGAAATCGCCGCAAGGTAAACGTTTGCTTTACTTATTACCCAGCGTGGCGACCATCACCGCTTTGATGGTATGCATACGGTTTTCGGCCTGATCGAAAACGATGCTGTGCGCCGATTCAAACACCTCATTACTCACTTCCATGCCGTCTTTCAGACCATACTGTTCAGCCATCTGACGGCCCAGCGTGGTTTGATCATCATGGAAGGCGGGCAGGCAGTGCAGGAATTTCACCTGTGGATTGCCGGTCAGTGCCAGCATGGCGCTGTTGACCTGATACGGACGCAGCAGGGCGATACGCTCTTCCCATACTGATTTCGCTTCACCCATCGACACCCACACATCAGTGTAGATGAAATCCGCACCTTGCACGCCTTCGCCAATGTCTTCGGTCAGGGTGATTTTGCCACCGGTTTTCTGTGCTGCAACGCGACACTGTTCAACCAACTGCTCTTCCGGCCAGCAACCCTTCGGTGCCACCAGGCGCAGGTCCAGACCCACCAGTGCCGCCGCTTCCAGCATGCTGTTGCCCATGTTGTTACGAGCGTCACCCACATACACCAACGTCATGTCGCTTAATGGTTTACCCGGCAGATGTTCTTGCATGGTGAGCAAATCTGCCAGCAACTGCGTCGGGTGGAATTCGGTCGTCAGGCCGTTCCACACCGGCACACCGGCAAATTCCGCCAGCGTTTCCACCAGTTCCTGACCGAAGCCACGATACTGAATGCCGTCATACATGCGGCCAAGGACGCGCGCAGTGTCTTTCATCGACTCTTTATGGCCGATTTGGCTGCCGCTTGGGCCGAGATAGGTGACGTTAGCGCCCTGATCGTATGCGGCAACTTCGAAAGAGCATCGGGTACGGGTCGAGTCTTTTTCGAAGATGAGCGCGATATTCTTGCCTTTCAGGTACTGCGTTTCCTGGGCATTTTTCTTAGCGTGTTTTAATTCACCTGCCAGACTTAGCAGGTCGGCGATTTCAGCGGGGGTAAAATCCAGCAATCTCAGGAAGTGTCTCGAATACAGCTGACTCATACAGCGCTCCAGATGGGGTCTAATATTGAATTAAAATTCAATCTAACCGTATGAATATGCATTTTCAACCCCAGCGTTAAGAAACTTTCTGTTTTGTGTAGTGGCGCGCGAGGCAGTGTGGGAAAATAATTGCATTCACGTCGAACATTTTGAGGACACGCACATGGCATATGAAGCATTGCTGGAAGAACAGCGCGAAGAAACCCGCTTGATCATTGAAGAGTTGCTGGAAGACGGCAGCGATCCGGATGCGCTTTACACTATCGAGCATCACCTCTCTTGCAATAACTTCGACTCACTGGAGAAAGTGGCGGTTGAGGCTTTCAAACTGGGTTTTGAAGTGAGCGAGCCGGAAGAGCTGGAGCTGGAAGAGGGCGGCACCGTAATGTGCGTGGACATCCTGAGCGAAGGCGCATTAAAGCCAGAGCTGATTGATGCGCAAGTTGAGCAACTGGTGAATCTGGCCGGCAAATTCAACGTCGATTACGACGGCTGGGGCACTTATTTCGAAGACCCGGACGCGGAAGATGAAGACGACGATGGCGACTTCATCGACGACGAAGAAGACGACGGTGTGCGTCACTAAGTTTTGATGGGCGGCGTTCGTCGCCCAACTCTCATTCCCCGCCAGAATAAAGAACGCCGATGAATTACGCTCCACTGTTAGAACCCATCTATGATTTCCTGCACTGCCGCACGCCACAAGCGTGGATTGATGAGGCACGCAAGCCAGAAAACCTGACGCTGTTGCTGACCGACCACATGGTGTGCGAGCTGAAAGCGGCTCAAACCGCGGTGTTTATTATTCGTCGCTATGTGGCCGATAAGCCGAGTGGCGATGCCATTCTGGCGTGGCTCAAACCCTATGAAGATTTCATCTATCGCGATGAGCCGGACAGCAACTTTATCAATGCGCACAAGAATCTGACCAAGAGCATCATCGTGCGTAATGAACTGCCATGGGCGGATGATTTGGTCGAGATGATGATTCTGCTGATCAAAGAAGAGCTGCATCACTTCTATCAGGTGTGGGAAATTATGCAATCGCGGGGGTTGCCGTACCGTAAAATCACTGCCAGCCGTTATGCCAAAGGATTGATACGTGAAATCAGCACCTTTGAACCGGATGCGCTGGTGGATAAGTTGATTTGCGGAGCCTACATTGAAGCGCGATCCTGCGAACGTTTCGCCAGCCTGGCGCCGTATCTGGATGATCAACTGCAGAAGTTCTATATCTCACTGCTGCGTTCTGAAGCGCGCCACTATCAGGACTACCTGAAGCTGGCGGAACAAATTTCAGCGAAGGATATTGCCCCGCGCGTGCAGGCCTTTGGTACCGCCGAGGCGCGCTTAATCAGCGAGCCAGATGGTGAACTGCGTTTTCATAGCGGTGTGCCCGCATTTTAAAGCGAGTGCGCAGCCATGCGCACTCATCACAACACCTTCAGCATCCGCACTTCACAATCGCCGTGTCCGGTACAACCCATCGCGCTATCAATCAGCTCAAATCCCAGTGATTCATACAGCTTAATCGCGCGGGTGAGGGTGCCGGTTGTTTCCAGGTAGCAGCGACGAAAGCCCTGCTGACGCGCATACTCCATCGCCCGCAATGCGAGTGCGCGTGCCAGTCCTAAACCGCGCACTTGAGGCAGGAAGTACATCTTCTGCAATTCGCAGATATCCGGCGCGCTACACGCCAGCGGTGCCACGCCACCGCCGCCCACGACGAGACCTTCATGCTCAACAATCCAGTAAGCGCTGTTGGCTTCGCTGTACAACTCGAACAAGCGATCCAGATTTGGATCGGACACGGTGTAGCCTTTATCTGCGGTCAGGCCAAACTCTGCGGACACATCACGGATCACCTGGGCAATCAGCGGATTATCGGCCGCAACAATCGGGCGCACCTGTAAATTCAGTGGCGTAGCGGTGGTCATCATTCTCTTCCGATGTAAAAAAGCCGGGCAGTGCCCGGCCTGGATTAAGCAGTTGGACTGATGCGCTTACAATGCCGCAATCACGCCCTGCTGTTCAATCAGTTTTGCTTTTGATTGTTCCAGCTCAACAATGCGCTCGCGCTCTTTGGCCACGACCGCTTCCGGTGCGCGTGCCACAAAGCCTTCGTTCGCCAGTTTGACCTGGATTTTCTCAATCTCAACATCCAGCTTGGTGAGCTCTTTCGCCAGACGCTCCAGCTCGGCTTCTTTGTTGACCAGATCCGCCATCGGGATCAGTAACTCAGCGCCTTCGACGATCTTGGTGACTGAGACCGGACCTTTCTCGCCCGCAGGCAGGATGGTCAGGCTTTCCAGACGCGCCAGGCGCGACAGGAAGCTACGGTTCTCATCCACACGACGCTGCGCGGTTGGCGAGCAGTCACGCAGCAGCACATCCAGCGGTTTACCCGGTGCGATGTTCATCTCAGCACGGATGTTACGCACGGCCACGATCGCCTGCTTGATCCACTCGATATCCGCTTTGGCTTCGGCATCTTCTTTCGCCGCGTCAAACTGCGGGAACGGCTGCAGCATGATGGTATCGTGATCGATGTTGTTCAGACCTTTCACACGCTGCCAGATGGTTTCGGTGATGTAAGGAATGATCGGATGCGCCAGGCGCAGCACCGCTTCCAGCACGGTGACCAGCGTATTTCGCGTGCCGCGCAGTTCCGCTTCGCTGCCGTTGCTCATTACCGGCTTGGTCAGCTCCAGATACCAGTCACAGAACTGGTTCCAGGTGAAGTCGTACAGGATGTTGGCAGCGATATCAAAGCGATAGCTGTCCAGCGCTTCACGATAAGCTTTCACGGTGCTGTTGAATTCGGTCAGAATCCAGCGATCCGCCAGTGACAGCTTCAGTTCGCCGCCGTTCTGGCCGCAATCATGCTCTTCGGTGTTCATCAGCACGAAACGGCTGGCGTTCCACAGCTTGTTACAGAAGTTGCGATAGCCTTCAAGGCGCTTCATATCCCAGTTGATATCACGGCCGGTTGAGGCCAGTGCCGCCAGGGTAAAGCGCAGGGCATCGGTGCCGGAAGCCACAATGCCGTCCGGGAACTGCTTCTCGGTACGTTTGCGGATCTTCTCAGCCAACTGTGGCTGCATCATGTTGCCGGTGCGTTTCTCCAGCAGATCTTCCAGCGAAATGCCGTCGATCATATCCAGTGGATCGATGACGTTGCCTTTCGACTTGGACATCTTCTGGCCTTCTTCATCACGAATCAAACCGGTCATGTACACGGTTTTGAACGGCACCTGTGGCTTGCCGTTTTCATCTTTGATGAAGTGCATGGTCAGCATGATCATGCGCGCAATCCAGAAGAAGATGATGTCGAAGCCGCTCACCAGCACGCTGGTTGGGTGGAAGGTACGCAGCGCTTCGGTATTCTCTGGCCAGCCAAGGGTCGAGAAGGTCCACAGACCTGATGAGAACCAGGTATCCAGCACGTCGTCGTCCTGGCGCAGCACCACAACGTCAGCCAGGTTATTTTCCTGACGCACTTCGGCTTCAGTACGACCAACATAGACGTTGCCGTCGTTGTCATACCAGGCCGGGATGCGATGTCCCCACCACAGCTGACGCGAGATGCACCAATCCTGAATGTCGCGCATCCAGGAGAAGTACATGTTTTCGTACTGCTTAGGCACGAACTGGATGTCGCCGTTTTCGACGGCTTCCACCGCAACTTTCGCCAGCGGGGCGGTGCGCACATACCATTGGTCGGTCAGCATTGGCTCGATAACCACGCCGCCACGGTCGCCGTAAGGCACGGTCAGATCGTGTGGTTTGATTTCGTCCAGCAGGCCGAGTTCGTCAACCGCAGCCACCATGGCTTTGCGCGCAGCGAAACGCTCCATTTTCTGGAACTGCGCTGGGATCTCATCGGCGCATTCGTCGCTGACTTCACCGTTGGTGTCGAACACTTCCGCACGCTCGCGGATATCGCCATCAAAGGTCAGGATGTTGATCATTGGCAGCTTGTGACGACGACCCACTTCGTAGTCGTTGAAGTCATGCGCTGGGGTGATCTTCACGCAGCCGGTGCCTTTTTCCATATCGGCGTGATCATCACCCACGATAGGAATACGACGGTTCACCAGCGGCAGGATCAGCTCTTTGCCGATCAGATCTTTGTAACGTGGATCTTCCGGATTCACCGCCACGCCGGTATCGCCCAGCAGGGTTTCCGGACGAGTGGTCGCGACCACCAGGTAATCTTTGCCTTCTGCGGTTTTCACGCCATCGGCCAGCGGGTAGCGGATATGCCACATGGAGCCTTTGCTCTCACGGTTTTCCACTTCCAGATCGGAGATAGCGGTACGCAGTTTTGGATCCCAGTTCACCAGGCGTTTGCCACGGTAAATCAGATTCTCTTTATACAGGCGCACGAAGACTTCACGTACCGCATTCGACAGGCCTTCATCCATGGTGAAGCGCTCGCGCTCCCAATCCACGGAGTTGCCAAGGCGACGCATCTGACGGGTGATGGTGCCGCCGGACTCTGCTTTCCACTGCCAGATTTTATCGATGAAAGCATCACGGCCGTAATCCTGGCGAGTTTTGCCCTCTTCAGCGGCGATCTTGCGCTCAACCACCATCTGCGTCGCGATACCGGCATGGTCAGTACCTGCCTGCCATAGGGTGTTTTTACCCTGCATGCGCTGGTAGCGAATCATGGTATCCATGATGGTCTGCTGGAAAGCGTGACCCATATGCAAGCTGCCGGTGACGTTCGGCGGCGGGATCATGATGCAAAAGCTTTCCTGGCTGGTGTCGCCATTTGGTTTGAAGTAGCCCTGCTGTTCCCAGTGCTCGTAGAGCGGCTGCTCGATATCTTGCGGGTTATATGTCTTTTCCATTTCTACACTGTCGTTTGCGGCGGAGGTGGCGTCGCCGTATTCAATTGGAAACCAACGCTGCGATACGTTTTGTAGCGATCGCGCGCCAGTTGTTTTAGGGATTCTTCGTAAGGAACAAAGTCTATCACTTCATGGAAACCAGTAGCAAAATCTGCGAACTGTGGCAGCAGGCTGATCAGCAGGTCACGCGGTGAACTGCCACGTCGCTGCGGCCAGGCCAGCTCAACCGGGGCGCCGTAGCGTGGGCCTTCACCCGCCAGATTGTGCGGCACAAAGGCGTTGGCGGGACGCTGCCAGAGCGCCTCATCCAGGCGATTCGCCTGCTCTTCATTCTCGCAGGCAATCAGAATGCGTTTGCCGTCACGCCAGCGTGTTTCGGCCAGATCGCACACCAGTGCTTCGATGGCGCTCAGGCCGTCACTGGCGCTTTCCGACTCCATCACATAGAAAGTGGCGTTTTTCATGGCAAGCTTATTTCCATTAATGACAGTGGGGCGCATTTTGCGCCCCATGAGTTCATACGTCTATCTTTGAACCACGATTAATCGTCGCCGTTCAGACCCGCGCGGTTCAACAGGAACTGCGACAGCAGCGGAACCGGGCGGCCGGTGGCGCCTTTGGCCTTGCCAGAACGCCATGCGGTACCTGCGATGTCCAGGTGCGCCCAGTTAAACTTACGCGCAAAACGCGCCAGGAAACAGGCTGCCGTGATGGCACCGCCGGGACGGCCGCCAATGTTTGCCATATCGGCAAAATTGGATTCCAGCTGCTCCTGATACTCATCCGCCATCGGCAGACGCCACGCGCGGTCACCTGCTTGTTCTGAGGCGCTGATCAGCTCGTGCGCCAGCGGATTATGGTTCGACATCAAACCACTGACGTGATGGCCCAGCGCAATCACGCAGGCACCGGTCAGGGTCGCGACGTCAATCACCACTTCTGGCTCAAAGCGCTCAACGTAAGTCAGCGCATCGCACAGCACCAGACGGCCTTCCGCATCGGTATTCAGCACTTCAACGGTCTGGCCCGACATGGTGGTCAGCACATCGCCTGGACGCATCGAACGACCATCCGGCATGTTCTCACAACCCACCAGTACGCCGACGACGTTCAATGGCAGATTGAGTTCCGCCACCATGCGCATCACGCCGTACACGGACGCCGCGCCGCACATGTCGTACTTCATTTCATCCATCGAATCGGCAGGTTTGATCGAGATACCACCGGAATCGAAGGTCAGGCCTTTACCGACCAGCACAATCGGACGCGCTTCCGGATCGGTACTGCCTTTGTATTCAATCACCGACATCAATGATTCGTTGTGTGAGCCAGCACCGACCGCCAGATACGCGTTCATGCCCAGCTCTTTCATCTGCTGTTCGCCGATGACACGCGTGGTGACATTTTTGCTGTACGCATCAGCCAACTGGCGCGCCTGCGACGCCAGATACGCGGCGTTACAAATATTTGGCGGCATATTGCTGAGGTCTTTGGCGGCTCTGACGCCCGCTGCCACTGCTAAACCATGCTGAATCGCACGTTCACCGCTGGTGAGTTCACGACGGGTTGGCACGTTGAACACCAACTTGCGCAGTGGGCGGCGCGGTTCAACTTTATTGCTTTTCAGCTGGTCGAAGTTGTAGAGCGCTTCTTTTGAGGTTTCAACCGCCTGGCGGACTTTCCAGTAAGTGTTGCGCCCTTTAACATGCAGTTCGGTCAGGAAGCACACCGCTTCCATCGAACCCGTGTCGTTAAGCGTATTGATGGTCTTCTGAATCACCTGCTTGTACTGGCGTTCATCCAGCTCGCGCTCTTTACCGCAGCCGATCAACAGGATACGTTCAGACAGGATGTTAGGCACATGGTGCAGCAGCAAGGTCTGACCGACTTTGCCTTCCAGTTCACCGCGGCGCAGCAGGGCGCTGATGTAGCCGTCGCTGATTTTATCCAGCTGTTCAGCAATGGGTGACAAACGGCGCGGTTCGAAAACGCCTACAACAATGCAGGCGCTACGCTGTTTTTCCGGGCTACCGCTTTTTACACTGAACTCCATGCACTCTCCTGAATCTTAAAGACAACGGCCTTAGCTGTCGTTAGAATGTAGCGCGTTCGTAACCCATTATTTTTAGCGGCGCCATGACAATTTAACGCCGACGGTCATAATGAGATGTGGTGGCAATGTGTTGTTTTTTCACCACCCTAACGCGTTCGTCATACTATTTTAGCTACGATGACGGCCATTGATGAAGAAAAATGGCTGATAAGCGTTGAAACTAGCGATTTTCCTGCAAAAAGACAAGTTATCACAGGCGTACTAAGCGTGATCATCATTAGATATCTGGTTCGGGAAACGCTCAAAAGCCAGCTGGCTATCCTGTTCATCCTGCTACTGATCTTCTTTTGCCAGAAGTTAGTCAGGATTTTGGGTGCAGCGGTGGATGGCGAGATCCCAACAAATCTGGTTCTGACATTGTTAGGACTTGGCGTGCCTGAAATGGCACAACTTATCCTGCCCCTAAGCTTGTTTCTGGCGATTTTAATGACCCTTGGGCGGCTGTACACCGAAAGTGAGATCACGGTGATGCATGCCTGCGGCCTGGGGAAAAGCGTGCTGGTCAAGGCCGCGATGATCCTGATGCTGCTGACTTCAGCGGTCGCAGCGGTCAACGTCCTTTGGTTAGGACCATGGTCATCGCGTTACCAGGATGAAGTCACACAAAATGCCAAAGCCAACCCTGGCGCAGCGGCGCTGGCGGCGGGCCAGTTCCAGACCTCCAGCGACGGTAATACTGTGCTGTTTGTGGAAAATGTGAAGGGTAATCACTTTGGTAGCGTATTCCTGGCCCAGTTGCGTCCGAAAGGCAATGCACGCCCATCGGTGGTGCTGGCTGACAGCGGTCATATGGAACAACGTAAAGACGGTTCTCAAGTGGTGACGCTGGATAAAGGCACGCGCTTCGAGGGCACGGCGATGCTGCGCGATTTCCGCATCACCGACTTCACCAACTACCAGGCGCTGGTGGGCTATAAAGAAGCCACGCTCGATCCGAATGATGCCGATCAGGCGAGCATTAGCACGCTGTACCAAAACAAAACGCCGCAGTTCCAGGCCGAGTTCCACTGGCGTTTAACGCTGGTGTTTGCGGTGCTGGTGATGGCGTTGATGGTGGTGCCGCTCAGCGTGGTCAACCCTCGTCAGGGGCGTGTGCTGTCAATGCTGCCTGCGATGCTGCTGTATCTGATCTTCTTCCTGCTGCAGAGTTCGTTACGTTCTAACGCAGCGAAAGGCAGGTTCGATCCCGCGATTTGGATGTGGGTAGTGAACCTGGCTTATCTGGCGCTAGCCGTGATGTTGAACCTGTGGGATACGGTACCGATGCGACGCATTCGTGGTCGCTTTAGTCGTGGAGGATCGCAGTGATGTTTAAGGTCCTTGACCGCTATATCGGTAAAACCATTTTCAACACCATCATGCTGACGTTGTTCATGCTGGTGTCGCTATCGGGCATCATCAAGTTTGTCGATCAGCTGCGTAAAACCGGGCAGGGCGCTTACACCGCGCTCGACGCCGGTTACTACACGCTGCTCAGCGTACCGAAAGATATTGAAATCTTCTTCCCGATGGCCGCGCTGCTGGGTGCACTGTTGGGCTTGGGAACGCTAGCGCAGCGCAGCGAGCTGGTGGTGATGCAGGCATCGGGCTTTACCCGTATGCAGGTGGCGCTGGCGGTGATGAAAACCGCGATTCCGCTGGTGCTGTTGACCATGGCTATCGGCGAATTTGTGGCACCGCAGGGCGAGCAGATGGCGCGTAACTACCGTGCGCAGCAGCTGTACGGCGGCTCGCTGATGTCGACGCAGAATGGGCTGTGGGCGAAAGACGGCCATGACTTTATCTACATCGAACGCATCAAAGGCGACAGCGAGATTGATGGTGTCAGCATTTACACCTTCACCGATCAGCGCCGTCTTCTCAGCGTGCGTTATGCCGCCAGTGCGACCTGGAACAAAGACAAGAAGTTGTGGCAGCTGTCGCAGGTGGATGAGTCCAACCTGAGTGATGCGAAACAGATTACCGGTTCGCAAAGTCTGGGCGGGGAGTGGAAAACCAACCTGACGCCTGACAAACTCGGCGTGGTCGCTCTGGATCCGGATGCGCTGTCCATTAGCGGTCTGTACAACTACAGCAAATACCTTAAGCAGAGTGGCCAGGTGTCAGGGCGTTATCTGCTGAACATGTGGGGTAAAATCTTCCAGCCGCTGTCCGTGGCGGTGATGATGCTCATGGCGCTGTCGTTTATCTTTGGTCCGCTGCGAAGTGTGTCGATGGGTGTGCGCGTGGTGACAGGTATCAGCTTCGGCTTCCTGTTCTACGTGCTGGATCAGATCTTCGGACCGCTGAGTCTGGTGTATGGCATCCCGCCGCTTCTGGGGGCGCTATTGCCGAGCGCCGCGTTCTTTGCCATCAGCTTGTATCTGTTGATGAAGCGCAGTTAATGATGGTAAAGGGATAACCCGCAGCTATCACGAAAACCCATTGAAGCCGCCATCTCCATGGCGGTTTTTTATTACTTCAATGTATGAATCAACGTTGGCAGCTGCGATAGCAGATACAGAACTAATCCAATGGTGCCACCCACCAAGGTCCCGTTAATCCGAATAAACTGCAGATCGCGGCCAATGTTCAACTCAATCTGTTGTGACATCTCTCGCGCATCCCAGCTCTTTACGGTATCGCTGATATGGCGCGTCAGGAATTCGGCGAACTCGGGTGCAATGCTGCGGGCGGCATCTTCCAGGTGTTGATTCATCGAGGTACGCAGCGCTTCATCTGCTGCCAGCGTTTCGCCGAACCATAGCGCGGCAAGACGCACGCGCTCCTGCACGCGAGAATCTTCACTGTTAAGATCGGCCTTCAGCCAGCTACGCAAGTCCTGCCATAGTTCGCCGATGTAGCGATTCAGCGACTCATCCTCTTTCAGCCAGCTTTTGATCACTTCAGCACGTTCAGCCATTTCGGGATCAGTTTTCAACTTCTCAATCAGTCGCTGCACGGCGCGATTAAAACCGAGGCGGAATTCATGGCCCTGATCCAGCGCCACTTCATCCAGAATCGAGTCCACTGCATTGGCCACCAGGTCAGCACTGTGCTCGCCCAGCCATTCGGTGGGTAGCATTTTGGCTTTGATCGGATGTTCACGCTTCAGCCAGCGTACAATCTGAGCCGCGATAAATTCACGCGTGCCAGGCTTATGCAGCAAGCGCAGCAGCTGTTGTAATGCGGCATCGAGCAGTTCCTGATGACGATTGTTTTTGGTCAGGCTGTCGAGCAGCATTGCGCTGGATTGCGTCAGATCAACCTTATCCAGTGCGCGATGCACGGCACGCCGCAGGAAGCGCTGGATGCGTTCATCATCCGTGAGATCAAGGAAGCCGCGCATCACCTGCAACAGATGGCGGCCAATGCGATCGGCGTTGCCCGGTGTGTTGAGCCAGTGCGCCAGCATCTGCGAGGGATCGTGGCGGCGGATCAGCGCCAGCAACGAATCGGTATCAAGAAATTTCTCCTGCACAAAGCGGCCAAGATTCTCCCCGATGCGATCCTTATTGCGCGGAATAATCGCCGTATGACGCGAGATGAAGGGCACCGGCACGCGGCGAAACAGCGCGACCACCGCAAACCAGTCTGCCAGCGCACCGACCATCGCCGCTTCAGCAATGGCCTTGAGACCAAGCACCCAAAAATTGGGTGGCAGAAACAGCGTCACGACAAAAGTCACTGCGGCAACCAGCAGCAATGCGAGTGCCAGACGCTTGCTCCGTTTGAGTTGTTGATATTTATCCATATAACGATCTTAGCAGACCACACCTTATGGTGGCGGTGTGAATCATTGTACCTATTCAATCAGCGTCATTGATGTCGCGGCGCACAGGTGTCACTGCTGCGTTGCTGATACCCGCGCCATACGTAGCGCCGCGGAGGAAGATAAATATTTTCAGTGTGTTATCGACGACGGCCGCCCATCAAACTCCCCAGTACGCCACGTATAATCTGGTTGGTTACCTGGCGCGCCGCGCTTTTTGCCACGCTCTGCACCACGCCATCGCGCTTGCCGCCGCGCGGTCCGGTGGTGCCAAACAGAATGTCTTTCAACCCGCCGAGAATGCCATCATCAACTTCGACATTATTGCCTTTGGCTTCCGGCGCATCGGCCTGCTTTGGCGCGGCTTGCACCCCTTTTTGCAGCATCTCAAACGCGGATTCGCGATCCACTTCGGTGTCGTATTTGCCGTACAGCGGTGAGTTATTGATCAGGCCGTTGCGCTCATCCTGCGTTATCGGCCCCATGCGCGAGCCAGGCGCAATCACCATGGCGCGCTGCACCATTGATGGGCTGCCTTTTTCATCGAGGAACGAAATCAGCGCCTCGCCAGTGCCCAGTGCCTGAATGGCTTCCACGGTATTGAATGCCGGATTGGCGCGCATGGTTTCGGCGGCGCTTTTCACCGCTTTTTGATCTTTTGGCGTGAAGGCGCGCAGGGCGTGTTGGACGCGATTACCTAGCTGGCCGAGCACATTGTCAGGGATATCCGACGGATTCTGCGTGACGAAATAGACGCCGACGCCTTTGGATCGAATCAGACGGATCACTTGCTCCACTTTCTCCAGCAGCACCGGGGGCGCATCGGTAAACAACAGATGTGCTTCATCAAAGAAGAACACCATTTTCGGTTTATCGAGATCGCCCGCTTCGGGCAACTGCTCGTAGAGTTCCGCCAGCAGCCACAGCAGGCTGGTGGCATAGAGTTTCGGCATTTGATACAGCTTCTCGGCGGAAAGGATATTGATGAAACCTTTGCCTTCGTTGTCACAACGCATCCAGTCACGGATATCCAGCATCGGCTCGCCGAAGAAGTGTTCAGCGCCTTGCTGTTCCAGCGCCAGTAAGCCACGTTGAATCGCCCCCACAGAGGCGCTGTTGATGTTGCCGTACTGCGTCTGGAAGGATTTAGCGTTATCGCCGATGTATTGCGTCATGGCGCGCAGATCTTTGAAATCCAGCAGCAACAGGCCCTGATCGTCGGCGATGCGGAAGATGATTTGCAGCACGCCCGATTGCACATCATTAAGGTTGAGCAAGCGCGCCAGCAATAGCGGTCCAAGGTCGGACACGGTGGCGCGCACTGGATGGCCTTTCTCGGCAAAAATGTCCCACACCATCACCGGATTTTTCTGCGCCTGCCAGTCGGTCACGCCAATCTTTTCCAGCCGTGCCAGCAACTTTTCCGAGCCTTCACCGGCGGTGGCTACGCCAGTCAGATCGCCTTTCACATCGGCCATAAACACCGGCACGCCGATATTGGAGAAGGACTCGGCGATTTTTTGCAGCGTCACGGTTTTACCGGTGCCGGTGGCGCCAGTGATTAAGCCGTGGCGGTTCGCCATATTGGAAAGCAGGGATAACTGGATGTCGGGCGTTTGAGCAATCAGCAACGGGGTGGTCATATTTTTTCACTCGCAGGCAACAGGTTATGCCAGAAAGAATAGCAAGCGATGCGAGGAGAAGGATGAAGATTGTACTGAAAGTGTTGATGGGGGAAGTCATTCCCCCATCAACAGAATTTACTGCTTCTGTACCACATCAAAGAACAGCAAGCTCACCCCAATCCCTTGCTGCACATGATTGACGTTGTTACGCACCGCAACCTGCTGCGCACCCTGCAGCATCACCACAAACGGTGAGTTCTGCTGCACGCTATTTTGCAGGTCGGTGTAAAGCGCACGGCGTTTAGTGGCGTCACTTTCACCCGCTGCGGCCCGTGTCTTCGCGCTGAGTGCAGGAATCTCCCAGCCGACTCGCCACGCCAGCGTTTTTGAGCCGCCCGGCACGTTGTAAGCAAAAGCGCTGGCATTGGTATTGGGGTCAACGTAATCCGCACCCCAGTAGATAAAGATCGACTGGAAATCGCGGCCGCGCATTTTGCTCCACAACTCGGATTCTGCCACCGGCTGCAGCTCAATCTGCACATCCGCTTTGGCAAAGCTGGCCTGTAGCGCCTGGGCAACATCAATGTACGGCGGCTGGTTGATCACCGTCAGCGCAAACTTGCTGCCGGGTTTAATGCCCCCTTTGGCCAAAATCGCTTTGGCTTTCGCCACATCGTAATGGAACGGTTGATCCTCTAGCGCGCCATCAAAGCCCTGCGGCAGGAAACTCTGATGAATGCGGTACTGACCTTTCAGCAAATCTTTTGAGATGGACGGGTAATCCACCAACCAACGCGCCGCTTCCCACAGGGCCGGGTTGCCCAGTGCCGGTTGCGCTTTGTTTTGGGTATTGAAGCCCAGGTAATACACCAGGCTTGAAGGGAACGCTTCGATGCGCAAGTTTTTATCGCTCTTCAGCGCATCGATTTGATCCGGGCCGAGCTGATAAGCGACATCCACATCGCCTTGCTGGATCAACAGGCGACGCGCACCGGCATCGGCCACGCCTTTTAGCAAAATACGCTTCAGATGTGGCTGCGGGTTAGCTTGCGGATTGGCGCTTAGCACCAGCGCCTGCTGCGGCACATACTGTTGAATCGTGAACGCGCCGCTGCCAGCGGTGTGGGTGTGCAGCCAGCCATTACCCAGATCGTTATTTACCGCATGCTGCTGCACGGTTTTACTGTCCACCACCGAGGCGACCGGCGCAGTCAGCAGGCGCAGCGCTAAGTCCTGACCGATCTGTGCAGGCCATTGTATCTCCAACTGATGGTCACTCAGCACCTTAAACTGGCTGGCGATGTTTTCGCGGGTCCAGCCAAATTCGGCGAGAATGAAAGAAGGTGCCTTGTTCAACTGCACGGCGCGTGTCAGTGAGAAAATCACATCCTGTGGTGTCACCGCATTACCGCTGGAGAAGCGAGTGCCGGGTTTGAAGTTAAACACCAGGCTGTGTGGCGAACTGCCACTTTGCCAGGATGTTGCCAGCAGCGGTGCCAGTTTCTGTGGCGTATCGCGGTCGGCTTGTACCAGCGTCTGGTAGATGTTGCGCTGTACGCTGTTGCTGACGGTTTCAAAGCTTTCTGCAGGGTCGAAGCTGATAATGCCATCCAGCGGTACGGCGACCACCAGCGTGTCTTTCGGTGTGGCAGCCTGTAAGGCAAATGCACTACTCCATAAAGTGACCAACAAAATCAATGCACGCATTTATTGTTTTCCTGAGTGATAGATTAATCGACTCTATCGCTGCCGCCGCTCAGGCAAAATGCCGGTTTGTTCTGAGCTGTGCCGGAAATTAACAAATGATAACATTCTGCGATTATTTCACTTAAATTGTGCGCCGTCTGTCATTTTCAGGAAATAGATCGTTCATGTACTGGTCAATTAAGTAAATAAGATGTTATTAATGAGAATAATTCTCTTGTATGGAAGTATGATTTATTTTTATCGATTGAATTGAGCGATTATTTCTTTACGCGATCAATTTTGGTCATTTGCCCATCCAGACTTGCTAAAAACACAGCAATTGTACGGTTAAAAGTCCAATTCACCCTCCGAAAGCCCTTTACCTGCCCTTAACCTAAATTCAACATCATGATGGTTTCTCATCAAAACACATCCGAACATTGATTCTTACATTCAGAAATATCTATATCCCTAAGATTGCCAGGTTATTTACCGATTTATAAAGCCATTAACAAAAATAATTATCTTTCTTAGCAAGTGAGAGTCGTCGCGCCATGCTTCTAAATAAACCGACCACCAGACGTAAGTTTTTGCTTGGGTCGTTATTGGCTTTGCCATTAAGCGACCTGGTATTTAAGGGATTAACTGCGGCGCAAGCTGCGGAAATGGCAGCACCGGAACTCGCCGATTACAAACCGATCTTTTTCAGCGCTCAGGAGTGGCAGTTTATTCTGGCCGCGACCGATCGTCTGATTCCGGCCGGTGGTAAGGGCAAGGCCCCAGGTGCACTGGAAACTAACGTGCCGATCTTTATCGATCAGCAACTCCATAGCCCTGAGTTCGGCGGCGAAATTTACATGCAGGGTCCGTTCGACGTGCACGCGCCAGCCACCATGGGTTATCAGATCCCTTACACCCCGCAGGAACTGTATCGCACAGGCATCAAGCTGGTGGAACAGTGGACGCAGAGCACCTACAAAAAATCCTTCCATGAACTGACGCTGGAAGAGAAAGACGCGGTGCTGACCAAGGTCAATAAAAATGACGGTATCGATTTCCCGGCAATGGGTGAACCGAACCTGAAAGCCTCGCAGTTCTTTGGCCAGCTTCTGGCTGATACCAAACACGGTTACCTCGCCGATCCCATGTACGGCGGCAATAAGGGCATGAAAGCCTGGATTGCGATTGGTTTCCCAGGCGCACGCGCCAGCTTCACCGAGTGGGTGAAACAGCACAACGTGCCGTACCCGCTGGGACCGGTCAGCCTCTTGGGTGAGCGCGCTTAAGCCTCCCCCCCGTATTTGGTATGTGAGACAGGATTAACATGGCACAGATTACAAAGAAAGAAGTCGACGTCGTCGTTTGCGGCCTCGGCTGGGCCGGCTCGTTGATGAGTATCGAACTGGCGATGGCCGGGCTCGAAGTGCGCGCGTTAGAGCGCGGCGGCGAGCGTGACTACCCGGATTTCGCTTACCCGAAACCCGCTGATGAATACGCCTATAACGTGCGTAACAAAGTGTTCGCCACCCCAAAAGAAGTGGCGGTCACCGTGCGTTACAACATGAGCCAGACGGCACTCCCGACGCGTAAATGGGGCGCATTCGCTCCGGGTACCGGTGTGGGCGGCGCAGGTATGCACTGGACGGCGGTACTGATTCGTCCAACCCCAACCGATATCAAACTGAAGACCTACGTCGATCAGGCTTACAAACCCGGCGTATTGCAGGACGATATGCGCGTGATGGATTTCCCGTTCACCTGGGAAGAGATCGAGCCGTATTACTATAAGTTTGAGCTGATCTGCGGTCAGTCGGGCAACACCGGCAACCTGCGTGGTCAGATTCTGGAAGGCGGTGACCCGTTCGAAGGCCCGCGCTCTGAACCGTATCCGCTGCCTGCGCTGGAAGACACGCTGAACAACGTGATGTTTAAAGAAGCGGCGACCAAGCTGGGTTACCACCCGTTCCCGAACCCGTCTGCTTGCGTGTCTCGCGCGTGGAAAAACCCGTACGGCAACCAGATCGCGCCGTGTAACTATTGCGGTTACTGCTCGAAATACCCGTGCCTGAACTACTCCAAAGCCTCACCGCAAACCGCCGTGATGGATGCGCTGAAGCGTATGCCTAACTTCTCTTACGAAGTGCATGCGGAAGTGTACAAAGTGGTGCTACACGACGATGGTAAAACGGCGAAGGGTGTTCTCTACTTCGATGCAGACGGCAACGAAGTGTTCCAGCCCGCCAAAATCGTGGTGCTCTCCAGCTTCCAGTTGTACAACGTGCGTCTGATGTTGCTGTCAGGTATCGGCAAGCCGTACAACCCAATCACCGAAGAAGGTGTGGTGGGCCGTAACTACGCGTTCCTGTCGAACGGTGGCGCAACCCTGTTCTTCAAAGACAAGAACTTCAACTCCTACGCGACCGCAGGCGCCACTGGTCAGATGTTCAACGACATCTCGCCAGGCAACTTCGACGGTCCAGGCCTCGGCTTCCTCGGCGGCGCGAAGATCCACAGCTCGCAAGCCACCGGTACGCCAATGGCGGCAGCGCTGCCAAAGGGCACGCCAGCCTGGGGTATGGGTTACAAAGAAGGTCTGGAAGAGTGGTACAACCATTCCATGAAGATCAGCATCACTACCACTTGTCAGTCGTATCGCGATATCTATCTGGATCTGGATCCGCATTACACCGACCATCGTGGCCAGCCGCTGCTGCGCATGACCTTTAACTGGAAAGAGAACGAACTCAAGCTGCAACAGCATCTGAAAGGTATCGTCGGCGATATCGCCAAAGAGCTGAACCCAGACAGCATGAGCATGAGCTTCCTGCCAATGGGCGCGGACTTTGACCTGACCAAATACGTTTCTACCCATAACGTGGGTGGTGCGGTGATGGGCGATAACCCGAAAACCTCGGCGCTGAACAAGTATCTGCAGAGCTGGGATGTGCATAACGTGTTTGTACCTGGCGGTAACGCCTTCCCGCAAAACTTCCAGGCGAACCCGACCGATACCATCGGCGCGATTACCCTGATGGCTGCGCAGGCGATCAAAGAACACTATCTGAAAAACCCAGGTCCATTGGTACAGGCATAAGCACATGAAATTAAAATCATTGTTAATCGCTAACGCCGTACTGCTGGGAAGCTTTGCGGTCCAGGCTCACGCGGAAGATGAAGCCGCGCTGATCAAGCAAGGTGAATATCTGTCACGTCTCGGCGACTGCATGGCATGCCATACCGTCGCGGGCAAGGCCGATTACGCCGGTGGTCTGGCGATTGAGTCGAATCTCGGCACCATCTACTCCACCAACATTACGCCGGACAAAGAGCACGGCATCGGCAATTACAGCGAGCAGCAGTTCTCTGATGCCGTGCGTAAAGGTGTGCTGCCGGACGGTTCACGTCTGTATCCGGCAATGCCGTACCCGGATTACGCCAAAATCAGCGATGAAGACATGCACGCGCTGTATGTTTACTTCATGAAGGGCGTGAAGCCGAGCAGCGAGCAGCCGGAAGAGACCAAACTGAGCTTCCCGTTCAGCCAGCGCTGGGGTATGCGCTTCTGGAACTGGGCGTTCACCTCTGATAAGCCGTTCCAGCCGATTGGCGGCGCGTCGGAAGAAGTGAATCGCGGTGCTTATATCGTGGAAAGTCTTGGTCACTGCGGCAGTTGCCATACGCCGCGCGGCTTAGGTATGAACGAGAAGGCGCTGGACAGCGGTGACGACAAATTCCTCGCTGGTGGTAGCCTGAACAACTGGGATGTGCCGTCGCTGCGTGGCTTACCGCGCTGGAGTGAGCAGGAGATCGTCGATTACCTGCAAACCGGTCGTAACGACAAAGCCGCAGTGGGCGGAGAGATGAAGTCAGTGATTGAGCACTCCAGCTCGCACATGACGGATGCCGATCTGAAAGCCATTGCGTCTTATCTGAAGTTCATCGGTGGCAACCCACCGCTGCAGGCGTACAACGTGCAGAAGCAGCAGGCCACGGAAGCCAAACTGACCGCAGCGAAAAACCTGACGGAAGGTGAGCGTCTGTACATCGATAACTGCGGTGCCTGTCACTTCGTGACCGGTAAAGGCGCGCCAGGTATCTTCCCGGAGCTGGATCAGGCCACTATTGTGAATGCCAACGATCCTACCGGCTTGATCCACACCATTCTCGCCGGTGCGCAGCAGCCATCGACCGAGAAGGCGCCGTCAACCCTCGCGATGCCGGGCTTTGGCAAGCGTTTGACGGATGATGAAGTGGCGCAGCTGGCGACCTTTATCCGTCAGGGCTGGAGTAACAATGCCCCAGCCGTGACCAAAGATCAGGTTGCGGATGTGCGCAAGACGTTGAAAGCAGAGTAAATCGGGCGCGGCCTTCGGGCCGCGCTCTCTTCAATGAAAAGTCCGTACCACTTCTAACACGCCATTAATCACAAACTGTACGCCCATACACACCAGCAAAAAGCCCATCAATCGCGAAATGGCTTCAATTCCGCCTTTACCCACCAGCTTCATGATGGCACCCGAACTGCGCAGCGAAATCCACAAAATCACGGCGACCGATAAGAACGTCAGCACCGGCGCGACGTTCACCACCCAGTCAGGAAAATCGACGCCCGATTTCACCGTGGAGGCCGAACTGATGATCATCGCGATGGTGCCCGGACCCGCCGTGCTGGGCATCGCCAGCGGCACAAACGCAATGTTCACCGATTCACGATTTGCATCCGTGGCGTCGATTTCATCCTGTTTATGCCGGGCTTCGACGGAGTGACCAACGGGTTTCGCCGGAAACAACATGCGAAAACCGATAAAGGCGACGATCAATCCACCTGCCATACGCAGTCCAGGAATCGAGATGCCAAAGGTGTGCAACACCGCATTCCCGGCGTACCACGCCACCATCATAATCAGGAACACGTAGATCGAGGCCTGCATCGCCTGACGATTGCGTTCCTGGAAATTCATGTCTCCCGCCAGTCCGAGAAACAGCGCCACCGTGGTCAGCGGATTGGCCAGCGGCAACAGCACCACCAATCCCAGCCCGATGGCTTTAAACAGTTCCAGCATGATTTTCCCCGAGTTCCAATGGCAGCGCGACACACCGTCAAGGTGCGTCGCGGCACGATTTAGCGTGCGTGTGCAAAATGCATCAATGTTTTGGCGTTTCTAACGCTTCCAGCAACTCCGGGAAGAAATCTTCCAGCAGCTCGGGCGTCATCAGCTCAGGATAGCTTATCAGGTGCTCGCGAATACGTTCATTGACGTCGGGCAGCAAACGCTCAGCGGCTTGGTTGGCGGTGATTTTCTTCTGCTTCATTAAGCGCAGTACGTCATCCGGCAGGTTGTCCTCATCCTCGACTTCGTCCACGCCTTCCAGATCGTCCAGCTCATCCAGCATATCCATCAAGGCTTCGATCTGCGGAGTGCGAGACTGGTACTCAGATGGGTTTTCGTTTTCCAGATAGCGCAGCAGGGCGCGCACTGGCGAACCATCGGGTTCTGCGGGAGGCTCGCTGGCAAACCAGTTCAGGAGGTCGTGCTGCGTCACCTGATGGACGTGATAGCCGTTATCCACCAGCTCATCGGCGAGGATGTCGGCAGTATCGTGCTCAATCAGGCAAATGTGGGTGCGATTAGGCGTGAACTGCTCCAGCCACTGGTAAATCTCTTCAATCACGCTGTCATCGTAGCTGAAGTGGTGGCTGAGATAGCTGTCATCCTGTTGGTGAACGCTGATGTGAATCAGGTCGGGATCGAAGTAAATCGCAATATTGATGCCTTTCATGCGCGCTGTCCTGTGTGGTGCAAAATCTCACTATAGCCTTAGGCAGCGCAGATGAACATGACAACGCCAGCAGCACAGGCTACTGGCGGTAAAAATTAACGCAAATCAGCACGATCCAGCCCGTAAGCGCTATCGAGTGCACCCGGTGCCATCTGTGACAAAATCATCAGGCGGTTCCAGGTGTTGATGGCAGCGATCTTAAAGGTCAGCTCACTGATTTCGCTTTCAGAGAAATGTTCACGCACTTCACCGTACAGCGCTTCATCCACGCCGTGTTCACCAATGCGGGTCAGGGCTTCGGTCAGGGCAAAAGCCACTTTCTCGCGAGCGCTGAACAGTGGAGATTCACGCCAGATAGAAACGTGATGCAGACGCAGTTCGCGCTCGCCGTCGATTTTCGCCTGCTTCACATGCATGTCGAGGCAGAAGGCACAGTGATTCAACTGCGAAGCACGGATATCGATCAAGTGTTTCAGTGACTTCTCCAGCGCGGTATTCGCCACGGTGTTAGAGAAATCAGACATGGATTTGGCCAGTGCTGGCGCGGTTTTAAAATGATTAACGCGTGAAGTCATGATGTTTTCCTCATTCAAAATAAGCGGTCAATAGCTTGCAGAGCCAGGGGTAATGCGGTGTCGCGGCTAACGGGATCGTGCGTACCGTCCACGCGGATAAATTCCACATCGGTGATGCCGATGTATTCCAGTGCCACGCGGATGTAAGGGGTGAACTGGTCATCCTGCACAAACGGGCCGTGGGCAAACACACTGCCGCTGGCGACCACGCTGTACACCTTTTTGCCGTTCACCAGACCGACTTTGGCCCCTTCCGGTGTAAACGCGAAGGTGCGTCCGGCGCGAGTGATATGATCGAACCAGGCTTTCAGCACCGACGGCAAACCGAGGTTCCACATCGGCGACGAGATAACCAGGGTGTCGCAGGCGAACAGCTGATCCACCATGTTTTCCGAAGTCTGAATGGCGGTACGCTGTGCATCGTTACGATCCTTCGGGCGGGTAAAGAACGCGCCAATGGTGAAGGCATCCAGGTGCGGCAACGGATGTTGCGCCAGATCCAGTACCGTCTCTTCGAGATCGCTATGCTGGGCGCGAAGCTTTTCCACCAAACGCGCCGAGGCGTTACGTGAGGCCGATCCAACCAGATCCGGGCTGACCTGAATATGCAGCAGTTTCATGAATTTTCTCCCTCAGCGAGATCGCGATAAAAATGCAGTCCCAACGCGTGGTAACCGACGCGTTGATAAAATTGTTGTGCCCGTTGATTGCTCAGCGCGGTGTCGAGCACGATGCGGCCACAGCCTTGTTCCCGTGCTTGCTGCGCCAGACCGTGCAGTAGTGCGGCACCCAAACCCTGACTGCGCGTGTTGGTGCAGGTCACCAAATCATCGATGTAGCAAAAGCGGCCATGAATAAAGTTTTCCAGCAGGCGATAGCCCGCCAGCGCCACCGGTTGACCATCCTGTTCGATACCCGCCAGTTGGTAGCCCTGTAATTGCTGACGCTGTGCCTGCGCCACAAACGCCGCTTCATCCTTCAGTTTGAAACGCAGTTCGCGCATCAATGCATAGCAGCAGGCCAGCTCCGTGGGCGTTTGGTAATGAACAATCTTCATAGCAGCCTGCAAGCGGTTGTCGGGTTGATGGGGACATCTTAAACTTCTATGTCGAAGGGAAAAGGGTCAATATAGGAGAAAACAGGTAGGACATGGTTATGCTGCTGAATCCTGCGCTCACTCTCCAGAGCGCATTTATGTGCTCCTCATCGTGATGAAGGAAGACAGATGGGTTACAAAGAAATCTACGCTCGCTATCGTCAGCAGATCCTGGAAGGGCGCTTAAAGCCGGGCGACCGGGTGCCGGCGATCCGCGTGTTAGCCAGTGAGCTGCAAGTCGCGCGCAAAACCGTGGAGGCCGCCTACGAAATTCTCATTGGAGAGGGGTACTTTGTCAGCCAGGGCGCGAAGGGCACGCGCGTGAACCCCGCACTGAATCTCGGTGAAGCCACCGTGGTCACCACGGCGCCACCTTCCACACCGCTCGAACATCCGGTGATTGAAAGCAAAGGCGAGCTGCGGCTGGGTATTCCGGCACTGGATGAGTTCCCGCACAAGAAGTGGCTGCTAATCTCCGGAAAGGCGGCGCGAACGTTGCGGCCCGATGAAATGATCATGCCCGCCATTATGGGCTACCAGCCATTGCGTGAGGCGATTGCCAGCTATCTCAATATTTCGCGCGGGCTTAACTGCCAGCCGGAGCAGATTTTTATCACCACCGGTTATCGTGCCAACCTGCGCCTCATCCTGGCCGTGCTGGCCCATCCTCACGACAAAGTCCTGTTTGAAGACCCGGGCTATTTCTTTGGGCAGAAATTGTTAAAGCGCATCGCACCGAATCTGCACTATGTGCCGGTGGATCGGGAAGGCCTCGACGTGGATTTCCTCCAGCGTTATCACTCAGACGCACGCTTTGCGGTGGTCACGCCAACCCATCAGAGCCCGCTTGCGGTGACGTTATCACTACCCCGTAAGCATCAATTGCTGGAATGGGCGCAGCAGAATAGCAGCTGGATCATTGAGGATGATTACGACGGCGAGTTTCACTACACGCGCAAAGTGATCCCGGCGCTAAAAAGCCTTGATGTGCATGATCGGGTGATCTATACCGGCACTTTCAGCAAAACCATGATGCCCGCGATGCGCGTGGGTTATCTGGTGATGCCGCAGCAGACCATTGAACGCTTCCGCGAGCTGGGTGAAATCCTCGAAACCGGTATGCCGTTGTTACCGCAGAAAATCCTCGCACAGTTCCTCAGTGAAGGTCACTTCTATCGTCATATCAAGAAGATGCGGATTCTCTACCAGCAGCGCCGCCGCATGATGCTGGATGCGCTACAGTACTGTTTCCCGCAGCTGTTTGACTTTGAACTCACTGATGGCGGCATGCATATCGTGGCCTTCCTGCGGCGAGGTATTCAGGATGTGGCACTGGCGGAGATTTGGCAGCGTCATCAGCTGCGCGTGTTGCCGCTTTCAGGTTGGTATACGCAAACCCAGAAACGCTACGGACTGGTGATCGGCTACACCAATATTCGATCGTTTGAGCAGGCGGTGGATGTGCTGGGCAGGGTGGTAGAAGAAACTAAAGGGTTGATGAGCTGATGGATTAATGGCCCGTGGCGGCGCAATTTATTGCCCCCCATCAATACTAAATAAGACGCGAGGGACAGCTCGCGTCTTATTCATAGTCACTTCACCCACTATCATTCCGGATGCAGTACGGCGGCTATTGAGAGACGCCCGATGCACTTACTCAGTAAGCGATGCGGGGGAACGAAAGCCGCCAACGCACCTGCAACCCGAAGTAGGGCGTGAATTACATGCCGATATATTTCTTGCCTTGTTTAAGCACTACATCACAGGCCTTGGTCTTCAGTTTCTCACCCATCGGCGAGTTGCTCAGACTCTGCAGATTCAGCTGCTGACCGTTGCCGGTGTTCAGCAAGCCTTGCAGACCCTGCTGATAATCGGTTTTCTGCTCTTGTGCGGCAGGGCTACTCAAACCAAGCTTGCTCAGTACCTGATCTTTCACCGATGCCACATTGTTATCCACCACGTTGTGCTGCACGCAGTAGGACATGACGCCTGCGGCGTTGGTCATGCTGTTGGAGCTGACCGCTTTGTCACCGCCATTCAGTAAACCGCTCAGCGAAGAGAGCGACAGACCGCCGTTCTGCGTGCTGCTGGTGGTGGTAGAACCGCTGTTTTGCTGAGACAGCTGCGATGCCGCGCTGCTCAGCTGATCCTGCCAACTCGCTGCCGACGCACTGCCTGCCGCCATTGCCGCCGCGATACCCAATCCCAAAATGATGCGTTGTGCTGCTTTGTTCATCTCAACCTCTTTGTTTTATACATCTGACGTTGTCAGTTTTGGTTAAGAGAGGCGTAAGCACGGAAAGTTCCGAAGTAGAGGGAGTTTGGGAATGTTCTGGAATTTGTACAGGAAAGCGCCGAAAGGGCGCCCGAGCTGCCGCGTTTGCGCCTCATAAGTGGCGAAGTGCTGGTTTTTTCAACGCTTAGCGCACAGCGCTGTCGATTAGTGTTGCGCACTCTGCGCGTAACGGTATAATCGCCAACGTTTTCCGCATCCTCTTCAGTGCCGAAGTGGCGAAATCGGTAGACGCAGTTGATTCAAAATCAACCGTAGAGATACATGTCGGTTCGAGTCCGACCTTCGGCACCATCGATTGATGCAAAATTAAGTCGCTTACGAGCGGCTTTTTTTGTGCCTGAAATTCAGCAGCAACGCCTTCATAATCAACAGTAATATTCATTTCGAAAGCATAATCTTTGCCGCACTCAATACCCAATTTCTGCCTGATGACTCAACACCGCCACCGCTCGCACGGCGCGCCGATTTTCATCTAATCAGCCAGGCCATACGCACGTTGCGCTAATTACTGATACTCTGGCCGCAGAATACCGGCACCTGCTTTCCCTCTGACGTTAGGGGATAGGTATGAAGTTCCTGATGGGCGATACCAGTCTTACCCTTTACATCACACTTGTTCGAGCGCCTTGCGCCGTTGTCAGAAGCGCTGCGCTAAATTTCTGGCTACCTGATGCAGACATTACGCGCCACGCTCTCTGTGCCGGAGGCCAGCACGCGGCCATTAAAGAGATAAAGAGCAATCACGCTGACATCGCCTGCTTGCCAATGCGGGAAGACATACTTTTGCACGTCCTCGTCGCGGCTTTTGTCACCCAGGCCACGGCTGTGGTGCGTGACGGTGATTTTCAGCAGGTTGTGGTTGAACTCGCCGTTAAACCACACAGCACGATGAATCGGGGTGGCAGGTGCGATAAGTTGTCCATCCATAAAACGAGAAAGCGTGCCGAGATAGGTTAAATGCCCCTCACTGAAGCCATCGTGATAGCTGCGGTAAATCCCCTGCGTCAGCACCCATTCACGCTCACTTTTGATGTCATAAAACGCCAGTGGAAACCGGCACTGGGACTGCTGCGCGCTGGTGGCCAGCCAGCGCCCGATCACGCCGCTAAACGCCAGCACAAAGCCGCCGACAAACAGCCAGAGCCACGGGGATTTAATTGAGGCGAAAATAGAAGGACTCGCACGCATTTTTCACCTCCTCAAAGGGTTGTTGGCAGGCAATCACGCCCTGATGTTGCGGATTGTTGGCGGAGCTGAGTGTGACGTACAGCACTCTTGCCGCGGGTTTGTCCGGGTTCGCATCCAGCACATAACGGCGATAGGTGCGCAGTGTGGTTTCAATCAATGCGTGCTGCGTATGATGTCCTTTCGGCACCCAGACGCTGCTGCCATCCGGAATCGCCGGGCCATGCCAGCTGACAAAATCGATCGGTTTTGGTGTGAGCAGAAAGAAGTGTTGTACCAACAATGCCACCAGATACCCGGCGGTGATACCGGCGGCGGTGATGCCTGTTACGCGTCGCCAGGTCAGCGTGCCACGAGCAGGCGGCGGCAGGGGCATCGACACTGGAACGGAGTGATCGACGACTGGTGGGACATTAATGATTAAGCGGTAACCGCTGCGCGTGACGGCCAGCAGGTTAATCTGCTGCTCAAGCTCCAGCGACATGAATGCACGGCGTAACTTGTTAATCATCACGCGTACGCTGTTATCGGTTGCGGCATAACCGTCACGGCGCCAGCCAATCTCCATCAACTGTTCATGCGTCAGCACTTCGCCTTGCGCCTCCGCGAGTGCATACAGGCAGCGCGCGGCGCTGGCGGGCAACGTCACGGACATATTATCCAGCGTCCGGCTTAGTATACGAGTACGTCTGTCTAATCTGGCTGCCTGTCCAAGTAGGATTGTGTTGGGCATAAAGAAGTTGTCTATCAATTAGGGTAAAGAGCGGGTCGGCTGTTAATGTTATTTTTACGGTCACCGTTCCCATTTTTCAGCTAAAGAGTGCCAGATTTTCAGCACTTTCCTGCGATTATTTTCCTGAAAAATGTTGAAAAGCCCCTTAATCATTAAGGTTTTTTATGATAGGTAAACCGCTAAAATTATGTGGTTATTTTTTATCGATAATTAACAATGCTAATAACCGCTACTCGTAAGTTGTTAGCGTAATAATGATTAGTATTTTTCATCAGAAAAAAGGCGAACCAGCCAGGTAGCCCCATAGCGGGAGGTCGAAAATGGCACGATAAATGTTAGCAAGGTGAGGTACTGATTGATGCCGCAGGCTCAGCCCACTCTGCTACACCTGATTGACTTGAGACAGCACGGAAATGCTCGCTTACTGCAGGGTGTTGTCGCGGTTCATGGCGGGGTCTTTTCTCGGGAAATCAGCATCCTGAATACGTGAACATGCTTCGCTGCTGCTGACAGGAAGCCATCGCCCTTGTGTCTTTGAGGATCTGCATTTCGGTGCCGGATCGTGTTAGGTGAATCATGACAGGGTGGTGAAGCAGGAAATCGTGAGTACGGTCGTGCGAGTGAGAGAGCTAATGGGAAAATTATCTCAGCATCAGACGAGCAGAGCATTGGCATCAACGGGATTTTGCTGGTGACAACGAAGGGGGTTGGCTTTATCTAATATCGGTACAAAAGACTCAGTTGAGAGAGATATTTTAACGCGCTATTCATTGCCGAATGAATGAGATTAAATAGCATTGGTAATGAAATCTTATCGCACTATTTAAACAATAGCATTCGCCCGATAATCAGTTTAAAGACGGTTACAGGGTGGTTAATATGGATGTGTTATACACAACATCCGGAATTGATTATAAAAGTGAGTTGTGGTCGACATATCATTTTCTGGTGAGAGAGGAAGTGTTGCGCCTGAAAAAAAGGCTACCAAATAGCGTAGAATTCGATGATCTCATTCAAGCAGGTGCAATGGGATTTATTGCCGCCGTTGACAGCTTTGACGAGAAGAAAGGCGTTGCCCTCAGCGCCTGGGTGACACAATGTGTGCGTTGGGCGTTAATTGATGAACTGCGCGGGCGTGATTGGGTACCGCGTCGTGTCAGAACGCATTCGCGTCAAATTTCTGCAATTATCAAGATTGTTGAACAGGAGAAAGGCTCGAGCGCGAGTGAACGGGATATTGCCGAGCGAATGGGGGTGCCACTG
Organism: Pantoea sp. SM3; assembly: GCF_000963995.1. NCBI lineage: Bacteria > Pseudomonadati > Pseudomonadota > Gammaproteobacteria > Enterobacterales > Erwiniaceae > Pantoea > Pantoea sp. SM3. The sequence continues at coordinate 113,629 of NZ_JZRD01000029.1, forward strand.
CGGGGTTTCCATCAGATGCTGGAAGATAAATATAATAGCCAGCTTCACTCGATTGATGAACTGCGAGAGCATTATGCCGATTTATGGGAACAGGCCAACGATGAACATGCTTTGTTAAACCCTTTGCATCATTCAATCCAGCAGGATTTGATTCAGCTTATTACGCAATACTTACGTTTTATGCCGAAGCGGGAAAGAATCATCTTACAGTTTTATTATCATCATGATCTCAATATGCGCGAAATCGCTCTGTTTCTCAATATTTCAGAAACACGGGTGAGCCAGCTTCACAGTCTGGCATTAAAACGTTTGCGCAGTCGTCTGGATTATGATGAAGCGATCTAGAGGTTTGAAGCAACTCAGGATCCGCTAACGGATGAACTTGATAATTAATAAGAATTAATAATCTTATTATCTTTATTAATCATGATCTTAAAGAGATTTCCTCAGTCAGTCTTTTCTGCGGTATTGTTACGGGAATTTCTGATGGATATCATTTTTTCATTGCTGGATGCGACTCAATCGTTGATCAGTGGTTTTCGCGTCGCTGGCAAAAACGTTTAACTCACGATCACACGATGATTAGCATCACATGGGAATAGATATTCCTCTCTTATTGAACCCGTGCTCCGCACGATAAACACAAGGTGTTATCAATGTCTGACTTTGATGAGTATCTTCCGCATATCCACGATTTGAATTTATCTTACCTTTTACTGGCGCAACAATTAATTAGACAGGATAAGTTTGCAGCAGGCTTCCGTCTTGGGTTATCGGAAGCGACCATCGATAATCTTAAAGTTCTGACGTTACCCCAATTGATGAAGTTGGCCTCGACCAATCAATTCATTTGCCGCTTACGCATTGATGATGAATTCTTGATTGAGAATCTCACGAAAGAATCACGAATTGAGGCACTACAGAAAATTCACACGGGCATTATCTTGTCGACGGATTTACTGAATTCGCTCAATAAAGATCTTGTAACAACAGATTGAGGTGATCAGAATGAATAAGAAGAATTTGTTGCAGGAAGTGCTTGATGATCATATCGCTATGGAGTTGATTTCGCTCGGCGCACGTATGCAGGTTTTAGAATCTGAGACATCTCTAAGCCGCCGACGATTATTACGCTTATATAAAGCGTTACGAGGAGCACCTCCGCCAAAAGGTATGCTGCCTTTCTCAGAAGATTGGTTTATGTCATGGGAACAAAATATTCACGCATCGATGTTTTATAACATCTATCTGTATTTAAAATTAACGGAAAAAGGGCCGCCAATCAACGTATTGATGAAATCTTACCGACTCTATCTGGAATAGTGTGCTGCTCAAAGCCATGAAAAGCCAATATTAGGGCTAACACGCGCCTGGACCTTATTACGCTTTATTGATTGCGGTATAATTTCCCGCACAACGTGCAGAATCTGCCAGGGAGGATATGTGGTGATCACCGAGAACATCAAAAAACCCTTTACCTGCAGTTTGTGCAGTCCCCCCTCCCGCGCCTGTAAAAAATCTCCTGTCGATCACGTGAATAAACAGCACGTCCTGGCAGCCACCACCTTTCTTCCGGTGACCGTGTGAGGCTGGTAAATCATCCATGATGACCAGAAAGTTATTAGCCCGCACCGCGCTCAGGTGCGGGCTATCAACATTGAAGGAGTCATTGAATGAATTTTATTGTTTATCTTTATGTAATTTAATGTTTTTTCTGGCGGAAGCCAATTGGCTGCGCGGTTTTAAGCCATGGAACGACTGTTTATTGGCAGCGCATGAAGCAGAGCGGCACAGTGCTATCATTTGCGCTACCTGGCAGATGAGATTGCATGGCAGAATAGCCGCTGGTTTAACAGGAGGGTAGGTGATGACCGACGAAATCGACCAGCGTATCTACGAATTAGTGCGCCGCTACGACGGTGTCTATCTGTTTAAACAAAAAACACTCACGCCGCAGATTGATATCGATACCGATCTGAACTTCGAGCGTGAAGAAGCGCAGGCGTTGATGGACGAGTTCTTCAGCGAATTCGCGGTAGATCGGGGCGGTTTTTTGATTGATACCTACTATCCGGACGAACCGTCACTGGCGCAGATACTGAATCCCTTCAACAAGCGTGAAGTCCCTGTGGTGCCGGATTTTACTCTGAGCATGCTGATTGAATCTGCCAAGGCAGGGCGTTGGCTGTATGAGTAGCGCCAACGCCGTTTAATCATTTCACATGCACAGCAAAACCACTTTCTCCTTTCGCTAACGTATCTTTCAGCGTTAACGCGGGAATTGCATAGTCGCCGCCATTTTGCTGACGAAAGGCAATCGGTGCCGTGTCCGCCAGCGTATCCAGCCGCGTGGCCAGGGTATCGCACCAGCCAGCAAAGCGTTCCTGCGCGGATTTCTGTACACGATAAAACACCAGCGGCGGCAACACGCTGAAGCCGGGATAGAACAGCATGCCGTGCTGAATCGGGAACAACAGTTGATCAATCGGCCCATTGATACCGCGCGGGCTATAATGTGATTCCCAGCCACCGGTGGTCACCACCAGCATCGCGCGTTTGCCTGTCATCGTACCTTCGCCGTAACGATCCCCCCAGTGCTGTTCATTGTGTTCGCCGACACCGTAAGCAAATCCATTAGCATAAACCCGGTCAAACCAGCCTTTCATGATGGCGGGCATGCTGAACCACCACAGCGGAAACTGGAAAATCACCGTATCGGCCCAGCGCAGTTTCTCCTGCTCTGCGGCAATATCGGCAGCCTGTAGCTGTTGGTCAAAAGCGCAACGGGAATCCAGTGTGGCGTCATAGTGTGCGCCCACCAGTGGCGCCAGTGTATCTGCAGCATCAAGCTGAGCTTTCCACTGCATGGCATAGAGGTCAGATACTTGCACCTGATGGCCTGCTTGCTGGAGGTGATTGACGGCGAAATCTTTCAACGAACCGCTCAGTGAACGCGGTTCTGGATGGGCATACACAATCAGTACATTCATGGCTGAGTCCTGTGAGTTGAAAACAGCTGCAGGTTATGACGCCGCTGGATATAGTAGAAATCAATTGCTCATATCGCAGGTATAGTCACAGTGAATATCAATGCGCTGGATTTGAATCTGCTGCAGACACTGGATGTTCTGCTGCAGGAGTTGAACGTAACGCGCGCGGCGCAGCGGCTGAATTTATCGCAACCCTCGGTGAGTGCGCAGCTGGCCAAGTTGCGCACGGTATTCGATGATCCTCTGCTGTTGCCGGGGCCGCGCGGTATGTTGCCCACTGCGCGCGCTGAAGGTCTGCGTGAACCGCTACGAAAGGCATTGGAGGGATTAACGCGTGCCGTTGCTCCGCCGGAGGCCTTTAATCCGACCCATGCTGAAGACACCTGGCGAATAGCTGCCACCGATTACATGTCCACAGCCCTGGTGCTGCCCGCGCTCAACAACATTCGCGAGGCCGCGCCACAAAGCCGGATGGCGGTCTTCGCGCTTAACCCGCCGCAGATTGCTCAACAACTGGAGAAAGGAGCGCTGGATGTGGTGTTCCATAGCGGTGACAACGCGCCAGCGAACCTGCATCAGCGCAAGTTGTTCAGTGAGCGCTACGTGCTGGCGGGTCGGCGAGACCATCCACAGTTACAGCAGGCACCGACGCTGGATCAGTTCTGTCAGCTGGAATTTGTGCTGATCTCGCCTGATGGTGGCGGGTTCAGTGCCGCAACTGATAACGCGCTGGCAAAATTGGGACGCTCGCGTCGCGTCGTGCTGTCGGTTCCGCATTTCCTGTTTATGCTGGAAGCGCTGGCGAACAGTGATTTGGTCGCTGTGCTACCCGAGCGGCTGGTGCGCAGTGCCGCACATCTTCACGTCTTCACTCCACCACTGGAGATTCCCGGCTTTGATATTTTAATGCTGTGGCATCAACGGCTCCACCGCGATCCTGCCCAACAGTGGTTACGCCAGCAGATTGTAGCGTCACTGTAGACTGGCTATCAGCGCAAAAAATTCACTTCTCCCGCGCCCTAAAAATCATCACACTAGCCACCTTTACCGTTATGGAGTGATGGCATGAAAACCCGATTGCTGCTGGCGTTCGCACTGCTCACCAGTTTGAGCGCGCCATTGCTGGCAGATGAAGACGGCGTCTCCTTTAGCCATAAAGACTGGGAACTCGCCTGTGACAATACGTTGACCTGCCGGGCTGCGGGTTACAGCGCGGAAGAGGGCGCAGGGGGCTCAGTACTGCTTACGCGTGAGGGCGGGCCCAATGCACTGACCCACGGACGTGTGGTGCTGGCTGATACTGGCGATGATGACTCTAAGCAAGTGGATGCACTGGCGCTGTGGATTGATGATCACGCCCAGGGCGAGGTCACCAAAGCGGAGAACGATGAGTGGACGCTAACCGACGCTCAAACGCTGGCGCTGATTAATGCGATCAAAGGCAGTGGCAAAGTGGAGTTTCGCGGGGGCGAGGAGCCGTTCGAACTTTCCAGTAATGGTGCCTTTGCCACACTGCTGAAGATGGACGATGCGCAGGGCCGTCTGAGTACGCCTGGCGCACTGGTGCGCAAAGGCAATAAGCCTGAAAACAGTGTTCCCGCAGCAGTGGCGATGCCGGTGATCCAGCAGGTCAACGTCGAAAAAGCCGCGCCGCGTCCGTTGAGTGCGGATGAGCTGGCGTTGCTCAAGCCGAAGCTGATTGCTTCACTGACCGATGATGACAGCTGCGATAATCTGGACCCTACGGATGATCAACCCGAAGAAGGCGCTGAGCCACTCACATTAACGCCAGTGGATGACGCGCATGTGCTGATTGCCGCGCTATGCTGGCGCGGCGCCTATAACGAAGGCTATGGCTACTGGCTGATGGATCGTGCATTACAGGGTAAACCGCAGCTGATCACCGATTCCGGTTCCGATTACAGCCAGGGTGTGATTTCTGAGGCACAGAAAGGACGCGGTATTGGCGACTGCTGGAGCACAGCGGCCTGGGTATGGGATGGCAAAGATTTCGTCCAGAGTAGTGACGCCACCACCGGCATGTGCCGTGCGATTCGCGCTGGCGGTGCATGGCAATTGCCGACCCTGGTCACTGAGGTGAAGCCTGCCTCTTAATATGTTGGGAGATTTTGCGAAAAGCCCGCACGAGACAGCCTGAGGGCCGTATACGACGTGAGTTGGGTTCAGTGAAATTGCAACATTGAAAGCAGATTGAGATGAGGGCGCGACCTGACGCCCTCTTACGGTGATGTTGCGTTATTTACCGCAACACTGCTTGTACTTCTTACCGCTACCACACGGGCAGGGATCGTTACGGCCGGTTTTCTCGCCCGCGAAGTGTGGCAGCTGAGGTTCTGGATCCGGCTGCGCCATGCGCTGTTCCTGCCAGTATTCATGCAGTTCCAGCGCCGCTGGGCGAATGGCGTCAATGCTGGCTTCAAACTCCTCTGGCGAGAACGCTTCGCGCGTTGCCAACTGCGCTTCGCTACCGTGCAGCTTAATAGCTTCCATCGCCGGTTGCAGGCTCTCTGGCAGCTGATCCCAGTCTTGATCTAACGCCACGCCGCGCAGATAGCCATAACACCAGTCTTCCACTACGGTGAACTCCTGACCTTCCATCTCCTGCATGCCAAACAGCGGATCAAACTGATCCGGGAACTCCGCCAGACGTTCGGCAATGTCGTTGAAGTGCTGGAAAATCAGCGCCATAAAGCGATCCATTTCACGCTCGTTGGACCATTTTGGAATGTGCTTCTTGTCACCCCACATCGCCACCAGCCACTCGCTTGGTTCGATATCGTTCGGGCCGGAGAGCAGAGCCGTCAACATGCCATCCAGCTCGGAGGTATCCACCACCGACTGTTCATTGCCGTATTTCTCCAGCATATCTTCCAGCCAGTTCAGTTCTTTCTCGGTTAACGGGCCTTGGTTCATACGGCATCTCCTGTGTGGTGCGGGTAGGCAAAGTTTTGACGGCGCGATTATAGCGGGAAGCGGCGCGGATTTACCGCTTTTTGCATATCGATTGCTGAAGCTTTCCTAAAAATCATTCGCCATAACATATTGCGCAACAGTATTGGCTGGAATGGGACGCCAATGGCAGCGTAAACGCAGAATTTTACTGCGTTAAGGAGCAAATTTTATGGCGAAAACATTGCCGGTGCTGGATTTGGCGCTGCTGGAACTCCCGGATGCTGAACAGTCGCCTTATCTCGCTGAACTGCGCACCACGGCGCGTGATGTCGGTTTTTTCTACCTGATCAATCATGGCATCAATCCACAGCTGCTGCAGAACGTGCAAAGCATCACTCAGGCATTTTTTGCCCTGCCGGATGAGGAGAAGCAACGCGTCTCAATGATCCACTCGCCACATTTCCGCGGCTACAACCGGGCTGGTGTGGAATACACCCGTGAACAGCGCGATCAGCGTGAGCAGTTCGATATTGGCGCGGAACGCGTGGCATTAATGTTGCAAGACGGCGATCCCGCCTGGAAGCGTCTGCAGGGACCAAATCTATGGCCAGAGGCGCTGCCGCAGCTAAGGCCGGTGATCCACGCCTGGCAGCAGGCAATGACGGATGTCGCACTGCGCCTGTTGCGCGCGTTCGCCAAATCGCTGTCGCTGCCACCGGATGCGTTTGATGCGCTGTACGGTTCGCATCCCAATGAACATGTGAAGCTGATTCGCTACCCCGGGCAGGCGAGCAATGCCAGCCAACAGGGCGTAGGTGCGCATAAAGATTCTGGCTTCCTGACATTTCTGCTGCAGGATGAACAGCCCGGATTACAGGTGGAAGTGACGCCAGAAAACTGGGTGGATGCGTTGCCAAAACCGGGTGCATTTGTGGTGAACATCGGTGAACTGCTAGAGATTGCGACCAATGGCTATCTGCGCGCAACGATACACCGCGTGCTGTCACCACCTGCACACAAGGAGCGTGTTTCCATCGCCTTTTTCCTGGGGGCGCAGTTGGATGCCGAAGTACCGATTTATCAATTACCCGCGCCGCTCGCGGCTGAAGCGCGTGGGCCGACCAGCGATCCCAATAATCCGCTGCTGCGTGAAGTGGGCTGGAACTATCTCAAAGGGCGTTTGCGATCGCATCGCGACGTGGCAGCGCGCTACTACACCGACGCCCAGAACACGGTTCAAACATCATAAAAGTAAGGAAAACATATGACTAAAAAGGTGATAGCCACGCTGGCACTGTTCTCGATGTTCAGCTCCTCTGCTTCGGCAGCGGCTTTGCGTGTGGCGGCCGATCCGGTGCCACACAGTGAAATCCTCAACCACATCAAACAGACCGATAAAAAGCTCGACCTGAAAGTGATTGAACTCAACGGCAATCTCAACGCCAATGAACTGTTAGCGCGCGGCGATGTTGATGCTAATTATTTCCAGCATGTGCCTTATTTGCGCGATCAGGAAAAAGCCCTGGGGGAGAAATTTTCCGTGGTGGCGACGGTGCATATTGAGCCGTTAGGCATTTACTCGCATAAAGTGAAATCCCTGAAAGATCTGACTGATGGCGCGCAGGTCGCGGTACCCAATAATGTCACTAATCTAAGCCGTGCGCTGTATCTGTTGCAGGACAGCGGTTTGATCAAACTCAAGGGCAGTCAATCCCATTCGCTGGTCACGACAGCGGATATCACTGACAACCCACACCATCTGAAAATCATTGAAATCGAAGCGCCACAACTGCCGCGTGCACTGGATGATGCACAGCTGGCAATCATCAACGGTAACTACGCGTTGCAGGCAGGGCTAGTGCCATCGAAAGATGCACTAGCGCTGGAACAAGCGAAAAATAATCCGTATGCCAATGTATTGGTGACCACGCCAAAACTGGCACATGACCCGCGGATTCTTGAATTAGCCAAAGATCTGGAGTCAAAACAAACTGCCGAATTTATCAACCAGCACTATCAAGGATCGGTGATTCCGGTGAATCAATAATTCCCAGCCGCCACCTGTTTCTGGCAGGTGGCGATTACCCCCATCTGTGTTATATTTCGCCACAAACACCCATCGCACGTTTTGCTAAAAATAAAAAATATTATATAAATCAATTGTTATGAAAACTTTTACCAGGATTCCTGAATGATGCGGCGCATCATTCCGCTTTTGCTGCTGTTGTGCTGCAGTCTATTGCTGAGCGCCTGTGGCACGCTGTCACAAACCTCTGCGCCAGTCGGCGATAAAGTCTATCTCTCCCATGCGACCTTCAATGAAAACGTCGATGACATCGTGCGGCATTACATGCAGCAAAAGCAGGTGTCGGGCATCAGCATTGCGATTATCCATCAGCGCCAGCCTGCGCAGTTTTATAGTTTTGGCGTGACTGATGCGGTACACCGTTATCCGATCACACCCGATACGTTGTTTGCGCTTGGATCGCTCAGCAAAGGCATAACGGCGGAGGTGATCATTGAGCTGGTGGATCGCGGCGAGCTGCGCTGGAACGATACGCTTGCTACGTTGCTGCCGCCGGAAGTGCCGCTCAGTGAGGATGCAAAACGCATCACGCTGCTGCAACTGGTCACGCACACCTCTGGCTTGCCGCGTCAGGATATGGATTTGCCGATGTTTATGAAATTTATGGCGTATCTGCGCAGCGGTGAGAATTTTTACGGCAACCTCGATAGCGATGCCGTGCTGAGCTATCTGGCTGATTTTGACGCACCAGCAAAACCCGTGGCGCAGTATTCCAATCTGGGATATGCGCTGCTCGGCTATATTCTGAAGCATCGTCTGCATCAGGGCATCGAAAGCCTGGCGCAACGCAATCTGTTCCAGCCCCTGGGCATGACCAGCAGCAGCTTTAAACCGCAAAGCCTGCGTGGCTATCCGATGCGTGCGCTGGGCCATGCGGGCGATCAGCCAAAGCTGATTCCGCGTGGTGAGTTGACGCCGGATTGGGCATTCAGCAATAACATGGTGGCCGCCGCCAGTTTGTATAGCAACGCACGTGATTTAATCCGCTATCTGGATGCGCATTTACACAATGACGCCAGCGCCCCCATCAATGCCGCTTTTGCTCAGGTTAATCAAGGCTATGAACAGCATGGCAACCAGTCTCAAAATATTGCCTGGGTCACGGACACCTATGGTCAGCAGAAAATCACCTATCAGGTGGGCTATATTGGCGGCTACTCCAGCTTTATCGGTTTTGATAAACAAAATGGCAATGCGATTGTGGTGCTGCAAAATGCCTTTAACTGGAGCAACTATCTGGGCATTGCTCTGTTGATGGATCTGGCACAGAAGAACCAGGCAGAGTGACGAACATGGTTGCTTGCAATTTTACTGCGCCAAAAGTCGCTTTTGCTGAGGTATGCTGTGCAGCGTAATTTGACGCGCAAAGCGCGCCGGGGGAACCTTCTGCGTGCTGCACTTGTCAGTAAATTGGACAGTTAATAATTAACCAGAGTGGAAATCACCAATGCGCAGGACACACGTCACCCTTCTTTCTGCAGGAATTTTTCTGGGCGCTTTGAGCCTGACTCCAGCCGCACTGGCTGAAGGCGAGCAAACGGATAACGTACCACCGCCACCTCAGGTGCAGCAGACCGCACCCGACGCACAAACTCAGGCTCCGGCAGTGGATGCCCCGGCCAGCAACGAACCAGCGGAATCCAGCGGCGATGTGGCACCGATTCGCCCATCGCAGAACGGGATGCAAGATGCCCCTGCCGGGCAAAATAATTACGATCTGAATACCATCATTATCGACTACAAAGAATACAAAGTCGGTGATGTAGTACCCGATGAGTATCGTAAAAAGCAGTACACCATTGTGGAGTGGCAGCCACGCCACCTGCCAGCACCGCAGCCTGGTACACACTGGGCTTATATCAATGCCAACTACATCCTGATCACCGACGACAGCGGCAAGATTGTGATGGGTAAATCTGGCGACATCTTCTTCAAGGGTTAATCTCTCCCTTTGTGTGGCGGCCGTCAGGCTGCCACGCTTCCTGCAAATCCCTCCTCCTTCAGATTCATCCTCTCGGGTGCTTTTTAATGCGCCGGAAAAGTGGCACGCTGCTCATTACGCTTTCACTGACAAAGGAACTGAACCATGACGCAACACACCAATGCCTACGGACAACCAGTCGGTGCACCATTGCCAGATTGGCAACCGCGCAGCTGGCCCTCTTATGAGACTTTCAACGGCCAGTACTGCCGTCTGGAACCTTTAAGTGCGGAACGCCACGGTCGCGATCTCTACGCCGCCTATGCGCTGGCCATTGATGGTGGTGACTGGACTTATATGTTTGCTGAGCCCTTTATCAGTGAGGCGGAGTATCTGGCTTATGCGCGCAAGATTGAGCAGGGCAAGGATCCGATGCATTTTGCGGTGATTGACCTGCGCAGTCAGCGTGCGGTGGGCACATTGGCATTGATGCGCATCGACACCGCGCACGGCGTGGTGGAAGTGGGGCATGTGGCGTTTTCACCGCTGCTCAAGCAAACCTCTATGGCAACAGAAGCGCACTATCTGCTGATGCGTTATGCCATTGAACAGTTGGGCTATCGTCGATACGAATGGAAATGCGACAGCTGTAATCTACCTTCACGCAAAGCGGCATTGCGGCTGGGATTCCAGTTTGAAGGCCTATTTCGCCAGGCGATTGTTTATAAAGGGCGCAGTCGTGATACCTGCTGGTTCTCGATTATTGATGGCGAATGGCCGCCGCTTAAGCAGGCATTCGAACGCTGGCTGGCAGCGGAGAATTTCAATGCAGAAGGGACGCAGCGCATGAAACTGGAAGCGCTGCGTTAAGGCTGTGAAGGGCCGGGCTGCCCGCCTGGCTCAGCTATTTAAGAGATATTTTGTCGTCATGGCAATCAATGCGGTGGCGATAGTGAGCAGAACGCGTCTGATCCAGATGTTGTCTTGTTTTAACTCGGTAAAACCAATCTGCATCCGTTGGTCTAACGCGTTGATTTTAATCTCTTGCTGATTGAACCGTTCGTCGATTTTTTCGAATTTCTCATCGATTTTTGCGAATTTCTCATCAATCTTCTCGAATTTCTCATCAATCCTCGCAAACTTTTTATCAACTTCATCAAACCGCCCATCGATACTTTTTTCGAGCACTTCAAAACGCTGATTCACGCCGTGAAATTGTAATTTAACCTCGTTTTGAAATTGGTCTAAGCGGCCTTCGAGAGCATCGAGTCGGTTATTTGTCGCGCTTTGCGCCCGGATCAGGCTTTCTGTCGCCTGTGACAAGTCAAATTTGGTTAAGGCATTTTCCTGCTGCATATCAGCAAAAATCTCCACCATTACCTCAGCCTGTCTATCGGCGACGCCTGCATCCTGTAACGCTTTATAGGCTTTATGCGTGTTAATCATGGTCAGTATCATCCTTTCATTCCTCTGGTGTCCTTCCGTGAAAATGAAAGCCTATCCAGTAGGTGATAGTTTCACAATGTAATGAAATGGATTTTGCGCGGCATCTCGAAAAAAATCAATGCTTACAATAAGTAACGAAAACAACTAATAAAAAAGGCCTGCACGTTGGCAGGCCTGTATGGGTGGGGAAATGGCTTGATTTTACGGATGTGGAATAATTTTTATCTCCACCATACCAATGCCCAATTTGCGCGGATCCTGCCCGGTAATATTGCCGACGTTAGAGAGTTGCGGCTCAGGTGGCGCAATAATCAGGTTGTGACTGCCGTTGGGGTTGCTGAAGTGCAGTGTGGTGGTCGAGAAATCATCGCCCAGATTCAGCATCTGCTCTTCATCACCGACGCGGACTGGAATCAGTCGATGCGGATTGGGTCCAAAAGCGCGCGCGGTGATCTGCACATCAAAGCGAGACGGTAAAGGTTCGACATATTCGATGTTCACTTCAGGTGCCAGATTCGCATTTGACCAACGTCCCCAGCTTTCGGGGCGAGATATTCCAGTGAAACGCTTCACGCTGTCGGGTGCGCCTGGCACCGTCAGCAGGAAGCTGTCGGCGTTATAGCGAATCGCATTATCTTCCACGCGAATCTGCTGCTCGTTGAGTTGATAAGTCGCGGCACTCACTTCGGCTTTCGGGAATTGCGCTTTGCCCTTCCACTGCGGTTTATCGATGCGCGTTACCGTCGGTTTTGCACCCATCTGGCCCATGGCGACACAGAGGTCGCTAGAGAGTGCCAAATCGGGCTGCCATAAACGGCCCATCTTGAAGCAGCGATCGACCCAGACAAATTTATCCGCGGCAGTAAAGTCTGCGAGCTGGTAGCGCAGCGGTGCCGAATATTCGCCTTCTGGCAGTGGCTCGACGCGATCTTGCCCAATGCGAAATAGAATAGGCAATTTAAAGGTAGAGCCGGAGAAGCTGAAGGTATTTTTTTGCTGGTCGACAGTAAACGCATCGAGCTTGCTGGGGAAATTCCACAGCTGGATGATATCGGCTTTCCATGCGGTCACTTTTTGCGCCATGTCTTCAAACTGCGCCGATAAAGACGTCGAAGAGAGGCCGCTGCGGCCGAGTCCAATCGCCTTATCACCACCCAGAATATCCAGCACTGTCGCACCGTTATCCAGGGTACTGCGTTTGCCATCCAGCACTTCTGCTTGTGGCTGGTCACCACGAATCACCATAAACAGATCGCGGCGCGGCTGCTTAATCAGGTACTGATGCGCGGTGTTATTCATGGCCAGATGATCCGAACTGACGACGATGATGGTGTTTTTAAACCACGGCGACGCTTTGATGCGCGCAATCAAACGCGCGACATGCTCTTGTGAGCAGGCCACCGCACTGAAGGATTGGTTCGGTTTGCCATCGTAGCTGTAGCTTTTGCGCTGACAGCTGCGCGAGATAAATCCGTCAGGGTGATGGGTGTCCACCGTCAGGGTGAACAAGGCAAAACGTTTTTGCTGACGTGAAAGCGCTTCGTATTTCTCAAACACTTCATCCATCACCGTATCATCGTAAAAACCCCAGTTGTTGCGGTAACTGGGATCGGCGACGCGGCTGATGAGCTCTTGCGAGCCGTACATATGTGCGGGCGAAAAGCCGTGTGACAGCAGGAAGGTATCCTTGCCAGCAAAACGTAAGTCTGCGCCCTGGATAAACCAGTTTTCATAACCGGAATTCTTCAGGATATCGCCGAGGCAAATATTCTGCGGGTAAAAGCTGGAAAGCGAGGCCGAAGCGTTGCCATCAAAAGGGGCAAACAGTGGGATACCGCATTGAGAAGCGACCATGCCAGCAATGGTGTAATCGGTGCCTGGTAACTGCTCGGTTTCACTGAAATCGATGCTCTGGTCTTTTTCGCGACTTAGTTCCGGCGCGAGTCCGGGGAAAGCATCTTGATCAAAATAGGTGCGTTCAAGGCTCTCACCGTAGATGTACACCAGGTTGAGTTTGGGATCGGGAATGGTTTTATTGGGCGTCTTATAATAGTTATCGAAATCAGAGTCGGCCAGACGTGAATGTGAGGCAATAAGATCCTTCACCTGACGAAAAGCAGGTGTGGTTTGCACCGAACCTGCAGCGCAGGCGATAGCCAGTAAACTCCAGCCTAAATGATGCGGCCGTTTACGGCGGCGTAGCAGCCAGGAAAGCAGGCAAAACAGCAAAAACAGGCCAATGATTAATCCAATCGCGGGCACCACATATTTACTGACGCCGGCACCTGTCAGGCTGTTGGTCAGGGTATACAGCACCGCATCGGTGATGCCATCGCCGGTAAAATAGTTGCTGGCAAACAGCGTGGCATTGAGCACGATAAACAGCGTGAGCAGCACTAAGATCAGGATAAACCAGAATTTATTTCGCCCGGCTTTACAGGAGTAAACGGCGATTGCCGCTAAAAAGAGTACAACCGAAACCAACTCGGACAAGGTTTGATCCTCACATAAAATAGTGACGCCATCCCTGCGCCCTCGGCCCTCTTTGGGGGTTATGCGTCAATTTATATGGGCTGTCACAGTGCTGCAACATAACCACACAGAATTGTGCGGCGGGTTCCGATCCGTTTAAGGCAGGTTTAGATTGACTATGGTTTGACCTGGCAGCAACGCACGCGCCGCTGCCAGCGAGGGGCGAGGAGGGATCAGAGCTTGCCAGTCAGATACTGCGCTTCGCCGTCGGCAAAGCTCCAGTCGCCTTTGCTGTTAGTGATAAAACTGATCATCAGATCGTTGCCCTGCACGCCACAATTTTCCTGCAACTCGCGCGCTAACTCTGCCATGAATAGCGTTTTCTGTTCTTCACTTCTTGGGCTGGTGTACACGCGCACCATCACCAGGTTATCGGTCCGCTCGAAACCCAGCCCGGTATCCTGAAACACCATTTGATAGCGTTTATTCTCATGAACAATCTGATAGCGATCCCGCGCGGGTACTTTGAACGCGGTTAATACCGCGCGGTGCGCGGCGTCCAGCAAGGTGCGAATTTCTGATTCAGAACGGCCCTGAATCACATCAAAAGTCAGTAACGGCATAAATAAACCCTCGTTTTTGCTCACAAGATAAGAGTAGGATGTGGCTTTATGCTGCCGCTTGCTGCAGGAAAGAAAAAGCGCGCTGGTTGAAATGATTATTTATTATTTTGAACAATCCATATGAAAGAAATCAAAACTGATGCACTCTGGGTGCATTTGCACTGGCTAACGGTGCTGGCTGAACTGGGCAGTTTTACTCGTGCAGCTGAACGATTAGATGTCAGTAAAGCGGCCATGAGCCAAAAGATTAAAGAGCTGGAAGAGATGGCGGGGGTGTCACTGGTGCAGCGCACCACGCGCAGCGTGCGTCTGACCTCGGCGGGCGAGAAGCTGGTGGATGAGTTGCGCGATCCTTTCGCGCGCATCGCCCAAAGCTTTTTCAGCGTGCGCGATGAGGCCGGGCCAGTCCGCGGCCTGGTGCGTGTCAGCGCGCCGGTGGCGTTTGCACGTCAGCAGCTGGTGCCAATTATCGGTGATTTTTTGCGAGAGTATCCGCAGGTGCGGCTGCAGCTGGATGTTACCGATCGCTTAGTGTCGTTAGGCAGTGAAGGATTTGATCTCGCCATCCGCCATAGCCAGACATTGCCCGAAACCCATGTGGCGTTGCCGCTGTGTGAGACGCGCGCGCTGTTAGTGGCCTCGCCGGCTTATCTGGCGCAAAACGGTGTGCCTCAGGGGCCAGAATCGTTGCAGCAACATAACTGCCTCTACTATCCGCGTGGTCTGGAATCGCCACAATGGCGTTTCCGCCCGGTGAGTGGCGGCAGTGAATCCGTACAGGTAAAAATTCAGGGTAATTTTGCTACCAATAACAGCGAATCAATCCGCGATGCCGCGCTGCAAGGACTGGGCATTGCCATGCTGCCCGATTTCAGCGCCGCGGCGGCGCTGGCAGCAGGCACGCTGCAACAGGTTCTGCCGCAGTGGCAAACCGTGGATGCTTTTGCCGATCGGCTGTGGGTGGTGCGCCCGTATGCAGCACAAGTGCCACGGGCGGTGACCACCTTTATCCACTGGCTACGCGCGCGCTTTGTTGATGGGTGAAGCCAACGCTATCGCCGCATGCGGCTGCATCATCTCACCCAGCAGGCTGCTGCGGTTGTAATTGCCTAAACGCAGGTTGAAGTCGAGGTGCATCTGTTCGTTACCGCTGAGTTTAATCACCGGTGGTGGCGTCATAGGACGCTGGTTGAACAGGATAGCATGTGCAAACGCCTCGCTTTTCCAGCCGCTCAAACGCTGATAATAGTAAGCGTTGGCTTCACACTTGCGCAGATAGAGATTCACCCGACGATATTCCCGCATCGCCGCCTGTTGTGCCAGTGAACCCAACTGCTGCTGCGGTTGGTCAATTTTCTGGGTCAGGAGTGCATAGTCATCGCGCTTGTTGAGCTCGTTGAAATAATTCTGCTCACCCAGATGTTTGATGGGCGCGTACTGCTTCTGCCATTCACGAATAAACGGGTTATTCGGTGCCGCCGCCAGGAACCAGTTTTCAATCACTGGCGCCAGATAATTGACGGTGGAATTTTCGCGATAATAACCAATCACATCCATGCAGCGCTCTTGATGGGCACGATGCACCCATGAGAGATCTTCAAATAACAGCGTGCTGCAATCAATGGCAATACCGCCGTAGCGCAACAGCAGTTCCAGACGAATGACTTCGCTTTTTTGCTGTTCGCTTAATAATGTTGAGGTAAAAATAAAATCAGGTAAAACTTCTTTTACCGTTAATCGATTGAGCAAATAGATATCGTGATCAGGATTATCTTTGCGCAACTTTTGAATATTTAACATCATGGATTTCGGTAAATATTCATTATCCCAATACATCCACACTTTTTTCGGTATTTCTGGCAGCGACTTTTCGCCAGAAAACAACACGATATTGTCCTCTCCGCTAGGATCGTACTCCGGCGCGCAGAGCGCAGTGTGCTGTTTTTTCTGCAGTAATGTCTGGCTAGTAAAAGCGATTCTTTTCCAGTTCTGCCAGAGCGCGAGCGCTGGCTGGAGACGTTTTTTATTCATGGTGCACCTGATTATTGTGATTATGGTGGCAAGGATTCCCTGATGCTGGCAGCTTATGCGCTCTTGTGTTTCCTCACGGCTGTGTGTAAAAAGTACTCACATCAGCTTAATAAAGCATTCTGGTCTTAGAGGCTATTACTTTTTTTTGCTTTCAGATAAACCGGAAAATGAAGGATCCGTTAAGCGTAAAATTTCCCGGAAATAATTGAATGGCCAACTGATTTTACAATTAATCATCATTAGGACTATTCCTAATAAAATAACTTAGCCTTGGCGCTGGCTGCGGCTTAGATAAAAAATCCCCGCACTCAAATGGTTTAAAGCGGCTACATTTTTCGCTGGCCTGACAGGGATTTGCCCCTTCCTGATGCAGGTTAACTACGCTTAGACGAGGTGGTTAACACAAAGGAGGCACTATGCAGCCACACAACCGTGGATTACTGGCGGTCGATAAGCAGGGGAATCGGGTGCTGTTTCTCGATCCCGATACCTTTGCCGTGCAACAGGAGCTGAATGCGTTTCCGCCGCGTCCGCATGAGTTACTGATGTTACCTGAGCAAGAGAAAGCCTATGTGCCGATCTATGGTGACGGCATTCATGGCGACAATCCCCATCCTGGTCACAAAGTGGCGGTGATCGATCTACGCAAACGCCAGATCAGCGGTTTTATCGATTTATCTCCGTTGCAGTCGCCCCACAGTGGTCAATTGGGCCGCGATGGCAAAGTCTACCTCTGCTGTGAAAACAGTGCGGCTGTGGCAGTCATCGATCCCGTTACCGATAGGGTGGAGAAAATAATTAAGCTGCCATCGCACAATGCGCATCGTCTGACGCTTTCACCCAGCGGGCGTAAATTGTTTACAGAGAACGAAGAAGACGCCAGCATCACTGTGGTGGATCTGTGCGAGGCAGAAGGGCGCATCATTGACAATATTCTGCTGCCGGGGCCGATCTCCGGTATCGCGGCCTCGCCGAAGCATCCTTATCTGGTCGCTAGCGCGGCCGACGCACCGTTACTGTATGTGGTCGATCGCCAAAGCCATCGTATTCGCCAGCGCATTAAACTCACGGCCCATCAACAGCCCTGCCAGGTCGTGCGCTTTAGCGCCAACGGCGAGCGTTTGGTGGCGATTGGCGATCAGGAGCCGCTCATCACACTGTTTGATGATTTACTCAATCCGTTGGGAGATGTTCCGGTCGGCAACAAACCAATGGATGGCTGTTTCAGTGCGGATAATCGAACGCTGCTGATTGCCAATGAAGGCGATGGATCATTGAGCGTGATTGATTTGCTGCAAATGAAAGTGATAGCGACCCCGAACGCCGGAAAAGGCTGTGAGGTGCTGAGTTACTTCCAGTTGAACTGACGGCGGGGTATCTCCTTGTGGCAGCGATCGTCAGGCACCTGCTCGCAATGTTTGATTGGGCGTATCAGGGTTAAATAAACGGGCGATGGTAAATCGCGCTGCTCCAGTGGCGGCTGCTGGCATGTTTTTCCGCCTGCCAGCCGCGTTTACGCAATTCCCGGGCGATCATTTTGTTCATGATGCCGTGCCCCACCAGCAACACCGTTCCCTGTTTTGATAGCGTGATCAACTTATCTGCCGCCTGACGCGCCCGTGCTCGGGCATGGGTCAACGATTCCACATGCCCGGCGTAACCGCATAACCATAACAGGCGCAAAAGGGCGAGCCAAACGGTCAGCGGCAGGTGCAGGCGTTCGAACGGCAGCAGCGGCATGGCCACTTCACTGAAAACCTCATCCACCTCATGCGGTTGCAGGCCGAGACGCGTGAGTGAGGAACGCGCGCGGGGTAGCGGGCTGGAGGCGATCACGCGGGCCATTCGCGCGATGGCCATACTGCGCGGCGGCGGTGAGTCGCAAATATCGGCCTGGTCATAGCCCTCACACCAGTCGGCTAGCGCTCGCGCAGTAAAGCGCCCGCTGACCGGATGGTCAGGTTTACCGTGTCGCATGAGGATGATGGTCATAGGCGCCCTGTGTGATTTTTACCCAGTGTAATGCAGGTGATAGCTGAACCGCACTGGCGAAAGGGTTTTAAGATTAATTCGCAATTGTCATCAAAGCTTAACTGATTTGTGCGAAAAAAAGCGCGATGAAGGATCAGCCACAACTCAGCTAATGATAAGCAACGCTCGTTAATTACATTGAGGTTAATACGCTGCTGTTGGTTTGAATGAGCTGTAATGTTATGAATTAACGCCATTTTTGCTTTCTAATCCCGAGCTATAGTGAAGATAAATTAATTATTTTCACTTTTATCACTTGATTTATCTACGCGCGTAGATAGACTATGTCCACAGTGATAACTCACGGTGCCAGAGACAAAGTTGGCCTTGAGATGACGTGGTTACATTTGCCTTACTAATGCGATCGATGAAAAAAACATCGACGAGAACAGGCGAATGAGTGAATTCCAACACCAGGGAGTTCTTTGACTTTCATCCAGGTTTGCCTACTGAACGTCGTCACCGGGGAGTTCCGCTTGTTGCAAGGGAACCGTCCCACGGAAGGGCGTTTGCTGTTTTCACCTATTTCAGGGAAAAGGTCATGACGGTACATCAGTCCGTTTCGCAACAAACTTCACTGAGCACCTCTTCAGCTGCTGACATGCGGCTGGAAACCTCTTCTGGCCGCAAAGATTTCTGGCGCGCCACCTTCTCTTGCTGGCTCGGCACGGCAATGGAGTATGCGGATTTCGCGCTCTATGGCCTGGCAGCAGGCATCATCTTTGGCGATGTGTTTTTCCCCAATGCCACACCCACTATGGCGCTGCTCTCCAGTTTTGCCACCTGGTCCGTCGGGTTTATTGCACGCCCAATTGGTGCGCTGCTGTTTGGCTGGATCGGTGACCGGAAAGGCCGCAAAACCGTGATGATCGCTACCATCATCCTGATGGGCGCATCGACAACCTTGATTGGTCTCATCCCTTCTTACGCCACGATCGGCGTCTGGGCACCCGCTTGTCTGGTGCTGTTGCGCTTTACCCAAGGGTTGGGCGCCGGTGCGGAACTGTCTGGTGGCACCGTGATGCTGGGCGAGTATGCCCCGGTTGCGCGTCGCGGTCTGGTCTCTTCCGTGATCGCCCTCGGCTCGAATAGTGGCACGCTGATCGCCTCGCTGGTGTGGCTTGCCGTGATTCAGATGGATAAACAAACCTTGCTGGATTGGGGATGGCGTATTCCGTTCCTCAGTAGCGTGCTGATTGCCGTGGTCGCGTTATGGCTGCGTCGTCATCTGCGTGAAACCCCGGTGTTTGAGCGCCAGCAGGCGCAACTGCAGGCAGAGCGTAGCGCCACATTGCAGCATGCCGCCGCCGAGGTTGATACCCGTAGTTTCTGGCAGCGCAGCCGTGCGTTCTGGACGATGGTCGGCTTACGTATCGGCGAAAACGGTCCTTCCTATCTGGCGCAGGGCTTTATCGTCGGTTATGTCGCGAAAGTGCTGATGCTCGATAAGTCGGTGCCAACGACGGCGGTGTTTATTGCCTCGTTGCTGGGTTTCCTGATTATTCCGTTTGCCGGTTGGATGTCTGACCGCTTTGGCCGCCGTATCACCTATCGTGGTTTCTGTCTGCTGCTGATGATTTATGCCTGGCCGGCATTCAGCCTGATGGACAGTCGTGACCCGGCGATTGTGATTCCGGTGATGGTTGTCGGCATGGCGCTGGCCTCGCTCGGTATTTTTGGGGTGCAGGCCGCGTGGGGTGTGGAAATGTTTGGTGTCAAACACCGTTACACCAAGATGGCGGTGGCGAAAGAACTGGGGTCTATCCTTTCTGGAGGGACAGCACCTTTGGTGGCTGCGGCGCTGTTATCGTTCACCGGACACTGGTGGGCGATTGCCGTGTACTTCTCGGCGATGGCGACCATCGGTTTTCTGACCACGTTTGTGGCACCGGAAACGCGTGGGCGCGATCTGAATCTGCCGGAAGATGCGATCTGACGCGCAACACGCTGTAAGTGAAACAGTGCCATTGGCCGGTTATGCCGGCCAATGGCATTCATGCAGAGGCAAGAGCATTGGCGAAATCCCCAGGCGGAAATGTAACACGTAGCGATGTGGCGAAAGCCGCCGGCACATCAGTGGCGGTAGTGAGCTACGTGATTAACAACGGACCGCGCCCGGTGGCGGAAGCCACGCGGTTGCGCGTGCTGGAAGCGATTAAACAGACGGGTTATCGACCGAATGCAGTGGCGCGTGCATTGGCCTCCGGCAGCACCAAAACCTTTGGCCTGGTGGTGCCGAACATCAGTAACCCCTTCGTGGCCTCCATGGCGCATATGCTGCTGCAGGAATCACTGGATCACGGCCACGTGATGCTGCTGGGGGATGCCGGAGATGATCGCAAGCGTGAGCTGGAACTGATTCAGGGCTTGCTGAATCGTCAGGTGGATGGCCTGTTTTATACCAGTGTCGACCGCCACCCATACATAGATGTGATTCAGGCCAGTGGTACACCGCTGGTGATGCTGGATCGTGTTGACCCCCGCCCCGGCGTGAGCATGTTGCGGGTGAATGAGCGCGAGGCCTCGCGTCAGGTGACTGAACATCTGCTCAGCCACGGTTATCAACAGGTTGGCATGATCAGCGGTCCGCTGGAGATGCTGAATGCCCAGGATCGTATTCAGGGCTGGCGCGATGCCATGGCAGAGAAAGGCCTGCAGGTCGATGAAACCCTGATTTTCCCTGCCAGCTACTCGCGACAAGGCGGTTATGACGCCACAAAACGTATGCTTGCCCGCGGAAAGGTGCCGCGCGCGCTGTTTACCAGCAATGAGGGCCAGGCGATTGGTTGTATCCGCGCGCTCTCTGAACACGGTTTGCGCGTGCCGCAGGATGTCGCCCTGGTGTGCTTTAACGGCACCGATCAATCCGCGTTCCATGTCCCGACATTGACAACCGTACGTCAACCGCTACGGGAAATGGCACGCAGCGCTATCGCCATGCTGAAAAATGGGGATGGCGAAGCCCAACTGGCAGAGTTCCCTCACTATCTTGAAATCGGTGAGTCCTGCGGCTGCCTGCTTACTCAACAAAAATAAACCTATAACATCATGAAAAGACTGATTATTGATTGTGATCCGGGAAATGGAATTGCAGGGGCGAATACCGATGACGGCCTTGCGCTGGCACTGGCGTTGGCATCACCTTCGCTGTCAGTTGAACTGATCACCACCGTCACTGGCAACACGCCGAGTGCGTTAGGCGCGCAGGTTGCCAAAGATTTACTCCAGCGATTAGGACTCAATGTTCCCGTGGTGCAGGGCGCGTTGCAGGCACTCCGCGAAGACCCGGCCCCCTGGCGCGCACGCCTCGATGGCGTCAAGGACGCAAACCTCGCTGAACTGTGGCGGGGCGTGCGTAAGCCGCAGTTGCTCGCGGCAGATGGCAATGATGCCGCAGGCGTGATGGGCCAGCTGATTTGCGATAATCCCGGCGAATTTACTCTGGTGGCGATCGGTCCTCTGACCAACGTGGCGCAGGCGCTGCAGCGCTATCCACAGATGGCTGAATCCGTGGCAGAAATTGTGATTATGGGCGGTGTCTTCGCTTTAGATGATTACATCAAAGACACCAACTTTGGTCTGGACCCCGAAGCGGCGCATCAGGTGTTGCACAGCGGCGCAGCCATCACGCTGGTGCCGATGGACGCCACGACACAAACATTGATGACCCATCAGGATCTTAATCGTCTGACGACCAACGACCATCCGTTACCGCAATTTGTCCGTGAAACGTTGCGCCCGTGGATTGATTACTCGATTCGCACCCGCCATCTGCCAGGCTGCTGGATCCACGATGCGCTGGTGATTGCCTGGCTATTGAATCAGCGCGTGGCGGATGGGGTGGATTACTTTGTCGATATTGAGTTACGCGCCGGCGCAACGCGCGGCAAGAGCTGGCGGTATCGATCGCCACTGCGCCTGGACATTGGCGTGCCGGAGCAGACCGGGGCATTGGTGCATGTGATGCAGAACGTCAACAATCCGTTGCTGCTGGAGATGATTGAGAAGGCGTTTAATCAACTGCAGCGCTGATTGCCCATAAATGCGTGCGGCACACTGAGTCGCACCGGTCTTCCTGCCATACCGCCAGGAATTTGCCCTTACAGATTGCACTGCTGTACGGCGGTGCAATGTTTCACTCGATGACATGCTTCCTTACACCGCGAATCACTCCCTGACAATTCCCCGCCGCAGCCCTCCTTTCTGACATGCTATATACAAATAGTTAACACAATAATAACCAGCGAAATCATTCGCCGGATAACGTTCCAATAAATTCTGGTCAATGAACCGGAAGCTAATCAGACAGGATACCCCTATGTTCAACTGGACTGCGACCCAGCGAAACGTGGCGTTTGCCAGTTTCGCCAGCTGGACGCTGGATGCGTTCGACTTCTTTATACTGGTGTTTGTACTCAGCGATCTTGCCCAGTATTTCAACACCAGCGTCTCCGATGTTTCTGTTGCCATTATGCTCACGCTGGCGATTCGACCGATTGGCGCGCTGATTTTTGGCCGTCTGGCTGAGAAGTATGGCCGCCGCCCGATTCTGATGTTCAATATCGTGATGTTCTCGCTGTTTGAGCTGCTCTCTGCATGGTCACCGAACTTTACCGCCTTCCTCGCCTTCCGCGTGATTTACGGCGTGGCGATGGGCGGCATCTGGGGCGTGGCATCGTCACTGGCAATGGAAACCATTCCGGATCGCTCGCGTGGGCTGATGTCCGGCATCTTCCAGGCGGGCTACCCTTGTGGCTACCTGCTGGCATCGATCATTTTCGGACTGTTTTTCGAGTCGGTAGGCTGGCGCGGCATGTTCCTGATTGGCGCATTGCCGATTCTGTTGCTGCCGTTTATCTATTTTAAAGTGCCGGAATCCCCGGTCTGGCTGGCCGCACGCGAACGCAAAGAGAGCACGGCGCTGCTGCCGATTATTCGTCAGCACTGGAAAATCTGCATCTATATGGTGCTATTAATGGCGTGCTTTAATTTCTTCAGTCATGGCACCCAGGATCTCTATCCTACCTTCCTGAAAGTGCAGCATCAGTTTGATCCGCACACGGTGAGCATCATCGCCATCAGCTATAACATTGCGGCGATGCTGGGTGGGATTACCTTTGGTGCGCTGTCAGAACGTATTGGCCGTAAGAAAGCGATTATCCTTGCTTCCTTCCTTGCGCTGCCGGTGTTGCCGCTGTGGGCGTTCTCCAGCGGATCATGGATGATTGGGATTGGCGCGTTCCTGATGCAGTTTATGGTGCAGGGCGCGTGGGGCGTGGTGCCGACCTATCTCACCGAGCTGGTACCCGCAAATGCGCGTGCGGTGCTGCCGGGCTTCGTTTATCAGTTGGGTAATCTGATTGCCTCGGTCAATGCGACCTTGCAGTCTCGCATTGCCGAGGCCCACGGCGGCAACTACGGCCTGGGAATGGCGATCGTTGCCGGTACGGTAGCGGTGCTGATTTGCGTGTTTGTCGCCTTTGGGCGAGAGACGCGGGGTATTGAAATATCCGGTGCGGTCGCTCGCGAACAGCGTTAAAGCGCCTCGCAGACGTCGATCCATTTCGCCGCAGTCAGTTCAGCCATGCGCTGCGGCGAAATGCGCACAGCACTGTGAATCGAACCTGCTGCGGGCAGCACTTCATCAAAACCGCGCAGGGTCACATCACAGTAAACGGTCAGGGGATTTTCCAGGCCAAAAGGGCAGACGCCACCCACCGGATGACCGGTCCAGTTCACCACCTCATCCACACTCAACATGCGTGCCTTAGCGCCGAGTGCGGCTTTCAGCTTGCGGTTGTCGAGACGGGCATCACCGCGCGTCACAATCAGTACAACGGCATCTTTCACTTTTAACGACAGGGTTTTGGCGATTTGCCCCGGCATCACGCCATGGACGCGTGCGGCCAGTTCTACCGTGGCGGTGCTCTCCGGCATCTCGATGATGTCGATATCCGGTGCATGTTCGGCAAAGAAGTGCCGTACCGACTCCAGGCTCATTTTTTTCTCCGGTAAAAACAGAGCCTAAAAGCTGCCACAAGGAGGGAAAAGTGTAAACGGGATAAAAAGAGAATCTGTAACAGAATGCGCGCAGGTTAAACCACTTTTAACGTGCAGTTACCACAGCGTTCCACGTCCGGAATGCGATAGCGCTGGCAGCAACTGCGACGTTCCATCTCGCCATGACGCGGGATCATGGTGCGATAAAGCGGATTGTCGCTGCCATCCAGCAGCGTCTGGGTGAAGAACAATGCCTGTTCCAGCTGAGTGATGACGGGCGCGGATAACTGGCCTTTCAGTTCACCGAGGAACCAGTAAAACGAATAACCCATGTTGTTCCAGATGAGTTTGGCGTTGATATCACCGTGCTGCGTCATGCCGTTGACAGCCGGGATCAGGCATTGCT
Organism: Pantoea sp. SM3; assembly: GCF_000963995.1. NCBI lineage: Bacteria > Pseudomonadati > Pseudomonadota > Gammaproteobacteria > Enterobacterales > Erwiniaceae > Pantoea > Pantoea sp. SM3. The sequence goes on from NZ_JZRD01000029.1 coordinate 138,548, forward strand.
GAATCAGGCGGTCAATGCGCTGCTGTGCACTCAGGTAACGCGCCTCTTCATCTTCCTGCACATCAATCCAGAAAGTGCAGGGATGGCCGTTTTCATGAAATTCCACATGAATCAGATGGGGTGCGCACTTTAATGCCCGCGGCTCCTGCAGCAACATCAGCATCAGCGGGGCCAACAGTAAGCCAAAATACCATTGTGCCCAAAGTGACTGCAGCGGTTTGGCTTCATGTTGCACATCAGGGTGATTGCGATAGAGATAATCGCTATAGCGTTGTGTCAGGCGGCGATAGTGAAGCGGTGTGGACCACTCGGCCAGCGTCAACGTCCCTGCGGGAGCGGCCTGGCCGAGTTTGACGTTATCCAGCATGTAGCTGCGTTGATCACGCATCAGATCTTCCAGTGCGCTCGCTAAGCTGCGGTCGCTCTGCATAAAGATCAGAGGATGGTCGCTAAAGCGATGATCCTGACGCGTGATGATGGTCATGCCGGTCCTGAGTGATAACGGGAATCGTGAGACAAATGATAATCGTTACTGTCAATGCGAACAAGATGTCATCAAGCGAAGAAAAGGGACGGAGCCACTTATCAGCAGGCGATGCCGCTTGGTGATAAATGGCTTCGCTCATCTACCGGTTAAATCAGGTCATTACTGACTTGCGTCAGCTTCGGCAAATCTTCCCAGGCGAGTATGGTGTTACGCCCCTGATTTTTCGCGACGTATAACGCGCGGTCAGCATTTGCCACCGCCTGGTCAAACTCATCGCCAAAAATAGGTGCGATCCCGGCACTGATGGTGACGTGGGTGGAGACCTTTTCATTAAAGCGATGCGGGATTTCGAGGTCCACTACGTACTGACGAATGCGCTCCGCCAGCTTCATCGCAATCGATGCGTTAACGTTGGTCATCAGCACCAGAAACTCTTCACCGCCATAACGCGTGACGACATCGCGTGAACGCACGGCATCGCGAATGGCAACCGACACCCGCGCCAGCGCCTGATCGCCCATCGCATGACCGTAGTTGTCGTTGTAGGCTTTGAAGTGGTCAATATCCAGCAGCAGTACATAATGGCTGCCCGCGTGGTTTTCCAGAATGGCGTCGAGGCGATTTTTCAGGCCGCGGCGGTTATACAAACCGGTGAGCGGATCCAGCATACTCAAATCGCTAAAACTCTCTTTTTCCTCATACAGCTGGCTAACCAGTCGTCGGGTAAAAGTATCAAAACGGCGGCGCATTAAATGATGCAGCGAGAAACCAATCAACGGCAGCGTAATCGTAAAAATGATCATCATTAAATGCTGACCATCATCTAATAACAATACGGTTAATACGGGGGGCGTAATGTGTAAACAAAATGCGATCAAATAATCACTGAGCGCAATGGCACTGATAAAAAATACGCTTAACAAGCTGATTATTAAAAAGCTGCCATCAAAATAAAAAACCTGATGGTATCTGTGGTTAATGTGCCATGCCCAGAGCGCACCTAATATCATGGCAACAGGATTTAATAGCGGTAATTTCCGTTTTGGCATCATCAGACAAACGGTCAGTAACGTCAGGCTGAAAGCCGCGACAATGCCTACTGGCAGCGAGCTTACCGGGCTGTCTGTGCCTAAAAAAGGCATCAGGCAAAAAAGCGAAACGGCGACATTTAAAAACAAAAAGAGCATCAGCGAAAGCCGATATTTGCTGTGTTTCAACTCATCATAAGATTGTAATTTCATTATTATTACTCTTCACAGCCCTGAAATATCAAAGCGCTACCCGTGGGAAATACTCCCGCAAATCGGATAGTGAGCACGTTATTGACGTGTTATCGAAATAGTTATCGGCGGCAATTTAGCATTTTCCAGTAAATCTGTCATCCAACGCATCCCGCGATAAAAAATTCGCTGCAAGATGAGAAGTATTGTCATATGATAATACGAATATTTATCATTTGAGGGTTGCGCGATGATCATGGCGATGATGGCTGCCTGCGGCTTATGGGGCGTGAGCTGGATGATGGGTAAGCGGCTGGACAGCGGTTGGGGAGTCTTGTTGCCCTGTGCTGCTTTACCGATTTTCGCGCTGTGGGAGCCGAGTTTCAGCCAGTGGCGCGTGGTGATGATTGTGGCACTGTTGCTGACAGTAGTGATGCTGTTCCATCATCGTCTGCGTCACTATTTGCTGCTGCCTTCTTGCCTGGCATTGGCCGGGGGGGCTGCGGCCGTCACGGTGAACTTCCACATTATCTGATGCCGTTTCCGAACGGCAGAAACGACAAAACACGCTTAGCGCGTGATTGTTTCGTTTAATTCAACGTTGGGAATGTACTGCCAGGAAAGTAAGACAACGTGGTGCGAAGGGAGGGACTTGAACCCTCACGTCCGTAAGAACACTAACACCTGAAGCTAGCGCGTCTACCAATTCCGCCACCATCGCATTGTGTTGTCTTTTTTGGTTTATACCATCGCATTGGTGCGAAGGGAGGGACTTGAACCCTCACGTCCGTAAGAACACTAACACCTGAAGCTAGCGCGTCTACCAATTCCGCCACCATCGCTCAGTGCTATGATATAAACTTTGTGATTATTGGTGCGAGGGGAGGGACTTGAACCCTCACGTCCGTAAGGACACTAACACCTGAAGCTAGCGCGTCTACCAATTCCGCCACCGTCGCGTACCCTGCAACACTCTAAAGTATTGCTAACCACGGAGGCGCATTCTAGAGATTTTACTCTTTGCGTCAATACATATTTCACGACGATGAAACGATTGCTGCAAAAAACAACATTTTCACCGTCGGGAAGCGCAAAATGGGTTATTTACGCGCTTTGGCGCCGCGTCCGTACACGGCACGGTAGACCTTAAAGCGTCCGGTCTGCGCCAGCACTTCGTGGTTACCGAAGGTCTCATCCAGAATCTGCGGATAGGGCAGGAAGGCGTTAGCCACAATACGCAGTTCACCGCCGCTGTTCAGATGCTTTAAGGCACCACGAATCAGCGTGTTGGCCGCATCGAGGCTGGTTTGCAGGCCGTCATGGAACGGTGGATTAGAGATGATCATATCGAAACGGCCAGTGACATCCGAGAAGACGTTACTGGCGAACACTTCCCCTTCCAGTTCGTTGGCGGCCAGCGTCAGTTTACTGGCTTCGATGGCAGCAGCATGCACATCACACAGCCACAAACGGATGCGTGGGGAGATTTGTGCCATCACGGTGGCGAGCACGCCGCTGCCGCAGCCGATATCCAGCACTTTGCCACGGAAGTGCGGCTCCAGCGTGGAGAGCAGCAGATCGCTACCAATATCCAGCCCATCGCGGCTGAATACACCCGGCAGCGTGTGGATGGTGAGGTGCTCGATCATGTAAGTATTGCCGTAGCTGCTGGCATCAAAGGTTGGCTGTGTATCCAGACGACCATGATAGAGACCGCAACGACGCGCACTGTCGACTTTTTCCAGTTTCGTCCAGTCTTCCAGCATGCCTTCTGCACTGCGCACGCCACTGCGGTTTTCACCGACCACAAAGATATCGCAGCCGACCGGCATCAGCGACAGCAGGTTTTGCAGCTGGAACTGCGCTTCTGGCTTGTTCTTCGTCCAGAAATAAACCAGCGTATCGCAGCCTTCAACATCGGCGGCAGTGGCCACCATGCTGTAAACCGCACGTTCACCGAGGCGACGGCTCAGGTTCTGCCAGTGATGGTACTGCTGGGTGTGCACGCGCGTTGATGCGGTTTCCAGCTGGGCGGGCAGGTCATCCTGCAGGTCGCCAGCAAACAAAACATGGCGGGCGGTAAATTCATCACTGTGGCGCAGAATGACTTCGCTGGCCGGGGTAAAAGCAGACATGGAACGCTCCTGTTAAATCAGAGCGGGGATTATAGTGCTTTGTTGGCGCATGTTCGATGGGTTTGCTAGCATAGCGTCGCATTCTGGCAGCATAACGGGTAATAGCATGAGCACAAGGCGCGACTGGCTTCTACAGCAAATGGGGATTACGCAGTATCAATTGCGGCGTCCGCGCGTGCTGCAGGGCGAAATTGCCGTGACGCTGGCCCCGGACACCCGACTGGTGATGGTGGCTGAACATGCCCCCGCGCTGCAGGAACCCTTAATTCGCGATGTCCTGCGAGCCCTGAATATTCAGCCTTCGCAGGTGATGACGCTGACGCCGGAACAGCTGCCGATGCTGCCTGAGCAGGTGGATTGTGCCGGTTGGTTGCTGGGCGTCGAGAGCGAATACACCTTTAACGGCATCACCTTTTCCACCGCCGTTTTCAACGAATTAATCAGCAGCGGTGCGGCAAAACGCGCCCTGTGGCAACAGATGTGTAACCATGACAGCCATCTCTTTAGTCATCCCTGAAGACCAGCCGCAGCTGCTGGCCATTGAACGTCGCAGCCACGCGTTTCCGTGGAGCGAGCAGACGTTTGCCAGCAATCAGGGCGAACGTTTTGTGAATTATCGTCTGGAAGCCGAGGGTAAACTGGCAGGGTTCGCCATTACGCAAGTGGTGCTGGATGAAGCCTCGCTGTTCAACATTGCGGTCGATCCCGATTTTCAGCGCCGCGGCTATGCGCGCCAGCTGCTGCAACATTTGATTGCTGAGCTGGAAAAGCGCGATGTGATGACGCTGTGGCTTGAGGTGCGAGCCTCGAATCACCCGGCGATTGCGCTGTATGAGCAACTGGATTTCCATCAGGTCAGCGTACGACCCAACTACTATCCCACCGCCAACGGCCGTGAAGATGCCATTATCATGGCGCTAACTCTGTAAAAAGGGACACTATGTTAAACGACTGGGACTGCATCCTGTTTGATGCGGATGACACACTTTTTCATTTTGACGCCTACGCCGGTTTACAGCGAATGTTTGCCAGCTATGACGTGCACTTTAGCGATCAAGATTACGCCGATTATCAGGCGATCAACAAACCGCTGTGGGTCGATTATCAAAACGGCACCATCTCAGCCTTGCAGCTGCAAACGCGTCGTTTCACCTTGTGGGGTGAGAAACTCAGCGTCGCGCCTGAAGTGCTGAACAGCGATTTCCTCAGTGCGATGGCAGATATTTGCCTGCCTCTCGATGGCGCAGCTGAGTTGCTCAACGCGCTGAAGGGTAAAGTGAAGATCGCCATCATTACCAACGGCTTCACCGCTTTGCAGCAGGCGCGTCTGGAACGTACCGGTTTCCGCGAGTTCTTTGATGAGCTGGTGATCTCTGAGCAGGTCGGCGTACCGAAGCCGGATGTGGCGATTTTCGACCACACGCTGGCGTTGCTCGGCAACCCGGATCGCAGCCGCGTGTTGATGGTCGGTGATACCCCTGAGTCTGACATTCTGGGCGGCATGAATGCGGGGCTGAAAACCTGCTGGATCGATCACGGTACGCGTCCATTGGCGGAACATATCAAACCGACCTGGCAGGTGAAGACGCTGGCAGAGCTGCAGGCGTTGCTGACACAACGCTAAAAGTATCTATTCACCATTAACGTTGTGATGATTCGAAGAAGCCCGCTGTGCGGGCTTTTTTTATGATAAAATCTATGCATAAATCTATTCACGAATCTATTCATCAGGCGCTGATAGGGTGAACGACAATGGTCGATCTGCAAAATTTGCTGCTGGCGGGACCGCTCGGTGCAGCCGATTTACTGCAACGCTCTGGCATCAGTCAGGCGACGTTGTCGCGGCAATTACGGCAACAGCCCCAAATCGTGAAATGGGGCAGAGCCCGTGCGACGCGTTATGCCTTACTCCGTCCGATTCGCGGCGAAGACGGCTTTCCACTGTATCGCATCTCTGCACATGGCCAGGCGCAGCCCGCAGGCACTTTGTTACCGACCTGGCCGCAGGGCAGTTGCCTGCATAACGATGAGCAGGGGCGAGGGCACTTTTATGAAGGGTTGCCGTGGTTTTTACAGGATATGCGCCCGCAAGGTTTTATTGGTCGTCAGTGGGGCAGAGAGAATGCCCATCCATTGGGATTAAATGACGACATTCGTTTGTGGAGTGACGATCAGTGTTTAATGGCGCTGGCAAGCGGTGGCGTCGACATGCCGGGCGCATTCATCATCGGTGAGCGCACCTATCAGCGTTGGTTAGAGCAGGAAGCACCGCGCGCCATCAGTGAAGAAGAGAAAACGTCATCTTACCCGCAGCGAGCACTGCATGCGCTAAGTGGCGATGAGCCAGGGTCATCGGCGGGCGGCGAGCAACCGAAATTTCTCTGCTATGCCACGACAGCGAATGGCGATCGTCACTGTCTGGTGAAATTCACTGTGTCGCGACACAGCGATAATGCGCAGCGCTGGCGTGATTTGCTCCGTGCGGAACATCTGGCATTGCAGCATCTTCAAGCCGCAGGTGTGACGGCGGCGCAAAGCCAATTGATTGCAGGTAAAGATCAGCTATTTCTTGAAGTACAGCGTTTTGATCGCATCGGTGAGCGTGGTCGACGCGAGATGAGTTCACTTGAGGCCGTCAGCGCAGAGTTTGTTGGTCATCAACAACACTGGCCTGCTGCGCTGCGTGAACTGCACCATCAGCAGCGCATTGATGATGTCACCCTACAGCGTGGCACTTTGCAATGGGCATTTGGTCGCCTGATTGGTAACAGTGATATGCACGCAGGGAATTTATCTTTCTTCACCGACCGGGAAACATTCAATCTGACACCTGCCTACGACATGCTGCCAATGGCACTGGCTCCTAACTCGCAGGGGCATATGCGTGATGAACTGGCATTAAAGTTAGATATCTCATTACCGGGTGAAGTGTGGCGCACAGCTTGTGGAATGGCGAAAACATACTGGCAGGCGATTGCGGATGACGAAATGTTTAGCGCCAATTTCCAGCGTATCGCCACGCAAGCATTGCAGCAGTTGGATACGCTGGATGAGACCATCCATAAAATGGCTTAAGGGCTTTTTTCATTCTCTGAGGTGGTGGCCGCTTCTTCTTCCTCTCGTTCCTTATCCTCTTTCACCGCGCGGCTGGCGGTGAGCAGGAACGGTGATTGCTGCCAGCGGGTGCGGCGGTCGCGCAGCAGCGTACGAGTGAGGATGATGCCAATCGCCAGCGCCAGCAGCATCATCAAACGCAGAATGTTGGTGGTGTTATCCACCTGGCGTGATTCGGTGACCAGCACGTGGGTATCCAGCGTCACGCGTAAGAAACCTTGAGGTCCCTCTTTGCCTTCCAGCGGCTGCACGATTTGGTGGTTAAAGTAGCTGCCGGCGCGTTTACCATCCAGCGCCAGGCGATCGCGCACATTAATGCTTTCACCGCTGTGTGCCACCAGGCTGCCGTCGTCGGCATAGACTGAGGCATCCAGAATGCGGCTGTTATCGGTCATCTGATTAAGGATGGCTTCGATTTGCGTACGATTGTCGTCGCTGTTGTCCATCAGCGGTTTCAGGCTAAATGCCACCTGACGCGTCAGCGTGTGCGCCAGTTCTTCCACCTGCTCAGAGCGGGCCATTTGGTGGCCGAGACTGAACCAGGATGCCCCTTGCATCAGCACCACTAACAGGGCCAGCGAGATAAGAACAATCACCGTGCGATGCAGGCGAAATTTCAGTGCGGTTTTAACCATCAGAAACCCGTGTGACGTAACAGCAGAAAGGCTGGCAATTATGTTGCCAGAACCCGCGCAGACAAGGTAGCCTCTTGCGTGGTTTTGTTGTCCCTACAGGAGCTGTAATGCCAAATCGTCTTACCTGGTGCGATCTGCCCGCCGATGTTTCACTCTGGCCGGGTCTACCCCTCTCTCTCAGCGGTGATGAAGTGATGCCGCTGGATTACCGTGCCGGTCGGACTGGCTGGTTGCTGTATGGGCGCGGACTCGATAAACAAAAACTGACCGATTATCAGCATCTGCTGGGTGCGGCGATGGTGATCGTCAGCGCCTGGAATGTCGATGAGTATCAGGTGGTTCGTCTGGCCGGTTCACTGACGCCACGTGCGACCAAACTGGCGCACGATGCGGGGTTTGATGTGGCGCCGCTTGGCAAGATCCCGCATCTGAAAACCCCAGGATTGCTGGTGATGGACATGGATTCCACCGCCATTCAGATTGAATGCATCGATGAGATTGCCAAACTGGCGGGCTGCGGCGAGCAGGTGTCAGAAGTCACCGAACGTGCGATGCGCGGTGAGCTGGACTTTAAAGCCAGCCTGCGTGAGCGCGTGGCAAAACTGGCGGGTGCTGATGCCAACATCCTCAAGCAGGTGCGCGATACGCTGCCACTGATGCCTGGCCTGACCACGCTGGTACATAAACTGCAGGCGCTGGGCTGGCAGGTGGCGATTGCCTCCGGTGGATTTACTTACTACGCCGATTATCTGCGTCAAACACTGCATCTGGCGGCGGCCGTCGCTAACGAACTGGAAATGCGCGATGGCAAGCTGACGGGTGAAGTGCTGGGGCAGATTGTCGATGCGCAATTTAAAGCCGATACCCTGAAAAATCTCGCCGAACGCCATGACATTGCGCCAGAACAAACTGTCGCGATTGGCGATGGCGCCAACGATCTGCCGATGATCAAGGCGGCGGGATTGGGTATCGCTTATCACGCTAAACCCAAAGTGAATGAACAGGCGTCGATCATTATCCGCCATGCCGATTTAATGGGTGTGTTCTGCATCCTGACCGGCAGCTTGATTCACGAAGAGCGTTAACTGAGGATTTGATTTGGCCAAAGCGGCAAAACGCGCCTTCGTTTGTAACGAGTGCGGCGCAGATTATCCACGCTGGCAGGGGCAGTGCAGCGCCTGCAACGCGTGGAACACCATCACCGAGGTGCGTATTGCCGCCTCGCCTGCGGCAGCGCGTAACGAGCGACTGAGTGGCTATGCCGGGAGCGCTGGACCCAGCCGGGTGCAAAAGCTGTCCGAAATCAGCCTCGAAGCCGTGCCGCGTTTCTCCACCAGCTTCAAAGAGTTTGATCGCGTGTTGGGCGGCGGCGTGGTGCCAGGCAGCGCGATACTGATCGGTGGTAATCCGGGAGCCGGTAAATCGACGCTGCTGCTGCAGGTGATGTGCAAGCTATCCGAAGGGATGAAAACCCTGTACGTCACTGGCGAAGAGTCACTGCAACAGGTCGCAATGCGCGCCCATCGTCTGGGATTACCCACCGAAAACCTGAACATGTTGTCGGAAACCAGCATCGAGCAGATCTGTCTGATCGCCGAGCAGGAGCAGCCGAAACTGATGGTCATCGACTCCATCCAGGTGATGCACATGGCGGATATCCAGTCTTCGCCCGGAAGCGTCGCGCAGGTGCGTGAAACCGCCGCTTACCTGACGCGCTTCGCTAAAACGCGCGGCGTGGCGATTGTGATGGTGGGGCACGTGACCAAAGATGGCTCACTGGCCGGGCCAAAAGTGCTGGAACACTGCATCGACTGTTCAGTGATGCTGGATGGCGATGCCGATTCCCGTTTCCGCACGCTGCGCAGTCACAAAAACCGCTTCGGTGCGGTGAACGAATTGGGTGTGTTCGCCATGACCGAGCAGGGCATGCGTGAAATCAGCAACCCGTCCGCCATTTTCCTGTCACGCGGCGATGAAGTCACCTCTGGCAGTTCGGTTATGGTGGTGTGGGAAGGTTCGCGCCCGCTGCTGGTGGAGATTCAGGCGCTGGTGGATCACTCGATGATGGGCAACCCGCGTCGTGTCGCGGTTGGCCTGGAGCAAAACCGTCTGGCGATTTTGCTGGCAGTGCTGCATCGACACGGCGGCTTGCAGATGGCGGATCAGGATGTGTTCGTCAACGTAGTCGGCGGTGTGAAAGTCACCGAAACCAGTGCTGACCTTGCGCTACTGCTGGCAATGGTATCAAGCTTGCGTGACCGTCCACTACCGCAGGATCTGGTGATCTTCGGCGAAGTGGGGTTGGCCGGTGAAATTCGTCCGGTGCCCAGCGGTCAGGAGCGAATTTCCGAAGCGGCCAAGCACGGTTTCAAGCGCGCGATTGTGCCGGCGGGCAATGCACCGAAAAAGGCCATCGACGGCATGAAAGTGTACAGCGCCAAGAAGCTGGCGGATGCACTGGCGATACTGGACGAGCTGTAATTTCGCCAGGCGGCATACATGCCGCCCGTGCCATTCACCGTCAATGTAGCGTGCGCATTCATGCGCATCTTGATAAACGTACCGCACAGACTTTTCCCTCTCACCTAAACGGGAGAGGGCCGGGGTGAGGGCCAGCGCATACCCCATCCCATTATTTCCCATGCAGGAGGCACCAAATGTCATCGTTCGACTACCTGAAAACCGCCATACGCCAGCAGGGCCATACGCTGCAGCAGGTTGCAGATGCCAGCGGGATGACCAAAGGCTATTTAAGCCAGCTGCTGAATGCCAAAATCAAAAGCCCAAGCGCTCAGAAGCTGGAGGCGCTGCACCGTTTTCTCGGGCTGGAATTCCCCCGTCGTGACAAAACCGTTGGCGTGGTGTTCGGTAAGTTCTACCCGCTGCACACCGGCCACATCTATCTGATCCAGCGCGCCTGCAGCCAGGTGGATGAGCTGCATATCATCATGGGGCACGACGATCCGCGCGATCGTGAGCTGTTTGAAAACAGCGCCATGTCGCAGCAGCCGACCGTCAGCGATCGCCTGCGCTGGCTATTGCAGACCTTCAAATACCAGAAGAACATCCGCATCCACTCGTTTGATGAAGAGGGAATTGAACCCTATCCGCACGGCTGGGATGTGTGGAGCGAAGGGGTGAAGAAATTCCTCTCCGAGCAGGGCATTGAGCCGGATTGCATTTACACCAGTGAAGAAGCTGATGCGGCAATGTACCAACAGCATCTCGGTATTTCGACGGTGGTGATCGATCCCAATCGATCCTTTATGAACATCAGCGGCGGGCAGATTCGTCAGGATCCGTTCCGTTACTGGGAATACATTCCGACTGAAGTGAAGCCGTTCTTTGTGCGCACTGTGGCGATCCTCGGCGGTGAATCCAGTGGCAAATCCACGTTGGTGAACAAGCTGGCGAATATCTTTAACACCACCAGTGCCTGGGAATATGGCCGCGATTATGTCTTCTCGCACCTCGGTGGCGATGAGATGGCCTTGCAGTATTCTGACTACGATAAGATTGCGCTGGGTCAGGCACAGTACATTGATTTCGCAGTGAAATATGCCAGCAAAGTGGCGTTTATTGATACCGACTTTGTCACTACGCAGGCGTTTTGTCTCAAGTATGAAGGGCGCGAGCACCCGTTTGTGCAGGCGCTGATCGATGAGTACCGTTTCGATCTGGTGATTCTGCTGGAAAACAACGTGCCTTGGGTGGCAGACGGTTTGCGCAGCCTGGGCAGTTCGATGGATCGCCGCGAGTTTCAGTCGATGCTGGTGACCATGTTGCGTGAAAACAACATTGAGTTCGTCCATGTGAAAGAGGATGACTACGATACGCGCTTCCTGCGCTGCGTTGAGCTGGTGAAGCAGATGCTGGGGGCTTAAACCCTACAGCAATAAAAAAGGCGCCAATCGGCGCCTTTTACACATCATGACAATTACTTCGCCATACGCTTGTACTTGATACGCTTTGGCTCCAGCGCGTCAGCGCCGAGGGTGCGTTTCTTGTACTCTTCGTACTCGGTAAAGTTACCTTCGAAGAACTCCACCTTACCTTCATCCTGATAATCGATGATGTGGGTGGCGATACGGTCGAGGAACCAACGGTCATGCGAGATCACCATGGCACAGCCAGGGAACTCCAGCAGGGCGTTTTCCAGTGCGCGCAGGGTCTCGATGTCCAGGTCGTTGGTCGGTTCATCGAGCAGCAACAGGTTGCCGCCAACTTGCAGCAGTTTCGCGAGGTGCAGACGACCACGCTCACCACCGGACAGCTCGCCAACGCGTTTGCCCTGATCGGTGCCTTTGAAGTTAAAGCGACCAACATAGGCACGGCTCGGCATCTCAACGTTGCCGACGCGCATAATGTCCTGACCACCAGACACTTCTTCAAACACGGTTTTGGAGTTGTCCATCGCGTCACGGAACTGGTCCACAGACGCCAGCTTGACGGTTTCGCCCAGCTCGATGGTGCCAGAATCGGGCTGCTCCTGACCGGACATCATGCGGAACAGGGTCGATTTACCGGCACCGTTCGGGCCGATGATGCCGACAATCGCGCCTTTCGGCACCGAGAAGGTCAGATCGTCGATCAGTACGCGGTCGCCATACGATTTGCTCAGGTTGCTCACTTCCAGCACTTTGTCGCCGAGGCGCGCACCTGGTGGAATGAACAATTCGTTGGTTTCGTTACGTTTCTGGTATTCGGTATTGTTCAGCTCTTCGAAACGCGCCAGACGGGCTTTGCCCTTAGACTGACGGCCTTTCGCGCCCTGACGAACCCACTCCAGCTCTTTCTCAATCGACTTGCGACGTGCCGCTTCAGAAGAAGCTTCCTGCGCCAGACGCTGATCTTTCTGCTCCAGCCAGGAAGAGTAGTTGCCTTCCCACGGAATACCTTCACCGCGGTCCAGCTCCAGAATCCAGCCTGCCACGTTGTCGAGGAAGTAACGGTCGTGCGTGATCGCCACCACGGTGCCTTCGAAGTCGTGCAGGAAACGCTCCAGCCAGGCCACGGATTCTGCATCCAGGTGGTTGGTCGGTTCGTCGAGCAGCAGCATGTCTGGCTTTTCCAGCAGCAGACGGCACAGCGCGACGCGGCGACGCTCACCACCGGACAGGTTGCCAATTTTGGCATCCCAGTCTGGCAGACGCATCGCATCAGCAGCACGGTTCAGCTGGGTGTCGAGGTTATGGCCATCGTGCGCCTGGATCACTTCTTCCAGACGACCTTGTTCGGCAGCCAGTTTATCGAAATCGGCATCAGGATCGGCATACAGTGCGTACACTTCGTCGAGACGTTTCAGTGCACCAACCACTTCAGAAACCGCCTCTTCCACAGATTCACGCACGGTGTGCTCTGGGTTGAGTTTGGGTTCCTGCGGCAGATAGCCGACTTTAATGCCCGGTTGTGGGCGTGCTTCCCCTTCGATATCGGTATCAATACCGGCCATGATGCGCAGCAGGGTGGATTTACCCGCGCCGTTCAGGCCGAGTACACCGATTTTGGCGCCAGGGAAGAAGCTAAGAGAGATGTTCTTCAGAATGTGACGCTTCGGCGGAACCACTTTGCCGACGCGATGCATGCTATAGACGAATTGAGCCACGTTGTAATGAGCCTCTGGTCTGTGAATGGTGGAACCTCAGATGCTGAAGTTTAGCCGTTTTCACCTGGCAATCACAGCCGCATGGCGTTGAATCTTCAGGAGCGCCCATAACTGATTGATTCTCACTCAACAGTCGCTATGCTGCTTTTTTGCCTGGAAAACGGAGGGGGTTCGATGAGAGTGCTGATTGCTGCGGATGAACATGCCTGGGGCGGATTAATTCCGGCCATTCGTCAGACGTTACCGGATATGGAGTTTATTGCCTCGGCGGGCCATGCTGCGGAGAGTCTGGCCGGTTTTGATGCGCTAATTCCTGGTATGTGCTGGGTGGATGCCCGATTGATCGCCACGGCCGATCGCCTGAAGCTGGTGCAGCAGGCGGGTGTCGGGCTGGAAGGTGTCGATCTTGAAGCGGCCAAAAAGGCCGGCATTATGGTGGCGAACGTTCCCTCCGATCATTCCGGTAATGCCGATTCGGTGGCGGAGTTGGGGATTTGGATGATGATTGGCCTGGCACGTCGTCAGCATGAGATCGCCGATTGCCTGGCACAGCAGAGGTTGGGTCAACCCATTGGCTTAGGTCTGATGGGCAAAACCGTGGGACTGGTGGGGCTGGGCGGCATCGGCAAAGCTTTGGCGAAGCGACTGGCTCCGTTTGGCATGCGTATGATCGGGGTAAAACGTGAAGCGGATGAAGCTTTTGCGCGCCAACATCAACTCGACTGGGTCGGCAATATGGCGCAGCTGCCAGAACTGTTGCAGCAGGCCGATTTTGTCGTGCTCAGCCTGCCTGACAATGCTACGACGCATAACATCATTAATGCCGATGCGCTGGCGCAGATGAAACCAGACAGTTTCCTGATCAACCTGGGGCGCGGTGGCCTGATCGAGAAGCAGGCGTTTCTGGCAGCGCTGGAAACGAAAAAATTGGCTGGCGCCGGGCTGGACGTGTTCTGGCAAGAACCACCCGATCCACAAGATCCGGTGTTCCGCTATAACGTGATCGCGACGCCGCATATTGGCGGCGTCACCGATGTCTCAATGAAGGGAATTATCAAAGGGATCTGCGATAACCTGCGCCGTCTGCGCGACGGCGATGCGGTGATCGATCGTAAAGCCTGATCTTAAGGCAGGCGCAGCGGGATGTTCTGTTGCGCCAGCCAGCTCTTCATCGCCGGTTCTGGCGCGCTATCACTCACCAGTAAATCAAAACGACGTAGCTCGCCAATGCGCGCGGGCAGCACTTTGCCAAATTTGCTGCTGTCCGCCACCAACACGCGCGTGCGCGAACGCAGCATGGCGTGATGTTTCATCGCTAACTCATTGATGTTATAGCAGGTCGCGCCCTGTTCCTGATCGATCCCCGCGGCGGAGATAAAGGCCAGCGTCGGGCAGAGATCGTCGAGGATCGAGTGCGCGCCAATCGGCGTAAACAGCGCGTTATCGGCATGAAACTCGCCGCCACTCAATATCACATTACAGGCGGGTTTCTCTTTCAGCGCGAGGAAGGTGTTCATGGCGCAGCAAATCGCGGTAAACGCTAGCGTGTCCGGAATGGCATCCACGATATAAGGCAGGGTGGTGCCACAGTCGAAAAACACCGTGTCGTTTTCACTGATCAAACTGGCTGCGGCCTGCGCCAACCGCTGTTTGCGTGCGGCATTTTGCCCGTGCTGATCGGAGACGAAATAGTGCCCGGCATGGCTTTTCGGATCGCTGACAATATACCCCCCCAACAGGACCACCGTAGAGGCTGGTTCGGTCAGATCGCGACGAATGGTCATCTCCGAGACGCCCAACAGTTGCGCCGCATCTTTCAGGTGCAGCTTATCGGTGCGCTTCAGTGCTTGCGCCAGCTTGTGAATACGTTCTTCGCGCCGGGTTTCCATGAGCATCTCTGTGTAATGACTATCCTGAGGAAGAAAGGTTTTACCCGTCGGCGTGGCAGAAGCGCCACCGAAATTTCGCGGTAAATCTCTCATATTTTAATGATTTGCGACTTTTCCAGCCGGCAATTTTTCAATATTACCTGTAATGAGATCGCCCCGCAAACTTCCCACACCGCGCTGAAAGCGTCAACGGCGCTGATGTGGTTTTGTTAAAATAATCACATATCTATTGCCGCTGTTGTTGAATAAATCGTTTTCACGGGCTGCTCAGGATGTGAATTTTGTCACACCGATCACTTTTTATACCTGCTAATGTGATTTAAATAACATTTAAAAGCTAAAAAATTCACCGGGGAGTAAACAATGGATATCGCGGTTATTGGGTCGAATATGGTGGACCTTATTACCTACACCAATCAGATGCCGAAAGCGGGCGAAACACTGGAAGCGCCTGATTTCGCCATCGGCTGTGGTGGCAAAGGGGCGAATCAGGCGGTGGCCGCCGCGAAAATGGGTGCCAGCGTGATGATGGTCAGCAAAGTGGGCGACGACCTGTTTGCACCGAACACGGTAGCGAACCTCAAGCAGCAGGGCGTCGATACCCAATTTGTCACCACCGCGCCGGGCACCTCCAGCGGCGTGGCACCGATCTTTGTTGATGACCAATCGCAGAACCGCATTCTGATCATCAAAGGCGCTAACCAGCAGCTCAAACCCGCCGATATTGATGCGGCAGCCGAGGCGCTGAAAGCCTGCCAGCTGATCATCCTGCAACTCGAAATTCCTCTGGAAACCGTCTACTACGCGATTGATTTTGCACGTCAACACGACATCAAAGTGATTCTCAATCCGGCACCGGCGGTGGCGAATCTGGATATCGACTACGCCTGCAAATGTGACTTCTTTATGCCCAATGAAACCGAACTGGAGATTCTCACCGGTATGCCGGTGGGCACGGATGATGAGGTGAAACGGGCGGGGCAGGTGTTACTCAAGCGCGGTCTGAAGAACCTGATTATCACCCTCGGTGGACGCGGTTCACTGTGGATGTCCGGCGACCATCTGCATCATGTGGCACCAACGGCAGTGCAGGCGGTGGATACCAGCGGCGCGGGTGATGCCTTTATCGGCTGTTTTGCCCACGAGCTGGTAAAAACCGGCGATATCGCGGCCGCAATGTCGCAAGCCTCGGCTTATGCCGCGTGCAGCGTGACCGGCCGTGGCACGCAGCGCTCCTATCCTGACGCGGAAACCTTCCAGCGTTTTCTCAACCTAAACTGAGGTCGAGTCATGCAACAGAACATTGTTCAGCAACCTGACGGCTATCTGAATAAGACGCCACTGTTTCAGTTCATTTTGCTCTCGTGCCTGTTCCCATTGTGGGGTTGTGCCGCGAGCTTAAACGATATCCTGATTACGCAATTCAAAAGCGTGTTTGCGCTGAGCGATTTTGCCAGTGCCCTGGTGCAGAGTGCGTTTTACGGTGGCTACTTCCTGATCGCGATTCCCGCCTCGCTGGTGATCCGTAAAGCCACTTACAAGCTGGCGATTTTGATGGGACTGGTGCTGTATATCGTCGGTTGCGTGCTGTTCTATCCGGCGTCACATATGGCGACTTACACCATGTTCCTCGCGGCGATCTTCGCCATCGCCATTGGTCTTAGCTTCCTCGAAACGGCGGCGAATACCTATAGCTCGATGATTGGTCACCGCGATCACGCCACGCTACGCCTTAACATCAGCCAGACGTTCTATCCGATCGGTGCGCTGATGGGCATCGTGCTGGGTAAATATCTGGTGTTTCAGGATGGTGAGAGCCTGCATGCGCAGATGGCGGGCATGAACGCCGAGCAGGCCCACGCTTTCCGTCTTAGCATGCTGGAGCACACGCTGGAACCCTACAAATATCTGGTGATGGTGTTAGTGGTGGTGATGCTGCTGTTTCTATTCACCCGCTACCCACGTTGCAAGCCGGAATCCAGTGAGAAGTCGTTGCCCTCGCTGGGTGAAACCTTCCGCTATCTGGCGGGTAATCGTCACTTTAAACGTGGCATCGTGGCGCAATTCCTCTATGTCGGGATGCAGGTGGCGGTGTGGTCCTTCACCATTCGTCTGGCATTGACGCTGGGGGCAACGAACGAACGTCACGCCTCTAACTTTATGATTTACAGCTTTATCTGCTTCTTTATCGGCAAGTTTGTCGCCAACTTCCTGATGACGCGCTTCCGTGCGGAAAAAGTGCTGATTGCCTACTCGATTCTGGGCGTGATCACCCTCGCTTGGGTGATGTTTGTGCCAAACTTTACCGCCGTGTATGCGGCAGTGTTTGTCAGCGTGCTGTTTGGACCTTGCTGGGCCACTATCTATGCAGGCACGTTAGCCACAGTGGATAATAAGTACACTGAAGTGGCAGGCGCGTTTATTGTGATGTCGATTGTGGGTGCGGCGTTTATCCCGGCTATTCAGGGATTCGCCTCCGATCATCTGGGATCGATGCAGCTGGCATTTGGTGTCTCGCTGCTGTGCTTTGCCTGGGTAGGGTTCTATTTCTGGGGCGAGCTGCGCCATAAAAATCAGGCCATTCAGGCTGGTCGTTTGGTTGAGGAGATGCCATGAAAACCCGATTACCGCTGAGACGTGAACAGTTTCATGAAACGCCCAGCACGCTGTTGCACAATGAGTATTTCCACGTCGAGTTGTTTCGCTATCCGGCGGGTGTGGAAGCGGTGCGTATCAGCAACCAGCGCGGCACGGTGATCATGCTGCCGTTTTACGGTCAAATGGTGTGGGATGCGACCTTTGATGGGCATTCCCTCACCATGGGACACAGCTTTAAACAGCCGCTGCTGGGCAGTTCGATTATCGATACCTACGGCTGTTTTGCCTTCCATTCTGGGTTGCTGGCGAATGGCTGTCCTGCGCCGGATGATGATCATCCGCTGCACGGTGAAATGGCCTGCGCGCGTATGGACAGCGCGTGGATCGTGCTGGAGAAAGATCGCGTTTCTCTGGAAGGGGAAACCGAGTATGTGAAAGGTTTTGGTCATCACTATCTGGCTTCTCCAGCAGTGCGGTTGCACGCTAACGCGCCGCGCTTGCAGATTGAGATGAACGTCACCAATCTGGCGGGCGCGCCGATGCCGTTACAGTACATGTGTCACCTGAACAGCGCCTGGCTGGCAAATGGCCGCTTTAAGCAGTCGATCCCGCAGGATGCGTTCAAGTTACGCACCTCGATCCCGGCACATGTGAAACCAACGCCCCAGTGGACCGCGTACACCGATCGGCTGGCGCGCGATCCCCAGACATTGCAGCAGCTACATCAACCGGAGATGTGCGATCCGGAAATCGTGTTCTTTGCCGATGATCTGCCGCAATACGGCAACGAGGTGCAGTTCGAACTGCATGCCCCGGAAGGCTATGCCTTGATGACGCGCTTCGATAGCCGACAGTTCCCCCACGCCACACGCTGGCTGCTGCACAATCACGATCAGCAGGTCGCGGCTTACGTGCTGCCCTCAACTTGTCGGCCAGAAGGATTTAAGGCGGCACAGCGTGCTGGAACCTTGATTGAGCTGGCATCGGGCGAGCAGCGCCATTTCAGCGTGGAGACCGGCATTCTTTAATCGCAGGCGGCCTTAGTGCCGCCTCAATTTTACCGCTTCGCTATTCACAAAACTGTCACGCAATATCCTTGCCAATCGTATAAAGCCCATCTCCCTGTTGGACGATAACCCTTGCGACATTCGTCACATTGGTTCTCCTCTCTCTTTACCAGGGTTCAGATTTATGAAGCTCAATCAGTTTAAAATTGGCCAGCGGCTGGGTTTTCTCGCCACGCTGCTGTTGCTCGCCACATTGTTGATGGGACTGCACGGACTGCAAGTCAATATGCAGGCGCTGGAAAACAATCAGGACGTGATGGCACGTGAAGTGCTGATTGCCGACAGCATCGACACCGCGCGCAGTGCGCAAGTGCAGTTCAAGATACAGGTACAGGAGTGGAAAAATACCCTGCTGCGCGGCACTCAAGGGCAGGAGACCTTCGATAAGTACAAAAAGGCGTTTTTGAAAGAGAGCCAACAAACGCAGGCGCTGCTGAGTAAGCTGAGCCAGATTCAGACGTCGCTGGGGTTACCTGACGCTCCCGTGGAACAGGCGCGCGCGGTGCATGCCGGGCTGGAGAGCAAATATCTGGCGGCGCTGGAAAACTACAGTATCAGCGATATTAACAGTGCGGCACGCGTTGACCATCTGGTCACCGGTATCGACCGCGCACCGACACAGCAAATCGACGATCTGGTGGCCGCCACGCTGAAACGCGCGCAGCAGATGCACCAGGAGATCGAAGCCAACAACCTCGCCCATTACCTGAAAACCCGCATGCTGCTGCTGATCGCGATGGGCTGTATCTTGCTGGTCGGCGTGTGCATTACGGCCTGGTTGGTGCAGAGCATCACGCGTCCGTTGAAGCAGGCAATTAACGTAGCGAAGACCGTGGCGGCAGGTGATCTGCGTGCCCAGATTGCGGTCTCAGGACGTGATGAAACCGCACAGCTGATGGCGGCGCTGCGTGATATGAACCATAACCTGACGCGTATTGTGACCGGTGTGCGTTCGGGGACGGAGGCAATAGCCGATACCACCGATCAGGTCGCACACGGCAGCCGCGAGTTGTCGGCGCGCAACGAAGCGCAGGCCAGTGCGTTGGAAGAGACCGCAGCCTCAATGGAGCAGCTGACTTCCGTGGTGAAAAACAATGCTGAGAATGCACGCCATGCCAGCGACATCGCGCGTGATACTCGCCAGCGCGCCGGCGAGGGCGGCGAGGTGGTGGAGAAAGTGGTGGTGGCAATGGGCGAGATTCACCAGTTTTCACGTGAGATCAATGAGATCGTGACGGTGATTGATGGCATTGCGTTCCAGACCAATATTCTGGCACTGAATGCAGCGGTCGAAGCGGCGCGTGCGGGTAATGATGGTCGTGGCTTTGCGGTGGTGGCATCGGAAGTGCGTGCGCTGGCACAGCGATCGGCTTCCGCAGCGCGTGATATTCGTGGTTTGACCGATCGTTCAGTGAGTTTGATTGCGCAGGGCAATACGCTGGTGAAAGGCGCGGGATCGTCGATGCAGGAGATCGTCGAGAGCGTGAAGCAGCTGTGCGAGTTGATGGAGAACATCTCATCCGCTAGCGCGGAGCAGAGCGTGGGTATTGAGCAGGTGAACCTGGCGGTGACGCATATGGATGCCGCCACCCAGCAGAACGCCACGCTGTCACAGCAGTCCGCTCAATCGGCGCGTGCGCTGAATCAGCAGGTCGGCTCGCTGGTGGAGAATATCAGCGTGTTCCAGTTGGAGTCGAAACCGGCTCAGTAATTTCACACAATAAATGGCGCCGCTATAGCGATAGGCATTGAGCCGTAGGGGCGCCATTTATAACTGTAACCCATGTGCCCGGTTTGTACCTGAATGCGCACCCTACGGTTAAATCGCCACTAGCCCGCGCACGCCCTCTGCTTCCATATTCGCGCCCGAGCCGCGTTGCACGATCTCACCGCGCGACATCACCAGATACTGATCCGCCAGCTCGGCGGCGAAATCGTAAAACTGCTCCACCAGTAAGATCGCCATATCCCCGCGCTGGGCTAACTGACGGATCACCGCACCGATCTCCTTGATCACCGACGGTTGGATCCCCTCGGTCGGCTCGTCAAGGATCAACAGCTGCGGCTTACATGCCAAAGCACGACCGATTGCCAGCTGCTGCTGCTGCCCACCGGACAGATCGCCGCCGCGTCGGGCCTTCATTTCGCGCAGCACCGGGAACAGCTGGTAAATCTCCTCGGGCACGGATTTGGACTGCGATCCCGAGAAGCGTGCCAGCCCCATCAGCAGATTCTCCTCCACCGTCAGGCGCGGGAAAATTTCGCGGCCCTGCGGCACATAAGCAATACCCGCTTGCACACGCTGGTGCGGCTTACGGCTGTTGATCACCTTATCCTGCCAGCGAATCTCACCGGATTTTGCCGGGATTAGCCCCATCAGGCATTTCAGCAGCGTGGTTTTGCCCACGCCGTTGCGGCCCAGCAGGCAGGTAATTTCGCCCGGTTTCGTCTCAAACGAAAGACCGCGCAAAATATGGCTGCCGCCATAATATTGATTCAGTTCGGATACTTGCAGCATTTTAGCGCCCCAGATAAACGTCGATGACCCGATCGTTCGCCTGCACTTCGCGTAACGATCCCTCTGCCAGCACCTGGCCCTGATGCAGCACCGTGACGTGATCGGCAATAGTCTCGACAAAACCCATGTCGTGTTCCACCACCATCAGCGAATGCTTGCCCGCCAGACTACGGAACAGCTCGGCGGTGTACTCGGTTTCCGCGTCGGTCATACCCGCCGCGGGTTCGTCGAGCAGTAGCAGATGCGGGTCCTGCACTAACAACATGCCGATTTCGAGAAACTGCTTCTGACCGTGCGACAACAAGCCCGCTTTGCGCTGGCGTTCACCGCTCAGCCGCAGCAGTTTTAGCACCTCATCGATGCGATCCTGCTGTTCGCTGTTGAGTCGTGCGCGCAGGCTAGCCCACACCGACTTATCGTTTTTCAGCGCGATTTCCAGATTCTCAAACACCGTTAAGGCTTCAAAAACCGTGGGTTTCTGGAACTTGCGGCCAATGCCGGCCCGAGCGATCTCCACCGACGACATGCGGGTGAGATCGGTGTCCTGGTCATAGATCACTTGCCCGTTATCGGGACGGGTTTTGCCGGTGATCACATCCATCAGCGTGGTTTTGCCCGCGCCGTTGGGGCCGATCACACAGCGCAGTTCACCGACGCCGATCTTCAGTGACAGATCGGTAAGCGCGCGGAAGCCATCGAACGAGACGTTGATCTTCTCCAGTTGCAGCACCGGATCGCTCTGATCGCGATGGCGGTCCGCCGGATGGGGTTGGGTAAACAGTTGCTCAGTCATCACGCCTCCGGCGCAGCAGGCCAATCACACCACGCGGCAGGAACAGCGTGACGAGGATAAACATCAGGCCGAGGAAGAACAGCCAATATTCCGGGAAGGCCACGGTGAACCAGCTTTTGGCTCCGTTTACAATCGCGGCCCCTAAAAGCGGGCCAATTAAGGTGCCGCGCCCGCCGAGTGCCACCCAGATAGCCGCCTCAATCGAGTTGGTCGGCGACATTTCACTGGGATTGATAATGCCGACCTGCGGCACATACAGCGCACCCGCAAGACCGCATAACACCGCCGACAGCGTCCAGACAAACAGCTTGAAGCCTTTGGGGTCGTAACCGACAAACATCAAACGGTTTTCTGCATCGCGCACGGCGGTGAGCACCCGGCCAAATTTGCTGCGCGCCAGTGCGAAGCCAATGCCAAGGCTGATTAACAACAGCAGCACGGTGGCGACAAACAGTCCAATACGCGTGCCGGTGGCGGTCACGTTAAAGCCGAGCAGGGTGGTGAAACCGGTAAAACCGTTGTTACCGCCAAAGCCCGTTTCATTACGGAAGAACAGCAACATGCCTGCATAGGTCAGCGCCTGCGTCATGATCGAGAAGTAAACGCCTTTGATTTTTGAGCGGAAGGCGAAGTAGCCGAACACTAGCGCCAGCAAACCCGGCACCAGCATGATCAGACACAGCGCCCAGGCAAAGTGCTGGGTACCCGCCCAGAACCACGGCAGCTCATTCCACGACAGGAACGACATAAAGGCTGGTAAGCCCTCGCCCGATGCCTGGCGCATCAGGTACATGCCCATCGCATAGCCACCCAATGCGAAGAACAGGCCGTGTCCAAGAGACAGCAATCCGGCATAGCCCCACACCAGATCCAGCGCCACTGCGACAATCGCATAGCAGAGGATTTTGCCGATCAAGGTCAGCGTATAGGTGGAAATTGCCAGCGGATGCGTGGCCGGTAGCAGAGCGCAGAACGGCAGCACCAGCAGCAGCAAGGTGATCACGATGCCGAGGCTGATGCTGAGGCGCGGCGCTTTGCGCGTCAGCGTTAACGTCAGGGGTTGGCTCATCAGTCTATTACCCTCCCTTTGAAGGCAAACAGGCCCTGTGGACGTTTCTGAATGAACAGCACGATCAGCACGAGGATGAGGATTTTACCCAGCACCGCACCAATCTGCGGTTCCAGCACTTTGTTGAGGATGCCCAGACCAAAGGCGGCAACCACAGTCCCCGCCAGTTGGCCTACGCCGCCCAGCACCACCACCAGGAAAGAGTCGATGATGTAACCCTGGCCGAGTTCCGGGCCGACGTTACCGAGTTGCGACAGCGCCACGCCGCCCAGTCCGGCAATGCCGGAACCCAGACCAAACGCCAGCATATCGATGCGCCCGGTTGGTACGCCGCAGCAATCGGCCATGGCACGGTTTTGCGTCACGGCGCGCACGCTCAGGCCCAGACGCGTTTTATTGAGCAGCAGCCAGGTGAGGCCCAGCACGGCAAATACAAACAGGATCACCGCAATGCGGTTGTACGGCAGCACCAGGTTAGGCAGCACTTGCCAGCCGCCAGACAGCCAGCTTGGGTTAGCCACTTCCAGGTTCTGTGCGCCAAACAGCATGCGCACCAGTTGGATCAGCATCAGGCTGATGCCCCAGGTAGCGAGCAGGGTTTCCAGCGGGCGGCCGTATAAATGGCGAATGATGGTACGCTCCAGCAGCATGCCAATGCCTGCGGTGATCAGAAATGCCACAGGCAGCGCCAGCAGCGGATACCACGCCAGCCACTGCGGTGCGAACTGCTGGAACAGGTTTTGTACAAACCAGGTGGCGTACGCGCCGAGCATCAGCATCTCACCGTGCGCCATGTTGATCACGCCAAGCAGGCCGTAAGTGATCGCCAGACCCAGCGCAGCCAGCAGCAGGATCGAGCCGAGTGACAGGCCGGTAAACGCCTGACCGAACAGATCGCCCCACATCAGGCGATGTTTGATTTGTTGCAGGCTCTCCGTGGCCGCGGCGCGCACCTGCGCATCGGGTTCGTTGCTGGCCTGCGTTAAGCGATTGAGGCTGGCCTGCATATTAGGATCGCTGGATTCACCGAGCAGCGTGACGGCTTTGAGGCGTACGGCGGCATCCGGGCTGGCCAGTTGCAGGTTGGCGGCGGCCATGGCGAGCACGGCGTGAACCTGAGTGTCTTTTTCCACGGCGAGGCGCTGTTCGATCAGCGGCAACTGATCGGCCGCTCCATCGTTTTGCAACTGTTGTGCGGCACGCAGGCGGATAGCCGGATCATCGCTCACCAGCTGGTGGGCGGCGAGGGCGCTGGCGATTAACACGCGCAGCCGGTTGTTCATAAACAGCTTTTTGGTTTCACCCGTCGGCTGTTGTGCGCTGTCCAGCGGGATGAGTTTGTCATCCTGCTTGCTGAACGGCTGTTTATTTTGGTCGATGACCATGCTTTCGTTACGCAGCGCCTGCAGCAGCGGCAAGCGGCTGGCTTGCGGAGTGGCCGCCCACTGTTGCAGCAGATTGGCCTGTTCAGTGCGGCTGGCGGCGGCGAAATCAGCGCCATCGCCCGCCTGGGCGAGCCACGGCAGGAGCAGCAGCAGACAGCAAAGATAACGGCGGAGGATCATGGTTATCGTCCTGTTACGGTGGTGCAGTGTTGAAAACGGTCGCCATGAATGACGACCCTACGTTGTCCGGGCAAAGTTTGCAGGGCCACCCTAATTGACGACCCTACGTTGTCCGGTGCATTTTCATAGGGAACGCATTCATGAACGCCGGGTTAAATACGGACTCATTGGCTTAAGTGAGCGTCATTACGTCATGAATGACGCCTCGACATTATCCGAGCGAAGTTTGTAGGGTCGCCCTTGAAGGCGACCACGGCATTACTTCGTCGATTTCACTGGATAATCCGGCTTCTTATCATTACCAGCGATATACGGGCTCCAGGGCTGAGCGCGGATTGGCTTATCGGTCTGCCACACCACGTTGAACTGACCGTTCTCTTCCACTTCACCGATCATCACTGGCTTATGCAGATGGTGGTTGGTTTTATCCATGGTCAGCGTGAAGCCGTCCGGCGCTTTAAAGGTCTGTCCGGCCATCGCCGCACGCACTTTGTCCACATCGGTGGTCCCCGCTTTTTCTACCGCCTGCGCCCACATATGGATGCCGACATAGGTCGCTTCCATCGGGTCATTGGTCACCACGGTACCTGCGTTCGGCAGGTTGTGCGCTTTGGCATAAGCACGGTAATCCGCCACGAATTTCGCGTTAGTTGGGTTATCCACCGATTCGAAGTAGTTCCATGCGGCTAACTGACCCACCAGCGGTTTGGTATCAATCCCGCGCAGTTCTTCCTCGCCAACCGAGAAGGCGATTACCGGAATATCCGTGGCTTTGATGCCCTGGTTAGCCAGCTCTTTGTAGAACGGCACGTTGGAGTCACCGTTGATGGTGGAGATCACGGCGGTTTTGCCACCGGCGGAGAACTTCTTGATGTTAGAAACGATGGTCTGATAATCGCTGTAACCAAACGGCGTGTAGACCTCTTCAATGTCTTTATCCTGAATGCCTTTGGTGTGCAGGAAGGCGCGCAGGATCTTGTTGGTGGTGCGCGGGTAGACGTAATCGGTACCCAGCAGGAAGAAGCGCTTGGCGCTGCCGCCGTCTTCGCTCATCAGATATTCCACCGCCGGAATCGCCTGCTGGTTAGGGGCGGCACCGGTATAGAACACGTTTGGCGACATCTCTTCGCCTTCATACTGCACGGGATAGAACAGCAGGCCGTTCAGCTCTTCAAACACCGGCAGCACCGACTTACGTGAGACCGAGGTCCAGCAACCGAATACTGCCGCGACTTTATCCTGCGTTAACAGCTGGCGCGCTTTTTCCGCGAACAGCGGCCAGTTAGATGCCGGATCGACCACCACCGGTTCCAGCTTTTTGCCCAGCACGCCGCCTTTGGCGTTGATTTCATCAATGGTCATCAGGGCCACGTCTTTCAGCGGCGTCTCGGAGATCGCCATGGTGCCGGAAAGCGACGACATGATGCCGACTTTGATGGTATCAGCGGCCTGGGCACCAAAGGTAAAGCCCAAACTGGCCACAGTGGCGGAGAGCGCAAAAGCTTTTAGCAACGAACGTCTTTTCATCGTTAACCCTCTAAATGTGTTAGTGTTTTTATTCAATGGGTTGAAGCCGGGCCTGCTGTAACATATGCAATGTGATCTTTCTGACCTCTGCCTTACTGACAGCGATGTGGTCGGTTAAAATGCGTTGTGCCTCCTCGGTTTTTTGCTGAAAAATCGCCCGTAAAATCTGAGCGTGTTCGCGGTATGTCGCATCTACCCGGTCGTCACGGGTAAAGTCGAGACGACGGATGATGCGGATTTTTTCGGTCAGTTCGGCGTGGATGCGTGCCATCTCCTGATTGCCAGCGGCGGCCACCAGCGCCATGTGAAAGGCTTCATCGTGCGCCGACACCGCTTTGCCATCCTCAAGGCGTGGCGCATCGATCCAGAAGCCTTTCAGTTCGGTCAGGATCTCCGCACAGGCCAGCGGTGGCAGCGCGCACAGGCGGCGTACTGCTTCGCGCTCCAGCACGGTGCGGAAGTCGTACAGTTCCTCGAAGTATTCGAAGTCGAACGGCTTCACCTGCCAGCCGCTGCGGAACCACACTTCGACATAGCCCTCGCGCTCCAGCCAGAACAGCGCCTGACGCACCGGCGTGCGGCTCACGTCGAGCCGATCGGCGATTTCGTTTTCGCTAAAGCGGTCACCGGGCATCAAACGAAACTCAAAAATGTCTTGTTTCAGTGCCTGATAAACCTTCTCCGCCAGTGCTTCTGGGCGGCCTTTGCTACGTGGGCTTTGATTCATGTGAATTCCTTATTCCAGCCACAGCAAGGTATCGCCCGGACTCACCGGACGTCCTGCCTGGCAGGCGATGCGTTTCACCGTGCCGGCCTGCGGCGCGACAATCGCCAATTCCATTTTCATTGCTTCGACGATGATCAGCGTCTGACCGGCTTCCACCGCGTCACCTGGCTGCACCAGCACTTTCCAGATGTTGCCGTTCATATCGGCACAGACCGCCAGTGCATCTTCGTCGGCTTCCGGGGCCATCAGCGTCTCTTCACTGGTCAGCGGCGCGTTCTGCTCTTCCTGCGCCCATAGCGTCACTTCCTGTTCGAAAGCGGCTGACTGGCGCTGACGGAATTCGGCAATCGAGTCGGCGTGTTCAGCGAGGAATTGCTGGTGGGCAGCGAAATCAAACAGGGTTTCTTCGATGCGTACCGTGGCGCGGCCTTCGCGGAAGTCATCGCGTAGCTGAATGAGTTCATCTTCGGTCACCGGATAGAAGCGCACCTGATCGAAGAAGTGCAGCAGCCATGGCTCATCCGCCGCGAACTGGTCGTTCTTGAGGAATTTGTTCCAGATTGGCAGCGTACGACCCACCAGTTGATAGCCACCAGGGGAATCCATGCCGTAGATGCACATGTACATCCCGCCAATACCGACCGTCCCTTCGGCGGTAAAGGTACGTGCCGGGCTGTATTTGGAACTGAGCAGGCGATGGCGCGGGTCGATCGGCACGGCACAAGGCGCACCGAGATAGACATCGCCCAGGCCGAGGATCAGATAGCTGGCATCGAAAAGGGTATCGCGCACCGCTTCGCGATTCTCCAGCCCATTAATACGCTGGATAAAATCGACGTTGTTTGGCAGCCAGGGCGCAGTGGCCCGAACGGTTTCTTTGTAACGCTCGACGGCACCGAGTGTGGCGCTGTCTTCAAACGCCATTGGCATCCAGACAATACGTGACGGCACCTTCAGCTGGCTGACATCACCGAGTCCGGCTTCCAGTTCCAGCAGCAGATTCATCAGCTGTTTCTGGCTGAGGATCAGGCTGTCATAGCGCACCTGCAATGAGCGCACGCCAGGCGATAGCTCTTCCACGCCAGGCACCGCACGTTCACGCAGCGCATTCATCAGCAGATGCACACGCAGACGCAGCGCCAGATCCAGCACGTTATCGCCGTACTCAATCAGCACGTATTTATCCCCGGCCTGGCGATACACGGCAGCAGGCGTGGTGGACGTCGCAGGTAATGCCGCCAGCAGGGTAGCAGAGCCGATGTTACTGGCCGCCAGTGAAGGCACCTCAAAGGCTGGCGCATGAGTGCTGCGCAGAGTTTCCACGCTGTGCGCCTGCGCTTTCTCCAGCGCCACCGCTTCGTCAGCGCTGATCGGGTGGAAGCGAATGCGGTCGCCCGGTTTTACCTGACCGACTTTCCACAGCTCCGCTTTAGCAATCGTCACCGGACAGACGAAGCCACCGAGGCTCGGGCCGTCATGGGTCAGGATCACCGGGAAGTCACCGGTGAAGTTCACCGCGCCAATCGCGTATTCGCAGTCGTGCACGTTAGAAGGGTGCAGCCCGGCTTCGCCGCCGTTGGCACGCGTCCAGGTCGGTTTTGGCCCGACTAAACGTACGCCGAGGCGGTTGGAGTTGTAGTGCACCTGCCAGTCGCTGGCAAAGAACTCGTCGATGGCAGCCTGGGTGAAGAAATCCGGTGCGCCGTGCGGGCCGTACAGCACGCCGATGCGCCATTCGCTGCCATAGTGCGGCACCAGCGCGTGATCGAGCGCTTGCGGTTCACTGATCGGCGCGGGCGTGGTGCAGGCGGCCAGCAGCGGCTGAGAGATCGGCAGCATATCCGCGACGCGCAGGGTGCGTCCGGCATGGCCGCCAAACTGGCCGAGTGAGAAGGTTGAACGGCTGCCAAGATATTCCGGCACATCGAAACCGTTGCGTACCGCCAAATAAGTGCGGCAACCGCTCTGAGCGCGGCCCAGCGTCAAGGTTTGCCCTGCTTTGACGCTGATTGGCTGCCAGTAATTGAGGCTGGCGCCATCCAGTTCTGCCGGGCAATCCGCGCCGGTTAGCGCAATCACCGCATCGCTGTGGAAACGCAGCGTCGGGCCTTGCAGAGTGAATTCCAGCCCGGCGGCGCTGTCGTGGTTGCCGACAATGCGGTTTGCGAGGCGGAAAGCAAAGTCATCCATCGGGCCTGAAGGTGGCACGCCAATATCCCAATAGCCGAGGCGGCCAGGGAAATCCTGGATGCTGCTGAAGGTACCCGGTTGCAGCACTTCAATCACGCTGGCAGACGGCGTAAAACTGTCGAGGAAACGCGTCCAGACTTTGCCGCTGCTGAACGCTTCGGTGGCAACAATCTGGCGCAGATAATCGAGGTTGGTGGCGATGCCGTGCAGCTGCGTGGCATCCAGCGCCTGCTGCATTTTCGCCAGCGCCGCCTCACGCGTGTCGGCGTGAACGATCAGTTTGGCAATCATCGGATCGTAAAACGCTGAGACTTCGGTGCCGGTATCGATCCAGCCATCGACGCGCACGCCATCCGGGAAACTGACGCCGGTCAGGGTGCCGGGACTTGGCTGGAAGTTTTTCAGTGGATCTTCGGCGTAGATACGCACTTCAATCGATGCGCCTTTGGGTGCCTGTTGCAGTCGCGCCCAGTCAATGGCATCACCGGCGGCGACTTGCAGCATGCACTCCACCAGATCGAGCCCGGTGACACACTCCGTCACCGGATGCTCAACCTGCAAGCGGGTGTTCACTTCGAGGAAGTAGAACGCATCCTGTGCGGCGTCGTAGATGTATTCCACGGTACCGGCGCTGCGATAGCTCACTAGCTCGCCCAGACGCACGGCCGAAGAGAGCAGTGCCTCACGCGTAGCCTGCGGCAGGTTCGGTGCCGGGGTCTCTTCCACCACTTTCTGGTTGCGACGCTGCAATGAGCAGTCACGCTCTCCGAGGGCGATCACTTTGCCGCTGCCGTCACCAAAAATCTGCACTTCAACGTGGCGCGCGCGGTCGATAAAGCGCTCCAGGAACACGCCTGCATCACTGAAAAACTGTTCGCCGAGACGACGTACACTTTCCCACGCGTTACGTAGCGCATCGGCGTCGTCACAGCGGGTTAAGCCAATACCGCCGCCGCCCGCCGTGCTTTTCAGCATCACCGGATAACCGATGTTTTCTGCCGCGCTGAGCGCCTCTTCCAGCGAGTTGAGCAGCGGTGTGCCAGGCGTCATCGGCACACCTGCGCTGTCCGCCAGTTCACGCGCGCGGTGCTTCAGGCCAAACTCGCCAATCTGCTGCGCCGTCGGGCCAACAAACGCAATCCCCGCTTCTTCACAGGCGGCGGCAAACGGCAGGCTTTCGGAGAGGAAGCCGTAGCCTGGCCAGATGGCTTCCGCGCCGGTCTCTTTGGCGGCGGCCAGAATCTTATCGATGCGCAGATAGCTGTCGCTGGCTTTATCGCCACCCAGCGCGATCGCCACATCGGCTTCTTTGACATGGCGCGCGTTACGGTCGGCATCGGAGTAAACGGCGACGCTCTTCACACCAAGACGTTTCAGGGTGCGAATCGCACGGCAGGCGATTTCGCCACGGTTAGCGATCAGTACGGTGCTGAACATGGTTATTTACTCCCCTGAGAGGCCAGCCAGTTGCGCCAGCCGCCGAATTCGGTAATTTCCAGCGCCTGCGACAGCACCGCCGGTTCACAGATAAAGCCTTTCACCACGCGGCCATCAGCCAGCGTCAGTGAGCCAATGCCGAGCGGTGCCGGGATTTCCGCCACGAATTCGCCAAAGCGTGCCAGCGGGATATCCCACAGTTCCACGGTGATGGCTGAGCCGCTTTCAGCGCGCAGCAGGCCGGGTTTTTTAATCGGGCCATCAAGTAGGGCAAACAGACGGTAGTGGCTGGCGGTTTGCGTCTCCTCCACCAACACGGCGTTGCGGGTGGTGAGCTGGAAATTCAGCGGCATGCCGGTGAGGTGCGCACCGACCACCGCCACGCGCACGTGATCTTTAGAAACGGGCAATGCGGCATGTTGCATCGGCTGAGCTTTGCCAGTGGCGCCCAACGTCAGCGCCATCTGCTGCTGCCACTTCAGGCCGAAGCCTGCTAATGCGCGATCTTGCCAGGCCGGTGCAATCAGCGTGATGCCAGCAGGCAGGCCATCCGCGCGGAACGGGCCAGGTAGCGCCAGCGCGCTGAGATCAGCGAGGTTAGTGAAGTTGGTGTAGGTGCCAAACTGCGAGTTGTAGTGCACCGGTTCCTGCTTCATCTCTTCCAGCGTGTGAATGGTCGGCGAGGTCGGTACCACGACCGCATCGAACTGCGCCAGGGTTTGCTGGATTTGACGCGTCAGCTCAGCGCGCAGGTATTCCGCCTGGTAAGCCTCGACGGCGGTGTATTTCAGGCCACTGCTGACAATGCCGTACACCACCGGGTCCATCTCTTCCGGGCGATTGATCATCTCACCGACAGCGACAGTGCGCTCGGCAACCCACGGGCCGTAATAAAGCTGTTCCGCCAGTTGGTGGAATGCGGTGAAGTCGATCGGATGCAGCGTCGCGCCGCCCGCTTGCAGTTGATCCAGTGCACGTAACCAGGCTGCTTCGGCCTGCTTATCACCAAAGAATTCAGGCGTGGCGGGAATGGCGAAATCAGGTTGAGCCTTGAAGCTGGCAGGCGCGGTGTGCGGATTGCTGCGCGAGTAGGCATCTCCGGCATCGTAACCGCCTGCAGCGGTGGCAACGGCGAAGGCATCTTCTACGGTCAGGGCGAAGACGGAGATGGTGTCATTCAAACGGCAAGCAGGCACGACGCCGCTGGCCGAGAACCAGCCTTTGGTCGGTTTAAGACCGACGATGTTGTTAAAACCTGCCGGGACGCGGCCGGAACCGGCGGTATCGGTGCCCAGCGAGAAGCCCACCAGGCCGCGTGCCAGCACCGAAGCAGAACCGGAGCTGGAACCGCCGCTCACATATTCGGGGTTAAAGGTGTTGCTGACTGCACCGAACGGAGAACGCGTGCCGACTAACCCTGTGGCGTATTGGTCGAGGTTGGTTTTACCGATCACCACCGCACCGGCTGCTTTGAGCTGTGCGACCACAAAGGCATCGGTTTCAGCCGTGTAGGTTAAGGCCGGGCAGGCGGCACTGGTCGGCCAGCCTGCCACATCGATATTGTCTTTCACCGCAAACGGCACGCCAAACAGCGGCAGTGCAGCGGGATTGCGCAAGTAGCTGGCCAGCAAGGGTTCAATTTGCGCCTGCAATTGAGCGGGCGAAGCGACATACAGCCAGGCGTTATCCTGCTGGTCGATGGCGTCGAGGTGTGCTGCCAACAAGGTGCTGATGCACTGTGGGTCCTGCTGGTAGCGGTGTTGCCAATCCTGAAGCGTGTATCCGAAGGTTGCTGCCATGAGTGAATTCCAACTGGTATACAAGATGGAATTCAACAGAGCAAAGCGCGTGCCATTTTTGTAAGTAAATGAATAGTCGTAGCTAATTGATATGACATAAGATTTTGTGATGATAATTTGCACAGTCACAGCGCAGACGGTGTGCAATCACGGTGCGCCTGCGTAAATTTTGTGAAGAACATGGCAAGAGACCGTTGGCCTGGTTAGCATGAGTTAAGTCTGGCATGAGCTGGATCGCAGCAGAGAGGAGAGCAGAGTGGAGAAGTGGCGTAACTGGATGATAGGGATCTGTCTGGTCAGCACGGCAAGCAGCGTGTGGGCCGACTCGCTGGATCAACAAAGACAGCGCTATGCGCAAATCAAACAAGCCTGGGATAACAATCAAATGGACCAGGTCTCGCAGCTGATGCCAACGCTGCAGGATTATCCGCTCTATCCGTATCTGCAATACCGTTTGCTGGCGCAGGATCTCGATCAAGAGACGCCGCTGGCGGTGAAGAATTTCATTCAGCAATATCCAACGCTGCCACCGGCGCGTTCGCTCTCGACACGCTTCGTCAACGTGCTGGCACATCGTCAGGACTGGCAGGGCGTATTGAGCTTCAGCCCGGATGAGCCAAAACCGGTGCAGGCGCGCTGTAACTGGTATTACGCCAAGTGGGCTACCGGCCAACAGCAGGTAGCGTTTGATGGCGCGAAATCGATCTGGCTACGCGGTTCCGCGTTACCTAATGATTGCGATCAGCTGTTCTCGGTGTGGCAAGCGTCCGGACAGATGTCGCCGATTACCATTCTCGAACGTATTCGCCTGGCGATGAAAGCCGGCAACGACAGTCTGGTCAATTACCTGGCCAAAATGTTGCCCGCGGATTACCAGACCACCTCCAGCGCGCTGATTGCGCTGCAGCAAAATCCGCAGACCGTCACCACGTTTGCCAGTAGCCTCGGTCCGACCGATTTCACTCGGATGGCCACCAGTTATGCCTTTGCCCGCGTCGCGCGTGAAGACATGGATAATGCGCGCATGATGATCCCGCAACTGGTACAGGCGCAGAAAATGAGCCCGGCGGAAGAGCAGGATCTGAAGGAAACCGTGGTGTGGCGCATGATGGGCGCGAATCTGACTTCCGAGCAGGCGCGCTGGCGTGATGCAGTGGTGATGAACAGTGAATCCACTGCGCTGGTGGAACGCCGTGTGCGGCTGGCACTGAGTCAGAATGATCGTCGTGGACTGAACACCTGGATCGCTCGTTTACCGGTTGAAGCCAAAGAAAAAGATGAGTGGCAATACTGGCAGGCCGATCTGCTGATTTCTCAGGGGCGCAAAGAAGAAGCCGATGAAATTCTGCGCAAGCTGATGCAGGCTCGTGGTTTCTACCCGATGGTGGCGGCGCAACGTCTCGGTGTGGAATATCCATTGCAGATCGACCAGGCCCCGGCGGCAGACAACTCGGTGGTGCAGGGGCCTGAACTGGCGCGCGTGCGTGAGCTGATGTATTGGGGGCTGGATAACCTGGCGCGCAGTGAGTGGGCCAATCTGATCTCCAGCAAGACCCATTCGCAGCAGCAGATGCTGGCGCGTTACGCCAACGAGCAGGACTGGTGGGATCTCAGTGTGCAGGCCACTATTACCGCGAAAATGTGGGATAGCCTGAAAGAGCGCTTCCCGCTGGCATGGCGCAATCTGTATCAGCAATACACCAGCGATAAAGGTATTCCGCAGAGCTATGCTATGGCGATCTCCCGCCAGGAGAGTGCGTGGAATCCGAAAGCGCGTTCGCCGGTTGGTGCCAGTGGCTTGATGCAGGTGATGCCAGCAACGGCCAGCCATACCGTGAAGATGTATAACATCCCCGGCTATGTGAACAGCAGCCAGTTGCTCGACCCACAGACCAATATTCAGATTGGTACGCAGTATCTGGAATACGTCTATCAGCAGTTCGATCAGAACCGCATCTTCTCCTCGGCAGCCTATAATGCCGGGCCGGGCAGGGTTCGCAGCTGGTTGAATAACAGCGGTGGCAAACTGGATGCGGTGGCGTTTATCGAAACCATTCCGTTCTCGGAAACACGCGGCTACGTGAAAAATGTGCTGGCGTATGACGCCTACTACCGTTACTTCATGGGCAAGCCGGATAAGATTCTCGCCGATGGCGAGTGGAATCGCCGTTACTAGCTGTGCTATGCTTCCGTACTCGCTAATGAGTACGGAAGCCCTTCATGAGCCAACCTCTTTCTTCCCAGCCGGATGCGGCTCAGCCTGTTGAAGATAACTGGCTGCGTTTTATCGATTTGATGCAGAACGCTTTCGCGGACGGTGTGTCGTTGCCTTTGTTGCAACTGATGATGACGCCCGATGAACGTGAAGCGTTTGGCACGCGCCTGCGCATTATTGAAGAGCTGATGAACGGCGACATGAGCCAGCGTGAGCTGAAGAATGAGCTGGGTGTCGGTATCGCCACCATTACGCGTGGCTCCAACAGTCTGAAAGAGGCGCCTCCCGAGCTGAAACGCTGGCTGGAAGCGCGCTTAGGCCGCCATTAATTATTGCTGATACAGCGGATGGGTGAACGGGCAGAGTGCCAGTATCAGCGCCTGATGGTAAACGCTGGAGCGGCTGAGCAGGCCGTTGGTAAACGCACCGATGGCACCACCTTTCTGCTTAATATTATCAACGCCAGTTAAGCGCGCCATCTCGTGACCGAGTTCGTGTCCGGCGGCTAATCCCTCCATGACAATCGGCGGCAAGGTGAAGCTGGCGGAGCGTGATTCGCCGCGCTGATGGGCGTTTTCAATCACCATCCATGCAAAAGCACAATCGCCTTCGATACCGGCTTCAATCGCTACCCAGTAGTCAGATTCAGGACGCTGCAAACGCGCATTCGCCACGCGGGTACGTGCGCCAGTTCGCGTTTCGACATCGCTTAACGGCTGTGCGGCAACGCCGCTCTCGACCTCGACCCCTTCAATATGGCAGGATCCTTCACCAAAGACGTCGTTGAACGCCTGAGCAATCGCGCGAATTTTTGCCGGGTTGATGGTGGCTGCGACAACGTGGTACATAATTGTTTGAACCCTCAAGGCAAATTTGTCGCAGTATAACGGAAATTAAGCATGCTACAGGTCTATCTTGTTCGTCACGGCGAAACGGTATGGAATGCGGCCCGACGCATTCAAGGTCAATCCGACAGTCCGCTGACGGAAAAAGGTGAGCAACAGGCCCAACAAGTGGGCGAACGGATGAAATCGCAGGGGATCACCCATGTGATTGCCAGTGATTTAGGCCGCACGCGCCGCACCGCCGAGATCATCGCGGATGCCTGCGGTTGTACGGTCACGGTTGATGCACGTTTGCGTGAGCTGAATATGGGCTGTCTCGAACAGCGTCCCCTTGATGGCTTAACGCCGGAAGAGGAGAGCTGGCGTAAAACGCTGGTGGATGGCACCCAGGACGGCCGTATTCCTGGCGGTGAATCGATGCTGGAGATGGCGACGCGCATGCACGACGCGCTGAACGCGTTGCTCGAACTGCCAGCGGGCAGCCGTCCGTTGATTGTCAGCCACGGTATGGCGTTAGGCGTGTTAGTGAGTACGCTGTTGGGATTGCCGGCGCACGCTGAGCGCCGTTTGCGCCTGCGCAACTGCTCTATTTCACGCGTGGATCATCAGCAGAGCGCGTGGCTGGCAGCAGGTTGGGTGGTCGAGACGGCAGGCGATGTGTCGCATCTGGATGCCCCTGCGCTGGATGAGTTGCAGCGTTAATTGTCATCCGGTTTCGGTGCGCATGAATGCGTACCCTACAAATTCGTGGGGGTGTGATGAATACGCACTCTGCCAAATTGCGGGTTCGTGATCAACGCGCACGCGGTTAAATCGTAGGGTCGTCATTTATGACGACCTGCCGTGATTGAAGCCAAAAAAATGCCGTCATCATGACGGCATTTTCATATCAGCGATTCTGCTGCGGGCGAATGGGAATCAGGTATTCGCAACGGATTTCCGTTGGCGGCTCGCTGCGTTTCTTACCGCCATGCGTGAAGAAGCGCTCAATATCCTGACCCTGGCGACGCACCAGACCCAACGTTGGCATGCAGGTGCCGTACAGCAGCAGGATAAACTCACCCAGCGCGCTGCGCGCACCGTTATAGGTGAACTGCACGTAATCCCCGGCTTCGAGAATCACATTTTGATTCGACTGCATGCTCAATGCCTGCTGATCGGCAGGCACTGCCGTGGTGTAGAGAATCTCCTGCTCGTCATCCTTTTCATGGCTGGCACGTACCTGATGCAGACCGTATAACACCGGTGGCACGGTATCGGTTTCCAGCAGGAACTGTTTCCAGAAGTGGATGCGCATTTCGTCACGGTAGCTGGAAATTTGCTCCAGCGTACAGGTGTAACTCTGCGTTTGCCCGACCAGCACCGTTTCCGGCAGCGTGACAAACGTGGCCTCAGGGATGTGGTGATCGTCCAGACGAATCGGCGGACGAATGCCGAAGGAGTTCCATTCCGATGAGCGACGATACCAGGCGGGCGTTTGATTAAACTGCTTTTTAAACGCTCGGGTAAAAGTCTGCTGTGAATCGAAGCGGTATTGTAAAGCGATGTCGAGGATCGGGCGGCTGGTCAGGCGCAAGGCCACAGCAGCTTTCGACAGGCGACGCGCGCGGATGTAAGCGCCGATGGCGTGGCTCGTCACTTCCTTGAACATACGCTGCAGGTGCCACTTGGAATAGCCCGCTTTCAACGCAACATTATCGAGTGAAAGGGGTTGATCCAGATGGCTCTCCAGCCAGACAAGCAAATCGCGAATGATACCGGCTTGGTCCATAAAACATCCTCATAACTCTCTGGTGGCGCAACTATGAAGTCGTCGAATAATAGCACGAAATGCACAAAAGCGTGGGGGCGGTTTGTCAATCGGCTGTGCTAAATCAATGCGGGTTACAACCCGTTTAGGTTTGGTTCCGGGTTCGATTGACAGTACATTACAGTCTCATCTATTCGATTGCCAATGGTAACTCAATGACAATAACTCGCTTTCTTATAATCACGCTTGCAACTTGTCTCTTCAGCGCGGGCGTTCAGGCCGAGGAGATCGGCTCGGTAGACACGGTTTTCAAGATGTTTGGCCCCGACCATAAGATCGTGGTGGAAGCCTTCGACGACCCCGACGTAAAAAATGTAACCTGTTATATCAGCCGGGCGAAAACCGGTGGGATCAAGGGCGGATTAGGTCTGGCGGAAGATACTTCCGACGCGGCCATCTCCTGCCAGCAGGTTGGGCCTGTAGAGCTTAGCGATAAAATCGCACAAGGCAAGGCGCAAGGAGAAGTGGTGTTCCAAAAGCGCACTTCATTGGTC
This sequence comes from Pantoea sp. SM3, assembly GCF_000963995.1. NCBI lineage: Bacteria > Pseudomonadati > Pseudomonadota > Gammaproteobacteria > Enterobacterales > Erwiniaceae > Pantoea > Pantoea sp. SM3. The sequence continues at coordinate 176,287 of NZ_JZRD01000029.1, forward strand.
TTTAAGAAGCTGCAGGTAGTGCGCTTCTATGATCAAAAACGTCATGCGCTGGTTTACCTGAGCTACTCAGATAAAGTGGTGGACGGTTCGCCGAAAAATGCGCTGAGCGCTGTGCCAATCATGCCGTGGCATTGAGGCATAAAAAAACGCCCTGATGGGCGTTTTTCTTTTACTGCAGCAAACTTAATCCTGCAATTCACCACAGAAGCGGTAACCTTCGCCATGAATGGTGGCGATGATTTCTGGCGTATCCGGGGTGGATTCGAAATGCTTACGAATGCGGCGGATGGTGACATCCACGGTGCGGTCATGCGGCTTCAGCTCACGCCCCGTCATCTTCTTCAGCAGATCGCCACGGGTTTGAATCTTGCCCGGGTTTTCGCAGAAGTGCAGCATCGCGCGGAACTCACTGCGTGGCAGCTTATACTGTTCACCGTTCGGGCTGATCAGTGAGCGGCTGTTAATATCCAGCTCCCAGCCGTTAAAGCGATAGCTTTCAACCGCGCGACGTTCTTCGCTTGGCATCGCCAGATTCATGGTGCGCGATAACAGGTTGCGTGCACGAATCGTCAGCTCACGTGGGTTAAACGGTTTAGTGATGTAGTCATCGGCGCCAATCTCCAGGCCGAGGATTTTATCCACTTCGTTATCACGACCTGTCAGGAACATCAGCGCAACGTTTGCTTGTTCACGCAATTCGCGTGCCAGCAGCAAACCGTTTTTGCCTGGCAGGTTGATATCCATGATCACCAGATTGACGTCATTTTCCGTCAAAACCTGATGCATCTCGGCGCCGTCGGTGGCTTCATAGACCACGTAACCTTCCGCCTCAAAAATACTTTTGAGGGTGTTACGCGTGACCAGTTCGTCTTCAACGATAAGAATGTGCGGGGTCTGCATGTTTCGCTACCTAAAATTTGCCAACAAATCGAAAACAGGGCGTACGATGGCTGCGTTTACTGTTCATCAAAACAGCGTGCCTTACGCAACCGGTGTACGAAATAATCTTCGGAATACACCATCCATCTATGTCAACTTCAGTGTTAGCTCAGCCAGTCAGGATGAATATTTGCGTGCCCCGTGGGTATCGGACTGGCGCTTATCCTAACCGTATTAACAGCAACCTAACAGCACCAACAACAACCGATAAGCATAAAAACAACGCTTCGTTGACTTATATCAAATGCAAGTGTAGCACGTTAACACTTTTATGAAAAACTTCTCCAGGAATGCCAGCTTAGCTCACAAAAAGCAGCATTTTTGCTACATTTTGGCTGCATAACGGTAAAACTAAAACCTGCAAGAAATAATATTTTAATAATATGAAAAACAATAGATTTATATTAATTAAGCGTGGAAATTTTAGTTATATCCCACAATATCTTCTCCCCATCGCTTTTATCCTCTTTTAACATCCTTAACATCTTATTTTCTCTTGTCCGTGCGGTTGGTATTTTTGCCACTGCGTGCCAACATAGGGCGAGTTGTTAACAGTTCGATGGAAAAATCATGCATTTCCCCCTGATCCTTGTCTCACCCGCCCGTCCGGAAAATATCGGCGCGGCCGCTCGTGCCATGAAAACCATGGGTTTTAGCGAACTGCGTATTGTTGCCAGCGATGCCTGGCAAGACCCGGCTGCGCGTCGAGTTGCGCACGGTGCCGGTGAGATTCTCGATAATGTCAAAACCTACGCCACGCTGAGTGAGGCGCTGGCCGATGTCGATTTCTCGGTCGCCACCACCGCCCGCAGTCGTGCGAAGTTCCGCTACTACGCCACGCCGGCGCAAGTCGAAACTATTCTGCAAGAGAAGCGCCAGTGGCTGAGCCGAATCGCGCTGGTGTTTGGTCGTGAGGACAGCGGCTTAACCAATGAAGAGCTGGATCAGGTCGATCTGCTGACCGGCATTCCGATGGCCAATGATTACCCTTCACTCAACCTCGGACAGGCGGTGATGGTGTATTGCTATCAGCTGTCGGCGCTGAATCAGGTCGCGGCAGAAGTGAAAGAGGTAGCGAACGAACACCAGCTGCAGGCGCTGCGCGAGCGCTTCCACCAACTGCTGGTGAAGCTGGATGTCAGCGACGATGCCAAAATGGCGGACTGGATCAATCAGCGTATTGGCCTGCTGGAGCAGCGCGATAGCGCCATGCTGCATCGCCTGCTGCACGACGTAGAAAAAAAACTTATAGATAAATAATCGGTGAATATCGGATTTAATAGTGACAGATCGGGAAACCGGGCGATCGCTTGAACGATCCCAATATGATTTACGCGCAGAAACCGAACTCTGCGCAGTCGCCTTAAAATCGCGGCTAAGACAAATTCGTTGACTTAACGTGCGCTTTGCTTTACTTCTGGAAGGCAGACGGACAAGACAAAGACAGACAGAAAAAATCTCAATGCGTAATCACAGCCTGAACACCACAATTATTATTACCACCACCATTACCACAGGTAACGGTGCGGGCTGACGCATACAGGAAAAACAAAGAAAAAAGCCCGCACCTAAACAGTGCGGGCTTTTTTTTCGGCAAAAATTCAGGAGAGCTTCAATCATGCGAGTGCTGAAATTCGGCGGAACCTCAGTAGCCAATGCGGAACGTTTTCTCCGCGTGGCAGATATTCTGGAAAGCAACGCGCAACAGGGACAGGTTGCTACCGTGCTCTCTGCGCCAGCGAAAATCACCAATCATCTGGTGGCGATGATTGAGAAAACCATTAGCGGCCAGGACGCACTGACGAATATCAGCGATGCCGAACGGATTTTTGCCGACCTACTGCAGGGCCTGGCGGAGGCACAGCCGGGCTTCGATTATGATGGCCTGAAAACCCGCATTGAGCTGGAATTTGCCCAGCTGAAACAGGTGCTGCACGGCATCAGCCTGCTGGGCCAGTGCCCGGATGCGGTGAATGCCGGCATTATCTGTCGTGGTGAGAAGCTTTCTATCGCCATCATGGAAGCGCTGCTGCAGGCGCGCGGCCACAAAGTCACGGTGATCGACCCGGTGGAGAAACTGCTGGCTGTCGGTCATTACCTTGAATCCACCGTGGATATCGCCGAATCAACCCGTCGCATCGCGGCCAGCCAGATCCCTGCCGATCACATGATCCTGATGGCGGGGTTCACCGCCGGTAACGAGAAGGGCGAACTGGTGGTGCTGGGCCGTAATGGCTCTGATTACTCGGCAGCGGTGCTGGCGGCATGCTTGCGTGCAGATTGTTGCGAGATCTGGACTGACGTAGACGGCGTTTATACTTGCGACCCGCGCCAGGTGCCGGATGCGCGACTGCTGAAGTCGATGTCCTACCAGGAAGCGATGGAGCTGTCTTACTTCGGTGCAAAAGTGCTTCATCCACGCACCATCGCGCCGATTGCCCAGTTCCAGATTCCTTGCCTGATCAAAAATACCGCTAACCCGCAAGCGCCCGGCACCTTAATCGGTGGCGAAGGCGAGCTGGATGAGAACCCGGTGAAAGGCATCACCAACCTGAATAATATGGCGATGTTTAACGTCTCCGGTCCGGGCATGAAAGGCATGGTCGGTATGGCAGCACGCGTGTTTGCTGCGATGTCGCGCACCGGCATCTCAGTGGTGCTGATCACCCAATCCTCTTCTGAATACAGTATCAGTTTCTGCGTGCCGCAGAGTGAGCAGGCGCGCGCGCGCCGTGTATTGGAAGAGGAGTTCTATCTGGAGCTGAAAGATGGCCTGCTGGATCCACTCGATGTGCTGGAGCAGTTGGCGGTGATTTCCGTGGTCGGCGATGGCATGCGCACCTTACGCGGCATCTCCGCCAAATTCTTCTCGGCACTGGCACGCGCCAACATCAACATCGTAGCGATTGCACAGGGCTCTTCCGAGCGTTCCATTTCGGTGGTGGTAAGCAACGATGAAGTCACCACTGGCGTGCGCGTGGTGCATCAGATGCTGTTCGCCACCGATCAGGTGATCGAAGTGTTCGTCGTGGGCGTGGGCGGTGTCGGCGCGGCGTTGCTGGAGCAGCTGCATCGTCAGCAGGCGTGGCTGAAAGAGAAACATATTGATCTGCGCGTGTGCGGTATCGCCAATTCGCGTGCGCTGTTAACCAACGTGCACGGCATCGATCTCAGCAACTGGAAAGGCGCACTGAGCGAAGCCAAAGAGCCGTTCAATCTCGGTCGCCTGATGCGTCTGGTGAAGGAGTATCACCTGCTGAACCCGGTGATTGTGGACTGTACTTCCAGCCAGGCGGTGGCCGATCAATATGCTGACTTCCTCGCTGAAGGTTTCCACGTGGTGACGCCGAACAAAAAGGCCAATACCTCGTCGTGGAATTACTATCAGCAGATGCGTGCGGCCGCGGCGAAATCGCGTCGTAAGTTCCTGTACGACACCAACGTCGGTGCGGGTCTGCCGGTGATCGAAAACCTGCAAAACTTGCTGAATGCGGGTGATGAGCTGATCAAATTCTCCGGTATCCTCTCCGGTTCGCTCTCCTTTATCTTCGGTAAACTGGATGAAGGCGTATCGTTATCAGAAGCCACCAAAACAGCCCGTGAGATGGGCTTTACCGAACCGGATCCGCGTGACGATCTCTCCGGTACCGATGTGGCACGTAAACTGCTGATTCTGGCGCGTGAAGCGGGACATCAACTGGAACTGAGCGATATCGAGATTGAGCCGCTGCTGCCCGCTGAACTCACCGACATCGCTGACGTTGAGCAGTTTATGGCGCGCCTGCCGGAACTGGATGATGCTTTTGCCGCCCGCGTTGCCAAAGCGCGTGATGAAGGTAAAGTGTTACGCTTCGTCGGCGCCATTGAAGAAGGCGGCGTCTGCAAAGTGAAAATCGATGCGGTGGACGGCAACGATCCGCTGTACAAAGTGAAGAACGGCGAGAACGCGCTGGCGTTTTACAGCCGCTATTATCAGCCGATCCCGCTGGTTCTGCGTGGATACGGCGCGGGGAATGATGTCACAGCGGCCGGCGTGTTTGCCGACTTGCTGCGTACACTGTCGTGGAAGTTGGGAGTTTGATGATGGTAAAAATTTATGCACCGGCCTCAATAGGTAACGTCAGCGTCGGCTTTGATGTGCTGGGCGCGGCGGTTTCGCCGGTGGATGGCACCCTGTTGGGTGACTGCGTATCGGTAGAGGCGGCCGACAGCTTCAGCCTGGTGAACACCGGGCGCTTTGTCAGCAAGCTGCCAACCAATCCGCAAGAGAACATCGTTTATCAGTGCTGGGAACGTTTCTGCCAGGCGATTGGCAAAGAAGTGCCTGTCGCGATGACGCTGGAAAAGAATATGCCGATCGGTTCAGGTCTGGGTTCCAGCGCCTGCTCGGTGGTGGCCGGTTTGATGGCGATGAACGAGTTCTGCGGCAAGCCGTTGAACGATACCGAGCTGCTGGCCTTAATGGGCGAGCTGGAAGGGCGTATTTCGGGCAGCGTGCACTTTGATAACGTTGCGCCTTGCTTCCTCGGCGGTGTGCAGCTGATGATTGAAGAGAACGGTATCATCTCACAGGATGTGCCGTGCTTTGATGACTGGCTGTGGGTGATGGCCTACCCAGGCATTAAAGTCTCAACCGCTGAAGCACGCGCGATTCTGCCTGCGCAGTACCGCAAAGACGATGCCATCAAGCATGGCCGTCTGCTGGCGGGCTTTATTCACGCCTGTCATACCCGCCAGCCGCTGCTGGCAGCTAAACTGATGCAGGATGTGATTGCAGAACCTTACCGCACCAAACTGCTGCCGGGCTTCGCTGAGGCGCGCCAGGCGGCTGCCGACATCGGTGCGTTGGCCTGTGGTATTTCGGGCTCCGGTCCGACACTTTTCGCCGTTTGCAACGAGATGGCAACGGCACAGCGGATGGCAGACTGGCTGAGCCAGCACTATCTGCAGAACGATGAAGGCTTCGTCCATATCTGCCGTCTTGATACGGCTGGCGCACGTAACTTGGGATAACGCATGAAACTCTACAACCTTAAGGATCACAACGAGCAGGTTAGTTTTGCTCAGGCCGTTAAACAGGGCCTCGGCTCGCAGCAAGGGCTGTTCTTCCCGCTCGAACTGCCGGAATTCGAACTGACCGACATCGATGCGATGCTGGAGATGGATTTCGTCAGCCGCAGCAGCAAAATTCTCTCAGCTTATATTGGCGATGAGATTGCCGCGCACCAGTTGGCTGAGCGCGTGAAAAACGCCTTTGCCTTCCCGGCGCCAGTGGCGAAAGTCAGTGACGATGTGGCCTGCCTCGAACTGTTCCACGGCCCCACGCTGGCATTCAAAGACTTCGGCGGTCGTTTCATGGCGCAGATGCTCTCTTATGTGTCGGGCGCTGATGAGCAAATCACCATTCTGACCGCGACCTCCGGCGACACCGGTGCCGCGGTGGCCCATGCCTTCTACGGCATGGAAAACGTGCGCGTCGTTATCCTCTATCCGCAGGGCAAGATCAGCCCACTGCAGGAAAAACTGTTCTGTACGCTGGGCGGCAATATTGAAACCATCGCGGTGGAAGGCGATTTCGATGCCTGCCAGGCGCTGGTGAAGCAGGCGTTTGATGACGAAGAGCTGAAGAAAGCGATTGGCCTGAACTCGGCTAACTCCATCAACATCAGCCGCTTGCTGGCGCAGATTTGCTACTACTTCGAAGCGGTGGCTCAACTGCCACAAGAGCAGCGCAATCAGCTGGTGGTCTCCGTGCCAAGCGGTAACTTTGGTGACCTGACCGCTGGTCTGCTGGCGAAATCCCTCGGCTTACCGATCAAGCGCTTTATCGCGGCAACCAACGCCAACGACACCGTGCCACGCTTCCTGGGCAACGGTGAATGGCTACCGAATGCGACAGTGGCAACCCTGTCGAACGCCATGGATGTCAGCCAGCCGAATAACTGGCCGCGCGTGGAAGAGCTGTTCCGTCGTAAAACCTGGCGCCTGACCGAGCTGGTGTCTGGCGCGGTATCGGATGAGACCACCAAAGCCACCATGCGTGAGCTGGCGAAAATTGGCTATATCTCTGAGCCGCACGCGGCGATTGCCTATCGCATGCTGCGTGACAACCTGCAGGAAGGCGAATTCGGTCTGTTCCTCGGCACTGCGCATCCGGCCAAGTTCAAAGAGAGCGTGGATGAGATTTTGGGTCAGGAACTGCCGTTGCCGAAAGAACTGGCAGAGCGCGCTGAGCTGCCACTGCTGTCGCATAATATGACGGCAGACTTTGCTGAGCTGCGTAAGTTTTTGATGAAGTGATGCAGACAGACGCGCATTGATGCGCGTCAAAGAGAGGAAGGTCGCCCTGTTGGCGTAATGCTTGTCAGTTAAGA